>PMYY01000100.1:0-153 GCA_003170655.1 Nitrospiraceae bacterium
GGTAAAGTCGGAAGAACCGGATGTCATGGTCCTCGACCTGAAAATGCCGGGCCTTCACGGAATGGATGTGCTCAAGGAAATTAGAAAAGCCTATCCGAATATGCAGGTTATAATTCTTACCGGGCACGGAACAGAAAAAGACGAAGAAGAGGC
>PMYY01000100.1:166-4487 GCA_003170655.1 Nitrospiraceae bacterium
AGATCATCAAGGAAGAGGAATAAATTTACATTGAGCATTACGAGGCGCCATGGCGGATGAGCTTAAAGCAAATGTCCTGTTGGTAGACGACGAAGCCAGGTTTGTCGAGATACTGGCCGAGCGCCTGCGGGTGCGTGGTTTTACTGTAGATACAGCTACAAGCGGAGAGGCGGCGTTGAAACTAGCACAGGAAAAGGATTTCGACGCCGTCCTTCTCGACTTATCCATGCCCGGCATGGGCGGGATCGAAGTATTGCGGGAGATGAAAAAGGCAAAGCCCGCGCTTCAGGTCATCATACTCACTGGCCAAGGCAGCATTCAGGCCACGGTCGAGGTTATGAAAGAAGGCGCAATGGACTTCATGGAGAAGCCGGTCGACATAAACAGACTGATCGAGAAAATTGGAGAGGCCACCCGGAAAAGCGGCCTCAATGAGGGGGATAAATAGAGAGTTTCAGTCACCCTCAACGGCTGCCGTGAGTGCTTCGAATACCTCCGACATCCTTATAATTCCCAGCAATTGCTTTTTCCCTTCCAGCACCGGCAGTATCTGAAGATTATGGCGCAGCATCGTGTATGCGGCACTCGTTATCTCTTCGTCCGGCCCGATAAAATACCTAACGGGAGCCATAGCCTCGCTCACAGGTTTTTCAGCCTTTGTCTTCGCATCGGCGATGAATTGCTTGTCCCATAAAAGCGCCGCGCCGGTATCGTCCGTCTGTTGAAGAGAAGCTTGAGTATCCGGCATAGTGATGACCTCAGGGCCCAAGCCCCTTAACAAGTCATTGCGTCCAAGTGTGCCGACAAGGTTATACTTCTCATCAAAGACGAGTATCACAACAGGCTCCGGGCGTTCCCTGCCTGCAAAAGCCATTCTCATGAGCTGGACTGCCTGCTCGATAGAGAACCAGTAAGGGACATGCGGATAATCGAAGATATTTATCATCAGCTCCCTGATTTTTATGCCGTCAGCCATTCACGTGCCTCCGCAATATAGTTTTATTCAGTCGATTTTCTATTATCAGTAATAATATTCCTCTCGTCAACCTTTTTCAAATGGTATAATTAAGAAATGATATTTCCGAATATCTTCAAGAAGAAAACCGGGACAGTCTCCCGCGACGAAGCACGTCGCGAGGCCTTCCGCACGAAGTATGCCGCCTTCCACCGGCTCCTTGCCAAAAATAATGACGTCCTCGAACTAATGGCAGACATGGAGGAGAAGCGATCCGGAGAATTTCTTTTCGACCGCCAGTACATAGAGAAAATGACTGAATCCGTTGCTGGCGGCATACATGAGATCATAGACCGCCTCAACGAGATATCCGGAAACAGATACTCTCCATTATATGATCGATACGCCCGAATTAGCTCCGGCATAGAAGAACTCCTTTCCAGGAAGCGCGAAATCCCAGTATGCAGTTATACCGTGTCTTACGGCCAGGTCACCGGTGATATGATCGACCGACTAGGAGGCAAGAACGCTAATCTGGGAGAGGTACGGAATCGTATCCATTTACCGACGCCGGAGGGCTTCGCCATTAGCACCTACGCCTTCAAGAAATTTATCGATCATAACGCTCTGCACGGAAGAATAAGCGGAATGCTGAACTGGCTTTCTCCTGAAGACCTTGCGCAATTGAACAGTGCGACTGCGGAAATACAGGACATGATCTCTTCTGCAGAAGTACCTGGTGATCTTGCAGATGCCGTGGATAAGGCTGTCGTGGACATGCTCAGTCACCCGTCGACCACTGAAGAAACTGTTGTGTCCCCCATGTTTTCTGTCAGAAGCAGCGCTCTTCAGGAGGATGGTGAATTCAGTTTTGCGGGCCAATACGCCACTTTTCTGAACGTGCCTCCGGAACAGATACTCCAAAGATACAAAGAAGTCGTCGCAAGCCTTTTTACATCGAGGGCCCTCTTCTATTTCAAGACCAAAGGCCTTAACGAAAGTGACATGGTCATGTCAGTAGGCGTCCTAAGGATGATTGATGCAAAGGCGGCTGGCGTAATCTATTCGCGTGATCCAAACAATCCCAAATCGAGCGATGTCATGGTCAGCTCTGTGCGCGGTCTGGGCAAATGTGTTGTCGACGGTACGATGACACCGGAAACGTACAGGGTCTCAAGAGACAAAGGCCTTGAGATCATGCGGAGGGACCTCCATTCCCAGAAGACCATGATCAGATGCTCGGCCGGTGGCTCAACTGAAGAGATTGATGTGACTGATGCCTCTACCGGACAGAGTGTGAGCGATTCTGAGATAAAGATCCTTGCAGGCTATGCTCTCTCGATAGAAAGGCACTATAACTGCCCTCAGGACATAGAATGGGCGATCGACAGCCTCGGAAATTCATATATTCTTCAGGCGCGGCCCCTGAAGATCATAGAAAAGGAGACCCCTCGATCTATCCCTACCAGGGTGCCAGGGCACGAAATCCTGATCGACAAGGGAATCATCGCCTGTAAGGGTATCGGGTACGGCAAGGTGCACATGATCAGGTCCGACGCAGACCTTGCAGACTTTCCGGATGGGGCTGTGCTCGTAGCGAAACACACCTCTCCCAAATACGTCTCAGTGATGAACAGAGCCAGCGCCATAGTCACCGATTTCGGGGGCGCCACCGGTCACATGGCATCGCTGGCACGCGAATTCCAGGTGCCGGCGATCCTCGACACCGAATCAGCAACCACAAAGCTGAAAGACGGCCAGGAAATAACTGTTGACGCTTACAACTGTAATGTGTATGAAGGCAGGGTTGCCGAGTTGATCGAATTTGCCGAGAAGAAGGAGGAACCCTTCAAGGACACTCTCATCTTCAAGACCCTCCAGAAAATCCTTAAATGGATAGTACCGCTGAATCTTATCGACCCGGAAGGCGCCAACTTCAGGGCCGATGCATGCGAGACCTTTCACGACATCACGCGCTTCAGCCACGAAATGGCAATGCGAGAAATGTTCCGGATCACATCGACCCCGTCGGATGAGATAGGGGAAACGAGAAAACTTATTGCGGGCATCCCTCTCGTCTCATATCTGATCGATTTAGGAGGCGGTATCAAAGAAGATGCCCCGAAGGTGCTCAACCCCGAGCATTTGGCTTCTGAGCCGCTCATGGCCTTCTTCCGCGGCCTTGTAGCGTCAAACTGGCCACAGGCCAAGCCTGTCGACGCAGGCGGCTTTCTAGGGATGCTGGCACACACAGCGACCATCCCCGAAGAGGAATTGCAAAGGACTGGCGAGAAGAGCTTCTCCTTCATCTCGGAGCATTACATGAACTTCCTCCTGCGGCTAGGATATCACTTGTCGACGGTCGAGGCCTTCGCCGGAGACAATCTCAACGACAACTACATACGCTTCTTCTTCAAGGGCGGAGGCGCTGCAGCCGATAGAAGGTTACGAAGGGTCAGGCTCATTTCTGAAATATTGAAAACAATGGATTTCAGAGTCAAGGTCGTGGACGACGTGGTCGACGCCATGATCACTAAATATAAAAAAAATATGATAGAAGAAAAACTGGAAATACTCGGGCGGTTTACCGCCTATACTAAACAGCTGGACATGGTCATGTACAACGACACCATCACCGATTTCTACATTCAGGACTTCGTGAAGAAATACATCCGCAAACAGGCAAAATAGTCTAAAAAAGATGCAGGCAATACTGAAAACTGCAATATCATGTGCGATTCCGCAGACGATCGCGCATGAAATTGACAGCTCTAATTATCCGAACAGCTTTGTTGGATTTGTTCGGTGTTTTCATTTTTTTTCGGCATCCTGAGTTGCACTGTCATGGACTCGAATGCAAGAGAGCCAGAACTCCAGTCATATGCTGGAGGGGAGCGACCCACTACTGACACGCTAGTTTAGGCAACCGCATCCGGACACACAATCAAAGGGCCGGCCTGACTACTATTTCAAGACTTAACGACCTCAGCTCCCAAGCTGCTCTTTCAGTTTCTTGTTCTCTCTCTGCAGTCTCAGCCAGCTCATCGCTTTTTCGATTGTAAAGAGTATCTGTTCTTTTCGGAAAGGTTTGGTGATAAAGTCGAAGGCGCCTTTTCGCAGCGATTCTTCGGCGGTCTCGACGGTGCCGTAGGCAGTTATTATTATGACCGGTATGTCTGCGTCGTATTTTTTGACAGCCTCGAGCATCTCAACACCATCGAGCCCCGGCATCTTAAGGTCCGTTATTACAAGGTCATAACCGCCCCGCTTCACCAAGTCCAGCGCCTCGGCAGGGTTGTTGGTAGTAATGGTTTCGTACTGAGTTTTATCCCTGATGATCATACCCAGTAGCTTCAGCATGTCGGG
>PMYY01000202.1 GCA_003170655.1 Nitrospiraceae bacterium
TAGAGTCTGTTTATAAACCGCGTAATTTTTAGCGGGGGCGCAGGGTTCAGACATTCTTTCCGCATTCTTCGCAGTTGCATAGATTCATCGGATCACTGTCGTAGGCCTTTGCGCTAATTTTTCCGCTTTTTGGGCGCACTTCTCCAATCATGCTTTAGTTCTCCCGCTCACGCCGCAGCTACTGAAGCTTCGGCAACAGCAAACTTGTAATCACTCGTATGTTATAGGCAATAACGCTCCACAAAACCTTTGCATCAAAATGCTCTCTGCCCTTCCATTCACAACGGTGCATGCCGCATCCACGCTTGAAGTTGGAGATCACTGCCTCGATCCCGCTTCGCCATTTCTTCAGGCGTGTCTCCATATTGCCACTCGTCACTATATTCTTCAACGACCCTACGATCTTGTTGAACACAATATTGACTACCCCGTTACCTTTCGCGGTCTCTTGGTTTTTAAGTGATGCGTATCCACCATCGGTGACCACATCACGTGGCATTATTCCATAATCTATCCCTATCCGCTCCAACGCCCCCGCATATAACTGCGAATCCGCGGGGTTGCCCTTCACTATCTCAACGTCCAGTATGATATTGCTCCTACCCGTCGTCAGATTTACCTTGTGCCCAAACTCTGCTTCCCGCTTGCCCTTCACGATTATGTCGGTGTGCTCTTCATATATCGAAAATATTTTCTCAGCATTGGGCACGCTCTCCCCCAATAGTTCGTGTCGACGCGTTATGTCATAGACTTTTTCCATCTTTTGCATTAAGTCTTTCAATTGCTGTGCGATTAGCCAATCATTGAGATCCCCGGTCATGCTTGCCTCAACTGCTGCCCTCTCCGCCTGGTTGATACTGCTCCGTAACAGTTTCAACTGCTTCTCAAACAACTCCTTCCTCTGATCGCTCTTCTTCGTGTTGTTTATCTGAAACCGGTGCTTCTTCGCCTGCTTCTGATAATTTCGGGCTTTCTTTATACAACCGCTCTTCTCCAATTGCTTTATGATCCGGTGAGCTGTCTTTATGCAATCCCATGTCAGCTCGTTATTCGTCGGATAATGAATGTTACTCTCCACCACCGTGCTGTCCATCCGCACGCTCTTACCGTCTTCTACTGAGGCCTCTTCCATCATAATCCTGTTGATCGAGACCATCAGTTCTTTCAGGCTCTCCACTTTGATCTGTGAAATGTATTTGTGAAATACCTCAAAAGATAACGGCTTGCGCCCCTCAAGTTTAATAAACGTGCTGCAGATCCGTGAGTCATATTGCGCATACTCAAGCTCTCGATAGTTCAGCTTCTTCATCTCTTTGTATAACGCTGCCCTCACTACTTGCTCCACTGTCGGACTATCCTGCCGCCCGGTAGCGCTACCTTTGCCGATCCCTACAATATCTCCCGCTACTATCTCAAACAGCTCTGGATGTTCCTCTAATATCGTATCTATCAAGGCCAATTCAGGATCTAAGGCCCAAAGTGCTGCTTCAAATTTTAGCTTCAGATCATTCAGTATCTTCTTCATTTTTCCCCAGTTACTCCGTTTTGATTTTTTGCCAAAATCGTCTCAACCTATTGTAGTATATGTCGGTTCAGTTTATAAACAGACTCTAAATAGTCCAAATATTAGTCTAACTGGTTGAGTTGTTTAAATAATCCTGGTGTTATAATTCATCGGCTGCACTTTCCTGTTTAGATCCAACGTGTAGTCACCAAAGCGGTTTATGTGCTGAGTGCGGTACGGAGCGAGGCCGCCTAGAATTCCTTCATCAATTGGGAGCCCTTCTTCTGAAAATTCTTTCAACACTCGAGTCATGGCCTCCACATTATGGAGAATGACAAGGTTGGCAACCAACTGATTGTATTTGACCACCTTGCGCTGTTCGTGGCGGACATTCTCGGCAATAATCCCTTCCCCGCCAAAAAACAGCGACTGGATGAACTGATTGAACTCTTCACTCTTGGTGGTCGCTGACTGTATCGTCTTGCGCATCTCGACATCTCCAATGTAATCCAACAAAAACACGGTGCGGACCACTCGTCCGAGTTCCCGGAAAGCAAAGTAAAGTTTATTTTTGCGGTTGGCAGTTCGCAGCCGTCGAAGTATGGTCGAAGGTGTGATCGTGCCTGCCTTAATTGATAATACAATGCGTAGCATGTCGGGCAAGTGTGTCTCAATCAGGTGCCAATTGATGCTCTCGCTGAACAGCGGGTCAATGTGCTCATAGCGACTTTTTTTATCAGGGCGATAAAATATAAGTTTCTTGAGACCACGGATGCGCGGCATCAAACTGATTCCCAGCAGATAAGCCAATGCAAACACGGGCGGGCTCTGGGCCTGTGTATCACCGTGCAGGGTGTCAGGCTGTACGTCTGATTCGTTCTTGATGAGCCCGTCAAGGATGTGGATTGCTTCGTAGACGCCGCAGGGAATAAAGTGGCTGAAAAGGGCGATATACATGTCTGAGACATGATAATACCCAATACCGCCATATCCTCCGTAACGAATATGGTACTCCGACAGCAGGTTCTGCTCATATAGGTTCCATTTTGTACCATCGGCGGAAGCATGTTTCCCGGTGCCCCAGTATTTCGGCAAGAGGAATTTGTTGTAGGCATTGATTACCTGGGCGATAGCCTTTTCCAAGCGCTCCTCTGTAATATGACGCAGATTCAGCCAGGTTACCTGTTTTCGACTCAGCCCCTTCACGGATCGTGCGGTCTGGGTGGGTCCAAGGTTGCAGCCGTAACAAAAGAGTGTAGTTACAAAGCGTTTGTGAGGTTCGTCTATCTTGGCTTCAAACCCCGATAGTGGTCCGAATAGCTTGTGCAGGTTCAGCCAGCGTTCCGACTCCACCAAAATATCCAGGATGTTTTTTTTCGGAAGTCTATCAGTGAGCAGCTTGTCGATTCGCTCCAGGGCAGCAGGTTCTTCCTCTTTGGAATTTTTTCGTATGCTGATCTCGTTACCGATAATCTCGACGTGGTTATTATTGGGGAAGCCGTGATCGGCACGCGAGGCCGTTTTCGACAACAGGGTTTTGAGATGCCCTGCAAAGGCCGCAGAGTCGGTAGGGAAATCAAGCATCTTACCATAGTCCTCGACTTGAGCTCGGTAGGTGTCCCAATCGATAAGTTGTTCCCGGTAATCGCTGTACTTATCGCTGTCTTTAACATGCAGGTCGCCGGACTGCAGCTCCTGCACCACCTCGGTGAATACACAAAGCTCAAAATATTTCCGATGCACTGCGGTTACTATTTGGTTGGTGCTGTTTTTGATTACTAACCGGCGCCATTTGTCAGGCAGCCATTTTAGACTGATTTCGTCGTCTATAATCTCCAGATGTGCTTTATGGCTTTGTCGATGCTTGAGCACAAAACGAATAGTCTGAACCAACGACTGGTCGCTGCTGGTTGACGCCAAATCCAGCAAGCCGAGACAATTCAGCAATAGCGGCCTTTGCGGGTGATATGATGCCATCAGGAAGGGCAGATAATTATTGTCTGCGTAAGACATATGCTCTTCACATTCGGCCAAGAGTTGCTTCGGCTCACCCCTCATGACGGCCGCAATATTGGCCCCTCTCTCCTGATCCGTATGGGCATTTTGAAAGGCTTGCAATACATCCCTAAATTGTGCGACGAGTTTCTCTGTCCGCTGCCGGTGATCAAGGTGATATTGTTTCAGTTTTTCTTCGGCAGTAGAGTGAAGATTGCGAATTTTGCGGATAAAAATATCTGCTGCGTCATCCAGCGCTTTGCGCAGTTGCGCGTGTACCAGGATAATCATCAGGGCGTAGCGTTTGTCAGGCCGCAGATCCTTCAAATCGGTAGCGTCCAGAGCACGTGCTTCCAGCACATATTGGCGATACTTGGCCACGGGGAGATGATCAATCACGGGCAATCGCTGGGCCCAGGACTTCAACCATTTGACGTGTCCAAGATATTCCCGAACTTCATTGTTCGTTGGCTTCTTGGGCTCTCGCTTCAACTGGTTCCAACCGCTATTGCCGGATGTTACCTTCAGTATAATGTCAAATTCATTTATTTCTTTCGGTCCCACATGGTCGCACAACGATCTGAAATAGCGGCTGTTTACTTGGTTGCGGGCATATTGGGCAATACGCATTAAGGTGTTAAAGCCCGGTAGCTCGTAGCGCTGCCTTATCAACCCTTCAATGGTAACGTTAATGATATCAGCCAGCTCTTGCTTGGTTTCTGCCGCCTGTAGTGCTGCAGATAGAATAATGCCAGAGGTTTCTCCAATGGTCGATTTGATATCCAGGTAGTGGCGGATCAACTCCAGTAACCGATGCCGTGAGCCGTATTGTTCATAGGTGTGTAACCCGCGTTGTGTTCTTGCCCGCGCTCCCATGCACTTTGCGATGTGGGAAATAATGGGCC
>PMYY01000060.1 GCA_003170655.1 Nitrospiraceae bacterium
GGCAAGGATATATCTCATATGGGAATCGATCAGGTTCGTGATTTCGGAAACAAGCAACTCCGGCGCTTTTACCCTGTCAATTCCGGCAAAATGCCATTGCACGATACTCCCATAGAATTTGAGGGCGCTTTTTGAAATAGTGATTGCCTCTGTGCCATCGCTTTTGCATGCCGGGCAGATGAGTGCCCCGTGAGAATTATAGAACCTGCTACCGGCACTTCCGCAAGACCGGCTTCCGCATCGGCCGCACGAGTCGAGCTTCGGGAGATAGCCCGCCAGGCCGAGAAAACGTATTTTATAGAAAAGAAAAGAGAGATCGTTGCGGCTGCCGGGCTCGAGTTTCGAGAGCATGCGCAGTAGAAGAGCGAACATGTTGCCGTTCGGCTCCCTCTCCGGAAGAAAGTGGATCATCAACTCCAGCACCTCGGCCAGGCGGATAAAACATCCGTAATCTTCACGCAGGGAATGAAACGGCATGACGATATCGGACTGGGTCAATCTCGGCAAGCCGGCGTCCTCTTTGCCTATGAATGATATCTTGGAATAGGTGAGCGGTTCCAGACTGCTGCCGAACCTGCTTTTGATCTTGCGGGGGCTTTTTGCGAAGGCCTTTATAATACCGCAGTCGCGGGTGAGATATGTGACGATGAGGTCGGCCTCGCCGTAAATCGAACTTTTGAGAACGATCCCTTCGGTCCTGGTCAGCAAAGCTACATGATATTGCCGAAATCTTCAGGCTTGAGGTTTTTGAGCCATTCCTCGAGCTCGTCGGCCTTCCTCACTTCAAGAACGTCTTCCTCGACGAAGATTGGCACCTGGACCCTGAGCGCTATGGCAACAGCATCGGACGGCCGTGAATCTATGGTGACCTCTCTGTTGCCATCATTGACATGGATGAGTGCGTAATAAGTATTCTCGATAATCTCGGTTATGACGATGCGCGTCGCCTTGACATCGAGCGCGTCGAAGGCGTTTTTCACGAGGTCATGAGTGAGAGGCCTCGGAGTGATGACCTTGCCGAGGGCAAGAGCTATAGAGTCTGCCTCGGGTTTGCCGATCCATATGGGAAGGGTACCTTTGCCGTCTATCTGTTGCAGGAGTAGAATATACATTCCGCTCCTCGGGTCGAAGAGAAGACCCTCCACCTTCATCTGTATAAGCACTATCTGAACCCCAGTTCTCGCAGCGTGTATTCGTCGCTGCGCCAGTCTTTCTTTATCTTTACCCACAACTCGAGGAAAACCCTGGTGCCCAGGAGACCCTCGATATCTTGCCTCGCCTTCGTACCAATGGACTTCAGCCGAGCGCCTTTGTTCCCTATTATAATACCCTTCTGCCCATCTCTTTCAATATAAATGTTTGCCTGGATAAAGACAACACCGTCGTCCCTCTCCTGCCATTGCTGGATCTCGACGGCGGAGGAATAAGGGACTTCTTCCTGGGTCGCCTCCATGATCTTTTCTCTGATAATCTCCGCAGCCATGAAGCGCTCCATCTGGTCCGTAACAATATCATCGGGATAAAGTTTCGGCCCCTCGGGTATATACTTTACAACCGTCTCAAGGAGGACATCAATACCGCTTGTCTTCAATGCCGACAGTGGAATAATCTCCTTGAAGGGATAGAGTTTGCTGTACGCCTCGATAACAGGGAGAATTGCGTTTTTTTTGACAGTGTCCAACTTATTTATCAGGAGAAATACCGGTTTGTCGACCTGCCTGATCCGTTCAAGTACGAAGAGATCTCCACTGCGCGGCGCTTCGGGTTCTACCATAAAAAGGACAATGTCAACCTCTTCCAGCGCTTCAAATGCAATGCGGTTCATCGCCTCGCCGAGCCTTTGCCGGGGCTTGTGAATGCCGGGGGTATCGATGAAAATAATCTGGGCGTGAGGCAGGGTCTTTATCCCGTTAATCCTGTTCCTTGTTGTCTGCGGTTTCGGTGTTACGATAGCTACCTTTTCACCCAGGATGGTGTTCAGCAACGTCGATTTTCCGACATTCGGCCTGCCGACGAGTGAAACATATCCGCTGCGAAAAGTTTTCATCGGACTACCCAAGCCGCGCAACCGCTTCCCTGATTCTCCCGAGGGCCTTCTCTATATTCTCCATCGACGTAGCATATGAGATCCTGATGTAATTATCGTCCCCGAAGGCTTCACCGTGAACTAATGCGACCTTGGCCTCCTCCAAGAGATAAAGCGCAAAATCGAGTGAAGAGTTAATCTGCCTCTGTCCGGCCTTCTTGCCATAGAGAGCAGAAACATTCGGGAAGACATAGAAGGCCCCCGTCGGTGGCAGACATCTGATTCCCTTTATGTTATTAAGTCCGTCGACAAGAAACTTCCGTCGTTTGTCGAACTCCGCACGCATAATACCGACGGAATCCTGTGGGCCGGTAAGGGCCGTAACAGCCGCCTTCTGGGCTATCGAATTCGGGTTAGATGTAGACTGGCTCTGGATGTTAGTCATCGCCTTGATGATGTCCTTCGGCCCTGCAGCATAGCCGATGCGCCAACCCGTCATGGCATGTGACTTCGAAAGGGCGTTTACGACGATAGTCAGCGCCTTAATCTCCTTGCCGAGGGATGCGATGCTGATGTGTTCGTGACCGTCATACACGAGCTTCTCATAAACTTCGTCGGCAATCACATAGATATTGTGCTTAACTGCAATCGCAGCGATTGCTTCGAGGGCCTTTCGGTCATAGATGAACCCGGTAGGATTAGAAGGCGAATTCAGTATAAGAGCCTTTGTCTTCTTCGTGATTTTTGATTCCAACAGCTCGGTCTTAAGCATGAAACTGTCCGCCTCAGTTGTATGCACAAAAACGGGAACAGCATCGCTCAGGAGCACCTGGTCTGGATATGAAACCCAGTAAGGAGAGGGTATTAGCACCTCGTCGCCCGGTCCGTAGAGCGCCTGGGCAATGTTATAGAGAGAATGTTTAGCCCCGCAGGAGACAATAATCTCCTCCCTTGCATAATCGATCCCATTGTCATTCTTGAGCTTAGCGATAATGGCATCCTTGAGCTCGTCAATGCCGCCCACCGCCGTATATTTAGTAAAGCCTTCCCGGATGGCCTTTATGGCAGCCTCTTTAATATGGTCAGGCGTATCAAAGTCAGGCTCTCCGACCCCGAAATTCACTATATCGAGGCCTTTGGCCTTCATGGCTTTTGCCTTTGTGTCCATGGCAAGCGTGGCGGAAGGCTTGATCTTACACACTCTTTCAGAAAGCATAGGAATTCCCCCTTGTTAACGGCATCCCGACGTAATGCAGTGCTTTTTATTATACCCCATTTGAGTATTTGACTTCTCGTAACTTCCATTCCCATGAAGTTTTGTTAGAATGGAAGAAAAGCGGAGACAGCATGACAACTTTCGTTCACTCAGTCTACACACTCATACTTGCCCTTTGGGTAGGAGGTATAAGCCTCTTTACGTTTATCGTAACGCCGAACATCTTCAGGTCATACGGTCGAGATGCCGCAGGGGAGATCGTGGGAAAACTATTCCCAGGCTATTTCATTTTCACTCTTGTTCTTTCAGCCCTGGCGCTCTTGGCCCTGCCACTTTGCAAATCTCTTTTCGGACAAACGGGCTACCGTTGGTCGCTTTTACTCTCTGTAATTGCAGTCGCTATTAATGTCTTTGTGTATTTCAAACTCCACCCCAAAATCCGCCTCGTCAAACAGGAGGTCCACTCATTTCAACCGCTCCCAGAAGATTCTCCCGCGAGAAAGACATTCCGAAAACTTCATGCGGTTAGTGCGACCCTTAACCTCATACTTCTGGCTGATGGCGTGACCCTGCTTATCATTAGCACAGCTGTTAAGCGATAGTTGTCAAGAGCCTTTAATCATATTTCTACAGATATTCCGATATAATGCCATTGAATCGGAGCAATAACGCATCAAAAAAGTTCCTCAACGATCAAAATCCAACTGGATATTTACTGACGAAGGGATAAAGAACTACAGATATCTTCTTTTAGCCCTGCTGCCGAGCGATGTTAGAATTTCGTAGGGGATGGTTTGGATTCTTTTTGCAAGTTCGTCTGCTCCGATTGATTCGGTGCCCTGGTTGCCTATAATTACAACTTCCTCGTTTTCATTTACGCCTTCGATTTCTGTCAGGTCTATCATGGTAACATCCATGCAGACGCGTCCGACTACTGGCGCACGTTTTCCTTTAACAAGTACAGCTGCATTGTTCGAAAACCTTGTGCTGAAGCCGTCTGCGTAACCGACGGCAATTACACCGATGAGGCTTTCTCTCTTTGCTACAAATGTTCGAGCATAGCTTATAGGTGTGCCGGCCTGGAGCCTGCGGAGCGAGACAAACCGTGTCTTGGCGGTCATAACCGGTTGCAGTTGAGCGGCCTGCGATGCCTTTGCCGTATTATCGCAAGATGAATAGCCGTAAAGCATGAGTCCTGGACGGACTGCGTCGAAATGTGCTTCAGGTATGTTCATCACCGCGGCGCTGTTGGCGATATGGAACATTTTTATTTGCAGCCCGCTTTGGAGTAATTCCATTTTCAAGGCATTGAATGCATCGAGCTGTAACTTTGTGAAGAATGGGTCTGCAAGATCGGCTTCGGACAGGTGACTCATGATCCCTTCTACAACAATTCCCTTTTCAGCAGCAATCTCCAGGATTTCCCGAGCAGGCCCATCAGTCAATCCAAGCCTTCCCATGCCTGTGTCAACCTTAATGTGCACGGGGATTCTCGTCCCACGCCTCTCAACTTCGCGGGCAAATGCAAGCGCTGTTTTACGGTCACTCAAAACAGGGATGAGGTTATATTTCAGAATGTCACGGAGGTCAGGGTCGAAAAGAATGATGATCGGAGCAGTTATGCCGGCCTCACGAAGTTTCACGGCCTCTTCGGTGAATGCCACGGCGAGATAATCGACACCAGCGCCGACCAGCGTTTCAGACACTTCAACCGCTCCATGGCCGTAAGCATCCGCCTTCACGACCGCAATAACCGCGCTGTGGTCTGCAAGGGCCTTAACCGAGCGCAAATTGGCGGAGACCGCTCCCAGATCTATCTCTGCGATGATACCTCTATGCATTCTATGGCTGTGGCTATTTTTTTACTTCTTCCTTTTCCTTATCCAACGGCTTGGGCGTGACATCCACTTCTCCGGAATCACTGATTGCCTTTTTGAAATTCTTGATTCCCTCTCCGACGCCCTTAGCCAATTCAGGTATCTTCTTTGCACCAAAAAGAACGACGACGATGGCGCCGATCACTAGGATATCCTGTGTGCTTAACATATTTCCTCCTTTATGCCAAGTTCTTGCTGCCCTGTACTGAATTGTCTGTCATCGCGGGCAAGCCCTGCAAATCTCTCATCACCCGTTATCATTTTAAAATCTTCCACCGTATTGATATTCACGAAGGACTTTCCTTGCAGATCAATTGCCCTCACTTCCTCCTCTTCGATATAAAGGGTCCTGATCTCGCTCAAGAAAAGCTTAAGGGCCACCTTATCATTCATTATGCCTTTTTCGAGCGCCGGTAGGGCGTCCTTGCAATATATGCCGAAGAGAGGCTGCGGCCTTCCTCCGAAAACCGGGATTGCAGCATCGAATCTCTCTTTTAGACTACACTCTTTATATTTACCACAAACGAGCGATATCACGCCCGCTTCAACAAAAGGCATATCGCACGCAATGACAAAGACAGCCGGATCACGCGAGTTGAGCAGAGCGGAATAGATGCCTGTCAGAGGCCCGCAAGAGGGTAAGACATCTCCCACAAGCGGTGCCCCGAGATAGAAATATGACTCAGGCACGTTCGTGCTTATCATGACATCCCGAAATAGGGATCGCATGATACCGAGGCTCCGCTCGATAATGGTAACTCCGCCGATCCTGATAAAGCCCTTTTGGATCGGAAATCGGCTGTTCCGGCCTCCTGCAAGGATGATTCCGGCTATTCCATCCAGAATTACGCCTCCTTCAGTCGGCATCACTTGATAAGAATCCCGGCGTATCCGACCACGCGGTCGAAATCGCCGCTCACTTCTCCTGAAGTAGCGTATTTAACAAGCCTCGCTTCACCAGCTCCCAGCTCGAGGGCCGCATAGAGCATGACCGTCGCGGGGATCAACCCGCACATGGATATCTTTTCTCTCATGACAATTGAATAAAGCCCTTCAGGATTCAGTGCGAGTATCTCATCGATGGCAAGCTTGTCGAGTTTCCTGGCGACCGCATCCGGTTCATAATGGCTCATGTCGGAGCTTGCAACTATCACCACTTCATGTCCCGACGCCCTTATAGCATCTGCGATACCTCTGCCCGCAGCCGCACAATCGTCGATAGTGGCCCTCATGAACGTTATAGGAAGTATCCGGCAATTATCCGAAAAGTGGGCGATAAACGGAAGCTGAACTTCCAGGGAGTGCTCATAAATGTGGGCTTGGCTGTCTTCGACTATGAACGGGACCTTCTCTCTTATTCTCCTTGCAAGTTCATCGTCGATACCGAAGGTTGCAGTCGGGATCTCCCATTCGCCCGTGCTCATCATGGATATATTGGGTCCCAATCCGGAATGATTCGGCCCGAGCAGCAAAAAGGAACTCGGGAAACGGATCGAGGAATAAACAGCGCCGGCGATATGACCCGAGTACATTAGGCCGGCATGAGGCGAAAGGACCGCAATGGCCTTCTCCCTTACAGCTCCATGGACAATGTATTGCTCAACCTGATTCTTGAGCCGTACGGGATTGCCATTATAAAACTGCCCTGCAACTGCCGCCAAACGCTTCATCAGTACACCTCTGCTTCCTGTTCGTAAGTAAGGTTGGTATGATCGTGAAATCTTGTGCAGGACGCTTCGAATGACAGTTTAACAGTACCTGTCGGTCCGCTCCTCTGCTTGGCGATAATGATATCAGCGGCGCCGCGGTTGTTCGGGCTATTCTTGTTGTAGACCTCGTCCCGGTAGAGGAAGATAATGACGTCCGCATCCTGCTCGATGGCCCCGGACTCCCTGAGATCGGCGAGTGTGGGTATCTTTTCATGCCTAGATTCGACACTACGATTGAGCTGGCTCAGGGCTATAACAGGCACTTTCAGCTCCTTGGAAAGCGCCTTCAGAGAGCGCGAGATCTCGGATATCTCCTGCTCTCTTCTCTCGAAATTCCCGCGGCTCCGCATGAGCTGTAGATAGTCGACGACTACAAGGCTGATTCCGCCATGCTCCATCTTGAGCCTGCGGGCCTTGGCGCGTATCTCAAGCACCGTAAGTGCTGATGAGTCATCTATGAAGATGGGAGCGTCCGCGAGCCTACCGGCAGCGCTGGTCAGTTTAGGCCAATCCTCTTTGCCGATGAACCCCTTTCTCACTCGCGCTGAATCGACCATGCTTTCGGAGCAGAGCATTCTCATGACCAGCTGCTCTTTCGACATTTCGAGACTGAATATTGCAACGGGTTCCCGCATATGCATGGCGGTATGCTGCGCGATGTTGAGGGCAAAAGCGGTCTTGCCCATACCGGGCCTTCCGCCTATGATTATGAGGTCTCCAGGCTGAAAACCGGATGTAAGTTCATCAAGGTCTTTGAAGCCCGATGCAACACCCGTAATGGCCTCTTTTTTGTCGTATAGATGCTCGATCATCTTAAAGGTGTCCTTGATGACGTCCTTCATGGTCGCGAACGAGGTCTTTGTCCTCTGCTCCGCAATTTCGAAGATCATCCTCTCGGCCTGGTCCACAAGATCATCTGGGTCGGAGCTGTCTTCGTAGACCCTTGCGGTGATATTCGTCGCAGTCCTGATGAGGTCACGCAACAGGGCCTTTTCCCGCACGATACGGGCATGGTACCTGATATTGGCGGAGGTGGGTATGCTGTCGGCGAGAGTGGAGAGATATGCGACTCCGCCGACTATTTCGAGATCGCCAAGCTTGCGGAGGTAATCCGCAACGGTTACGATATCAATGGGTTCGTTCTTCTCGAAGAGATCCAGGATGGCGCGGTAGAGCCGCCTGTGAGACTCCCGGTAGAAGTCATCCTGTGATAGTATCTCTAGTGACTTCGGCAGGGCCTCGTTGTCGAGGATGATTGCGCCGAGTACAGCTTGCTCCGCCTCTATGTTCTGAGGAGGCAGCTTATTGATTGTCAGGTCCGCTTCTTTCAATTCAAGATACCTGGAATGCTGTTAAGAAATACGGCGAAGGCCCTATTCGGGCACGACCTGTACATTGAGTTGAGCAGAGACTTCCGAGTGCAGCTTTATCGTAACCGTATATTCTCCGAGTCTCTTGATCGGCTCGTCGAGATGGATCTTCTTCTTGTCGATTTCGATTCCTTCTGCCTTTAGAGCATCGGCGATGTCCATGGATGTAACCGAACCGAAGAGCTTCTCTTCCTCGCCAGCCTTGGCCTTTATGGTTACCTTCGCTGCCGCTATCTGCTCTGCAAGCCCGGAAGCACCGGATTTTACCTTCTTGGCCATCTCTTGTATCTTCTTCGTTTCGTGTTCGAGTGCCTTTACATTCTTTGTGTTAGCTTCAGCGGCAAGCCCCTGGGGCACCAGATAATTTCTGGCAAAACCGTCCTTAACATTAACGACCTCGCCCATACGGCCAAGGTCTTTGACATCAGCCTTGAGAATAACCTTCATAAAAACCTCTCCTTACTGTCAGTAATTTTCGATGAGTGTAATAGTATACCTAATTGCCTCAGGAAATGTTAATACGGCCCGCATGTTCTTTCTATCCCCGGCAATGTGCGGAAGACAGGATCACATAAGACTCTTTTTACAGAGAAAATGCCTGAGGTTCCCGTTATAATCGCCCGATATGATGTCGAAAACGCCGTTGTTCAGCAGTACGAAGGGAGAACTGTGCTCATGCATCCGCACATTCGCAAGAAGATCGGTCTCCACAAACCTAAGAGACCTGTAATTAACAGGGGCATTATCTACGATATCGGCCTTAAAGGTACTTATCCTTCCGTCTTGCTGCCCGACAATGAGATATACCGCCTTGTCGTCCCTGACAATGGAGGGAACAGAAAAGCCAGACACCCGCATACCATCAAAGGCCCCTTCGATCTGCTCCCAGACAGGAAGCCCCTTTTTCATCCCTTTTATCCGGTAGGCGTAGATTCCGCCGTCGGCGGCGCCGGATATAAGCTGCCACTTCCCGTCTCCGTCCAGGTCGAATATCGCCGGAGTGCTGTGTCCCTTTATCTTTATCCCCTGGAAAAAGCTGACCTTCTCTTTCCAGGCCGGCTTCTTATTGCCGGCATTGATGAAAGCGCGTAGAGTCCCGCTCCCCTGGCCGGTAATGAGCATTTCCTTCCCCTCCCATGAGGTTAGAATCCCCCGCGAGAACCCCTTGACCTTGATGCCGCTCAGATATCCGCGTTTTTCAGTCCAGGCAATACCCTGATCCGATTTGTTGTTTTCAAAGAACCTGAGAGTCCCGTCCATGTTGCCGATCACCATATATGCTTTGTTGCCGATATAACAAATGGTCGGCGAGCAGACCGGTCCGGCTAGTATCCTGTTATTAAAGAGGTCTTCTTTTTGCCTCAGGGAGCTGAAATCACCCTTCAAGTTCTCATAATAGGAGATCATGCCATCACCGTCAGCGACGATGAGGTCAGTCCTGCCCTTGTCCAGCAGACTTGCAAAAGCAGGGGAGGCAAAAGCCTTTGCAGAGATGCCGACCTTGAACTGCTTTGCAGAAAGTCCAGAACCGTTCTTTCTGATCTCGAACATAAAAAGCTTGCCCATACTGTTGCCGATAACAAGCATTACCCTGTCTCCGATTTTTTTTGCAGACGGGACCGCGTACATCCCGAAATTTCCCCTGATCGGAGGTGACGGATCTTTCACAAATTTCAAATCGTTCCCCTCAGAGACATTCTTGAAAAAGAATATCTTTCCCTCCGAATTGCAGGCTATGATATCGGGCTTGCCGTCGAAATCGTAATCGACAATAGTTACGGCAGCATCATTGCCGATAGACAACACCGGACTGGCCATCTTCTTCCATGTCGGCCTTTGCACGGTGCCTTCGTTCCTGAAAAAAAATACCTTTCCCGAGTCCGATGAAAACCCGCCTGTGCCTACAATAAGTTCAGCCCTCCCGTCTCCGTCAAGGTCTCCAAGAGCAGGTGAAGAAAAGGCGCCAGCCTTTACCCCTTCGAAATAAACTACGCTCCGCCAGGGATGTTTGACCGGATCACCGCCGTTTTTATATAGATAGACATACCCGCTCTTGTTACCCACGATCATGTCCTGCAACCCCTTTCCGTCGATATCGAAGAAATTGATCCGCATGAAGGACATCGTTTCTATACCGGTCCGGTTGATGCTTCTCTCCGTAGTTTCCTCACAAGGCTCTATTTTCGGAGCAATAGGTTTAATAACATCAGGGCGACGGACAATTTCAGAAGGCTTTTTTTCAGGAGACTCCACTTTTTCAATGGGCGGATAAACAGTCTCTTTCTGAGTGGCGCAGGACGAAAGCATGATAATAGAAAATAAGGCTATTGCTGGAAGGGATCTGAAGAAAGCTCTACTCACAACCGGATACCATCCTATGAAAAAAATAAGGGGCAGGAGGACATCCGGCCCCTTCCTTTGCCTATTATAACTTATTTCACGACAACTTCGAAATGAACTCTTCTGTTGGATTTGATACACTCGGGGTTCTTATTCTTGGGGGTCGGCTTCTCCTCGCAGAGCGGCCTTGTTTCGCCGTATGAGATAGTCGTCATCCGCGTCTCGTCGATTCCACCTTCTTTAGCGAGATATTCTTTGACAACGCTCGCCCTTCTCTCATCCAGCCTCATGTTGTAATCGTCGGCACCATGCTGACAGGTATTGCCCTTGATCCTGATAGCAATTCCGGGATTTGCCTTGATTACTACGATGTTCTTAGCAAGGATCGACTTGGCCGCATCGGTCAACGTCGCTTTGTCGAAGTCGAAATGTACATCTTCCAAAACTATCGATGCTGGCTCGACCTTTGCTGCGGCCGGCTCAACTTCTTTCTTGGGTTCAGGTTTAGGCTCAGGCTTTGGAGCAGGAACAGGGGCAGGGACAGGAGCGGGCTCCGGTTTCCCTTTGCCGCCAAAAGCTATTACTAAGCCCAGTGTAGCTTCCAGATTCTGCTTGAGGCTTCCAATGTATGCCACGTCCCTTATGTCCATTCTAAGCGCAGTATTATCGGTTAGCCAATATTTGGCACCCACGCCGACATCCGCCATCAACTTATTTTTATCTCTGGTCGAATTAGGGTCGAAATGTGCACCGCCGACACCAGCTACGACAAAAGGCGCAAATTTTTGATCGGGCATGAAATGATAAATGGCGTCAATATGGTAAAGAAGTGTGTTGACAGCATTGTTAGGCCCCCCAAAACGCAGATCATCGGGCGAAAGGCTATTGTCACGTATTTTCGCGCGATAAAAGTCAACAGCACCTTCAACTCCGGGACAAGAGCCAGACGCTTGCAGACACCGGCTACAAGTTCATCGACAAGCGCATCAACCGGCAGGTCCAGAACAACAACCCCATTATGACACTCGTTGGATACCTCTCTTACAAAGCAGCAATGCGTTGTAAGGAGGCCAGGAAATTCAAAGAGCGG
>PMYY01000025.1 GCA_003170655.1 Nitrospiraceae bacterium
TTTTTCAGTTAAGGGGGCAAGATGGCGAAAGGGGACATTATCATGGTAAGTCAGAGGGAACTGAAACTATTACACGTAATACACAAGGTACTTGAAGGCGCAATAACGCAGGCTACGGCTGCTGGGTTGGTTTCATTGAGCGAGAGGCAGATACGTCGCCTTGTGAAGAAGATACGTGCCGAAGGTGGCGAAGGGATACTGCACAAGTCCCGTGGCAGGGAATCGAGCAGGAGATTGCCGGCGAAACTTAAGGACCGGGTAGTCGATCTGTACCGACGGAAGTACACGGGGTTTGGACCGACATTTGCGGCAGAGAAGCTTGCTGAAATCGACAAGGTCGACATAAGCGATGAGACATTACACAAGTGGCTTTTGGAGAGCGGGCAATGGGTAAGAGGCCGCAAAGGCAAAGCACACCGGCAGTGGAGAGAAAGAAGACATCACCATGGAGAACTGCTGCAGATGGACGGTTCGCATCACGACTGGTTTGAAGGTCGTGGTCCCAAGTGTGTACTCATGGGAATGATAGACGACGCAACCGGGAATATATACGGCGAATTTCACTCCTACGAAGGCACACTCCCGGCCATGGCCTGCTTTAAAGGGTATATACAGAAGTATGGCATTCCGTTGGCTGTTTATGTGGACAGGCACACAACGTACAAGTCGACGACCAAGGTGACGATGGAGGACGAGATGGCCGGAGTTTGTCCTTTGAGCGAGTTTGGCAGAGCCATGGCGGAGTTTGAAGTAGAGATGATCTATGCACACTCTCCACAGGCCAAGGGGCAAGTTGAGAGGCTTTTCCAGACCCTTCAGGACCGACTGGTAAAGGAGATGAGACTTCTGGGCATCAGTTCGATCAAGGCAGCAAATAAGTTCCTGAAGACTTATCTATCGAAGTTCAACAAGCAGTTCTCCGTTAAGCCCGCCAACGAAGCGGATCTCCATCGTGCAGTCCCTGAGGGATTAGATCTCGACAAGGTTCTTTGCATCAGGACGAATCGGGCGCTCAGGAATGACTTTACTGTGGCACATGACAAGAAACTCTACCAGGTGGAGACCGCTGTGCAGACCGACACAGTCCTTGTCGAAGAGAAGATAGACGGCTCTATGGTTATAAGTCATAAGGGCAAGCAACTTAAGATCTGGGAAATACTGGAGAGGCCCGAAAAAGCTACTCCTCGTAAACGCAAATACAGGGGTCCAAAGTCCGGAGCCAAGAGACTTATTATTCCAATCGAGCGTCTTCTGTGGAATGATGGTGCTCAAGCTGAAAGCAGCCCCGAAAGCAGGCAATCACATGCTGCTTAAAACCGGACATTTTCATTTTGGTAGAAATAGGACATTTTCACTTTGGCTTGACAAATCTGAGGTTTTATCTTGACATTTAACATATAAATGAATATAAATATATTTATGTTAGAAATTGCGGAATCCATGAAGCTGCTTTCAGACCGGTCGCGGTTGAGGATACTCATGCTCATCGCCGGCAGGGAACTCTGTGTCTGCCAGATTATGGGTGTGCTCGGGATGTCTCAGCCGCTCGTTTCGCGAAACCTTTCCCTGTTAAATAAGGGTGGTTTTCTCGATGACCGGCGGGACGGCAAAATGATATTTTACACGGTAAAAAAGAAACCCCGCAAATTGCAGCGTCTACTGCTGGATGTGCTTTCAGATGTGCTGAGAGACGACCGGCTTGTGACCATCGATATCAAATCACTCGGAGAATGCCAGGAGTTCCAGAAGCAGAGCGGAAAATGCGGAATGGAGACATATCTCGCTTATATGAAAAAGAAGGCCCGGAAGTCGCGGGGCGCTTCGGGGCGGTGAATTTGATGCAGATAGTAGAAAATATGTTTTCCTTAAAAGCCACGGGGTTGTCTTTCCGCGGGGCGGCTTCAACGGCAGGCCTGCTTATATCCTTACTTTTTGTTACGACTGTTTTTGGAGCAGACAGAACTGTCACTTTGAAGGAGGCTGTCTCAATTGCACTCAAGGACAATCACGAATTAAAGGCCTTCGGTTATGATATCGATACCGAGGCCGAAAACGTCGGTATAGCACGAAGCGCATTGTTTCCGCATCTCTCCTTTGAAGAGAGGTTCATGCGGACGGACAATCCGACGGCGGCCTTTTCAGCCAAGCTTAACCAGCGCCGTTTTACACAGCAGGATTTTGCCATCGATTCGTTAAATGATCCGCAGCCCATCAATGATTTCCAATCGTCTTTTTCTCTCGAGCAGATTATCTTTTCCAGCAGAGCTATGATAGGACTTGATATGTCCAAAATCCAACGTGATGGCAGAAAAGAAGAACTGCTCCGCAAGAAGCAGGAAATCGCCTTTCAGGTCATAAAGACTTTCTTGTCCGTTCAGACCGCAAGACAGTATGTTCAGGCTGCCGTACAGGGTGTGAAGGACGCTGAAGAGCATCGGCGGACCGCTCAGCTTCGTTACGACTCAGAGCTTGGACTTTATTCCGACGTGTTGCGGGCATCGACGGCCATTGACGCGGCCAGCCAGGGACTTGTTGCTGCTCAGACCAATCTTGATGTTGCGAAGAGGGCTTTGGGACTTCTCATGGGCATATCGGAATCAGTGGATGTTTTGGATGATACCATTGTGATTCCTCGGAGAGAGCTTGACGTCTATGTCCGGAGTTCGTCGGCGCGGAATGATGTGCAGGCTATGGAACATTACCTCGACAATGCACGGAAGAATGTCAGCCTTGCCGGGGCGGGTTATCTGCCGGAGGTGGGAGTAGGTGGAGCTTATCAGCGCAACGATCACAGGCAGCCTCTAGGGGCTGAAGGCGACAGCTGGACCGTACAGGCTTTCCTGCGCTGGAACCTCTTTGACGGACTGAAGAGAGAGCATGAGCGCTCCAAGGCCAAACTCAAGATGTCGGAGACCGAGGAGCGGCTGGCATTCCTGAAAAAGGCTGTCTCTTTCAGGGTTTACGAAGCCTATCTAAATGATGAAGAAGCACGGAAAACGGAGGAGCTCGCTGCATCGGCGCTCAGAACTGCCGAGGAGGGAAAACGGCTGGTGGATCTCAGATACAATAACTCGCTCGCCCCAATCGTCGATCTTCTCGATGCTCAGACGAATCTCGACCAACAGAGAGCGGCATATATTGCGCGCTGGAACGCCCACACGCTGGCGCGGGCCAATCTGAGTTTTCAGGGCGGCTTGTTGCTTCAGGACCTTGGCATTGAACCATAATTTATTTAATAACGAGACAGGAGCCGACGATTTATGAATGACTTCATCTGTTTGCAAAATGGCTTGCTAAGTCGCCGGGCGGGTACGGCACCTATGTTGCTTCTTATCGTGGTTATGACTTCGCTTATCTTCGGCTGCCGCGACAAGGTATCTCCAGGGACGGCTGAGGTGAAGCGCACCCCGGTTTCAGGAGTTACAATCGTTCAACTGAACCTTTCGCCGGTAGACGACTATTATGAGACTTCGGGGACTGTCAAGGCAAAGAATGTAGGCGTGATCGCAAGCAAGATCATGGGAAGTGTCACATCCGTTGCCGTGCAGGAAGGCCAGCACGTGGGCCGGGGGCAGACCCTCCTTACGATTGATGACAGCGAAATTGCCCAGAAGGCCAAGGCAGCTGCCAGTGCTGTCGAGTCCGCGCGGCAGCAGAAGCAGTTGGCCGATGTGACATTTTCGCGATATGCAAAGCTCTATGAGGAGAAAGCACTTTCCGGGCAGGAATTCGATCAGGTGGAGACACAGAAAAAGATAGCGGAGAGCGAGTTGGAGCGTGCAAAAGCGATGCTCAGGGAAGCTCAGACATACCAGGAGTATGCACATGTGAGAGCGCCCTTTGCCGGAGTTGTGACGGGCAAGAAGATCGACGCGGGAAGTATGGCAATGCCGGGGATGCAGCTGTTTACCGTCGAAGATACATCAGCTTTCTTAGTGGAAGCTGCGGTTGATGAAAAACTCTCCTCTAGGATCAAGGCAGGGACTCCCGTGGAGCTGGTCATAGCCGCGCTGAATCAAACCGCTAAGGGAAAAGTTTCGGAAATTGTGCCTGCAATAGATCCCATGTCGAGGACATTTATCGTAAAAGTAGCAGTAAGTGGAGCGGGCCTCAAAACTGGTATCTACGCCAAGGTAATGATACCGATCGGGACACGTGACGCACTCACGGTACCGGTTTCCTCAATCGTCGAAAAGGGGCAGCTGTCCGGCGTCTATGCGGTAGATGCAAAGGGGATCATCGCGTATCGACTCGTCCGCACCGGCAAGCACTTCGGAAGTAATCTTGAAATCCTCTCCGGTCTCAATCCCGGAGACAAGATTATAGTATCCGGGGCAGACAAGGCCATAGACGGCGGCATGATCTCCGAACAAAAAGCCGCGACCCCAGAGAAATGAACAAAGAGAATGACCATATGACGGGAATCGGCATTTCAGGAAGAATTGCTAGAGCATTCATCAATTCCAAGCTGACCCCGCTAATAGTTATCGCTTCGCTTCTGCTAGGTGTCTTTGCCGTGCTCGTCACGCCGCGCGAGGAGGAGCCCCAGATTGTCGTGCCGATGATCGATGTCATGGTCGGCTATCCGGGGGCCACATCTAAAGAAGTCGAATCGCGCGTCACCCGACCGATGGAGCAGCTGTTATGGGAAATCAAGGGTGTAGAATATGTTTATTCCATAGCTAAGCCCGGCTCGAATCTCACGATAGTCAGGTTCTACGTCGGAGAGAACATGGAAGACAGCATCGTCAAGGTTTATAACAAGCTCATGTCTCATTACGACATTATCCCCGCCGGCGTGTCGCAGCCTCTTGTAAAGCCGAAATCTATCGACGACGTGCCCATCCTAACACTTACTCTGTGGAGCAAAGACGGCCGCTATTCGGGGTACGAACTGCGCAGCATTGCTGCAGAACTCTCCAGCGAATTGAAGAAGGACCAGGATGTTTCCGAGTTCACGGTCATTGGGGGACAGCGGAGGCAGGTGTCGATCACCATCGATCCGTCAAGGCTCAAGGCATATCAGATGTCGCCGCAGCAGATACTGGGCAGCCTTCAGAAGGCGAATTTCATCCTCCCTTCCGGCTCGTTCCCGAGCGGCAACAGGGAGCTGCTTGTCGAAACGGGCGCTTTCCTGAAAAATGCAGATGAGGTCGGCAGTGTAGTTGTAGCGGCATACAACGGACGACCTGTCTATCTGCGCGATGTTGCGCGGATCAGCGATGGTCCGGAAGATCCTGCGAATTATGTGTTCATGGGGCTCGGCCCTTCAGCTTCCAGGAAAGGGATTACCGCTGATTCCGCCGGCGAGCACGAGGCCGTGACAATCGCTGTCGCTAAAAAGAAAGGCGCCAATGCTAGCATAGTCGCCAAAGAAGCATTGCAAAAGGTCGAGGCCCTGCGCGGAGCGCTCCTGCCCTCGGATGTGCAGATCACGGTTACCCGTAATTACGGCGATACCGCAAAAGAGAAATCGGATGAATTGTTGGAGCACATGATGATCGCTACTATTGCGGTCGTTGTCCTTATCGTTCTGGCGCTCGGATGGCGCGAATCGGTCATTGTGGCTGTAGCCGTCCCGGTAACGCTCGCCCTCACGCTGCTCATCAATTATCTGTATGGGTATACCCTAAACAGGGTCACCCTCTTCGCACTCATCTTTTCGATAGGTATCCTTGTAGATGATGCAATAGTAGTCGTTGAAAATATACATCGCCATTTCAAGCTGCACGGTGCTTCGACAGAGACCGCAGTGCGCGCAGTCGATGAGGTCGGCAATCCAACGATCCTGGCCACCTTTACGGTCATCGCAGCTCTGCTTCCTATGGCTTTCGTCTCCGGTCTCATGGGACCCTATATGCGGCCGATTCCGGTCGGCGCATCCGCCGCCATGCTCTTTTCGCTCCTCGTCGCATTCATCGTGAGCCCATGGCTAGGATATAAGGTGCTGAAGAATGCACGCCATACTCAAGATGACGGCGAGGGACAAAAACTACACGCCTTTTATGGCAGGGTACTTCGGCCTCTGATCGAAAAACGGAACAAACGAATGATGGCCCTGTGGCTGGTCGTCATCCTGCTTGGACTTTCGGTATTGCTAGTGCCGTTGAAGATGGTGACTGTCAAGATGCTTCCCTTCGACAACAAGAGTGAACTGCAGGTGATCATTGATATGCCCGAGGGCGCTGCACTTGAGCAGACCGCAGCCCTCACGCACGAGATGGGGGAATATCTGAAGACCGTACCGGAGGTCACCGATTATCAGTCCTACATCGGAACTGCCGCGCCCTATAATTTCAACGGGCTCGTGCGCCACTACTTCCTGCGATCGGGTAGCAATGTGGCTGATATCCAGTTAAATTTTGTCGGCAAGGACGAACGGAGCGCTCAAAGCCATGATATAGCCAAGAGGATACGTCCAGGGCTTCAAACAATCGGAGACCGATACGGCGCCAGTATCAAGATAGCCGAGATCCCGCCCGGCCCTCCGGTGCTTGATACACTGGTTGCAGAGGTCTACGGTCCCGATCCGAAACGGCAGGTCGAGATTGCAAAATCGATAAAGGACATATTTCAGAATACGGCAGGTGTAGTGGATGTTGACTGGTATGTCGAGGCGGACCAGAAAAAGCTAACGTTTGATGTAGACCGAGACAAGGCCGCACTCAGCGGCGTGAGCGTCGAGGCGGCAGCACAGAACTTGCGAATTGCATTGAACGGCATATCAGCCGGTCCGGCCCATTTCGAACGGGAGAAGGAACCCGTGGAGCTTTTCATGCGCATGCCGATTGCGGAACGCGCATCATTGTCATCGCTTAAAGAAGTCATGGTGCCGTCTGTGTCGGGAACGCTGGTTCCGTTGTCTGAACTAGTGACGGTGAAAGAGGGCATCGATGACAAAACCATCTATCACAAGAATCTCAAGCGGGTGACATATGTTATCGGTGATGTGGCAGGCACCGAAGAGAGCCCTGTCTATGTGATCCTCAAGATGAAGGAGAAGATCAGGAACCTGAAGCTGCCGGAAGGGTATGAGCTGCAGCAATACTCGACCATCCAGCCGCCCCTCGAACAGAAGTATGCCATGAAGTGGGACGGCGAGTGGCACATCACGTATGAAGTATTCAGAGACCTGGGCATCGCCTTCGCTGCCGTACTCGTTCTGATCTACATACTTGTAGTTGCATGGTTCAGGAGCTTCGTGATCCCGCTGATCATTATGGCCCCGATCCCTCTCACGCTTGTGGGAATCCTGCCGGGACACTGGATATTCGGCGCCTTCTTCACGGCGACGTCGATGATAGGATTCATTGCACTGTCGGGCATCATAGTAAGAAATTCGATCCTGCTCGTCGACTTCATCCAGATGGAATGGAGTGCGGGCGGAGATCTCAAAGATGCAGTTATCAGGGCCGGAGCGGTGCGCTTCAGGCCGATCGTGCTGACCGCGGCGGCAGTTGTGGTCGGCTCTTTCGTCATGCTCTTCGATCCGATATTCCAGGGACTGGCGATTGCGATGATGTGCGGCGCAGTGGCTGCTACTGGGCTTACACTCGTCGCGGTTCCGCTGCTTTATTATGAGGTATACAAGAACAGGCCGAGGCCGGAGAAAAAATGATCATGCTTAATAAAGGAGGCAACTACCATGTATATAGCGAGTACCGACAGCTGGTATCTTGAACGCGCGGTATTTCTCGCCGCGGGAATCTTTACGCTTGCAAGCGCTCTGCTTGCGTGGCTCCATAGCCCTTACTGGCTGATTTTCACCGC
Source organism: Nitrospiraceae bacterium (assembly GCA_003170655.1). Taxonomy (GTDB): domain Bacteria; phylum Nitrospirota; class Thermodesulfovibrionia; order Thermodesulfovibrionales; family Dissulfurispiraceae; genus Fen-1308. The sequence goes on from PMYY01000025.1 coordinate 7,771, forward strand.
GTTCATCGGCGCAAATCTCATCATTTTCGGTACTACCGGATTCTGCCTGATGGCAAACATTCTTTACAAACTAGGATTGAAACCGCGCCTTCAAAAATAGGACTGTCTGAAACTTAGCTTCCCTACTTAATCAAGGAGGGGTGCGGGAGTTGCAGCGAATTTCACATATACGCTTTTGACTGGTTGTGGACCGCCGGGTGCTCGTTTTCGACGAGGCTGTCCGCAATGCGCAGGAGCGACTCCATCACTTTTTCCTTGAGCGGCGAACGCAATCCCCGCGCATGCTGGAACGTATTTAGCAGGCGGCTGGTGGTCGTCATGTTGATAGGAGCGAGTTCGATGATAGTATCGGTCAGCCACTTTATCCCCGCATCGGTCCAGACCATCTTGTTGTTGACCGCCATTGAAAGGAATAGAGCCCTCGCCCAAGTCGGCTGGGTGATATCGAAGGTTGGCCTCATCTTTTCCCTTTCTATCATGTCGAAGACGTCATCACAGGTACCGCCTGCAATGATCCGCAAATAATTCGCATATCCGCTCAGGTGGACGTGCCACTGAGTGTAGACAGCTTCGAGAACAGCGAGGCGCGAGGGTTCGGAGCTTCTGTTCAGGGCTGCAAGCGCCGCCACACGATCAGAGGCAGTCGTTGCCTGCCGGTAATGGTCGAGGATCAAAGAATGGGTTTGCGGGCTGTCGTTGACGACAATCAGATCGAGAAGCACGTTCTTGAGCATCCTCTCTTCGATACCATCCTTTGGCGAACGTCTCTTGTCGGTTGAGTAAGTATCTATTTTCTCAAATTGAGAGATGAGCATGTCGTGGTATGTATTGTTAACCTCCGTCATCAGTCGCTCACGCGCGGCCACCTGTTCCGGGTACCACGTGATATATGCCCTGTCGAGAGGCTGCTCATCTATCTTCAAAATGTAGGTCTTGACCGAGGGATGCAGATTTTCATCCCTGAGCATTGAACCGTACAGTTTGAGCCAATGCCCGTCGATGACGGCACTCTGATCGGTCATGAGCTTGACCCGTTGAGTGTCCGTAAGCCTGCGGAAGGCGTCGACCTTGTTGTAGAGATTCGGATCGGACAGGGCCTGAATCGCAAGAGTATCCTTTGATGCACTTGCGTCGGAGAACGTGCCGTAAAATGAATAGTCCCGGTTGAATGAGGTAAAGGCGGGAGGTTCATTGATACCGTTGAATGTAAGCTCCGCCGATGCATCTTTCAGCTGATAAGTGATCGCAGTGTCGTGGACGTCCTTTCCGTCACTGCCAACAAGCGCAAGCTCGATCGGAAGGTGAAACGGCATCTCCCCGTGTTGCAACTTTTGCAAGAAGCGGATTGTGTATCTTTTTGTAGAGACGTCGTAGGACGTTTCGGACTTCACTTTAGGATAACCTGCCCGATATAGCCATCCTTCCCGAAACTGCTTCAGTGAGATGCCGGATACTTCTTCAAAGCAGGAGAAGAATTGTTCGGTGTCGGCATTGCCGTTGCGATACTTCGAGAAATAGAGGCGTTTCCCCGCGAGGAATGTATCTTTGCCGAGAATCAGGCGAAGCATCCTAATCACTTCGGCAGCCTTCACATAGGTAACGCCGTCGATCAGTTCCTCGGGGTCGTTGAACCCTTCACGGACGATGCGCCCCGCATAGCCCGAATCCTCGATCGCCAGTGGCCCCAGAAGCGGGTTCCTGATGCTCTCTACCTGGTTGAGCCTGACAAAAACCGGGTTGAAGATATCGGCCATGAACTGGCGCTCAACATCGACGGTGTAAGCTTCATTGAGCCACACATCAAAAGGTGTTTCCATCGTGGTTTCGCTGCCGCATTGATTGTGTTCGAACTCATGAACGATGACCGCGTGAGCATACAAGAGACCCGAATCGAGAGTATGTTCGGTGATGACTGCTGCGTCGGTAACTATTGTAGTGTTGCCAACGTTTTCCATACCGCCGAAGTTCGATTTGTTCATGCAGATGGTCCGGTAAGTCTCGCCCGTGTATTCGTAGTCCTGTGTCTTACCGATCCACTGGATAGACTCTTTCAGGATCTCCATTGGAATGCGGACGAAATCCTTCATTCCGGGCGGCACAAGATATTCCAGTCGCACTTTGCGGTCCGAAGGATATGCAACCTCATCTATGAGGTCATCCCATGTGCCTGCGCAGACAAGAAAGAGATACGGGGCCATGGGCAGGCGATTTTCATAAGTGATNNGGCTGATATCGCCATTGCTGATGAGATGGGTATAGCGACTGTCGGCTTCAATCGTTGTCGTCATAGTGCACTTAGCCGTACAATCATCCAGCACCGGCATAATTTGCTGGAAGCCCCATTGCTGGCACTGCGATATATACTGCTGTGGTGCACCAGGAGGGGTAGTATCCCGATATATCCCTTCGAAAAGATGATCGGAAGGGTAACAGGTCGTCGAAGTCTTTATAAGTAAGTGTTTCCCTGACTTGACGAATCTAGGAAGTTTGACGATGAGTTTATTTTTTTTGCGTGCATAGTCATAAGTCACCGGTCTTGAGTTTGCTTTGAATTCATCGCTGCCCTCATACCATTCGACGCTATGGACTGTAAGGTCCCTTGCATCGAGCGCGATCTTCTCGATATCGCGGCGCGCGGTCATTTCGAGGCAGTTCTCCGCTTCGACTCTATCGTCGAAGAATTTAATGGACATGGTCATGTGATCGAGCCTGACCGGAAGCTCGCCGAAGTCTTCACGCCGGTACTTGTATTTATTCTCTGTCACAATGATCTCCTGATCGAATTAACCTTATAGATATAGCAGAGCAATGCATGAACTTCCCCTACAAGTTGGGATTTTTTTGTGTTATAGACTCAAAACCGAGTAAATGATGTCCTTGATCACACCGGCGGTCTCCAGGCGGGCAAGTACTGGGTCCAGATCGCTTGGCGATCCGGCAAGGAGATATCTCCAGCCGTTAGCATCGGCCTTTATCAGTTCGCTGGTCAGAAAGGTTGTTTCTCCAACGACGTCGATAGGCTTTAGCTCGCGGGTCGTCAGGATCTTGGCCGACTTTCGCAGGCTCTGGGATTCGTAAGGGTGCTCTTCCAACCTTGTCACCTTGCTCAGTCGCCGAACTTTGCGGACCATCTTGTCCTTCTCCTCTTCGCTGCAGCAGAAGGTCAGGACCACGCTGCCGTCGGTCCCTGCGAGGACCTCAGAGCCATGGCCCACGACGGTATCGATGCTGACGCCTTCATTACTGAATGCCGAGGCGATGCTGGTAAGCGCCCCTGCGCGGTCGAGTACGTGCGCCCGGAATACCCAATGATTTCTTTCGGTGTCGTTCATATCCTTATTCCTCCGGTGCTTTATAGAGAATCGGCTGTTGGCGACCCGACAATACATCAATGGCGCCTTCAGCCAATGCAGCCATTTCAAGAGATCCCTCGTAGACGTGTACCGGGGCCATCCGGATAATGCGACGCTTCACGCCGTCGCGTATCCACTTGCTCCTGGTCAGTCCCCCGGTCAAAACGATCGCTTCCACATCACATCCCGCTGCGACGAAGGCCTTGCCCACTTCTTTGGATATCTGATAAGTCATAGCATCTGCGATAAGGAGTGCCTGTTTGTCACCGACGGCAATGAGCTGTTCGATCTTTTCCATGCGATCGGTACCCAGGTACGAGCGCAGCCCGCCATGAAGGGTCAATTCATCTATTAGCTCCTCACGCGTTAAGGTTCCCGAGTAGCACAGATCGATTAATTCTCCGACGGGAAGCCCCCCGGCCCTCTGAGGAGTGAAAGGACCGCCGCCAAGAAGTGATATATTACTGTCGATGATCTTTCCCCTGCGGACAGCTGCAACCGTGATCCCGCCTCCCAGGTGGGCGACAACGAGGTTCATGTCCTCCAACCGACGTCCGATATCTTTTGCTGCACGGCGTGCTGCAGCGCGGACACTCAGAGCATGGGAAGTGTTACGGCGCACTATCGGCTTGTATCCTGATATTTCAGCTTCAGGTGAGAATTCGTCGACGATAACGGGATCTACGATAACGGCCGGCGTATCCAGCTTTAGCGCCAATCCGGCCGCTATAGGTGCTCCGTAGTTTGCAGGATGCCTTCTTTCGGGGCGGTCCCGGACAGCCGAAACAATACCTTCGTCAATCACGATTTTCCCGTCGTGCTTTTTAGCGACAAGATATACGCCTCCCGACAGCTTTCCCTCAGGCCGGGGAAGGAACCCGCCGCGAGAGGCTATGGCGTCCACCCTGCCTCCGCCCCATTGACCAAGGATACCCAGGATNNAAATCTCATCCTGTTGAATGCAGCGGTCATTCTCGAAAAGTGCGACCTTCAATGATGTAGAGCCAGGGTTGACTGCCAATACTCGAAATGTGTCGGGAACCGTTGCTGTCGATGCCGCGGGTTGTTGTAACAACTGCTTCTTCTTCATGTTGCGCTGGACATAGACTGCGCAGAGGGCAATCGAAACGAGCCTGGTCTCGAGACTATCGGAACGCGAAAGTATAATATAAGGCATCGGAAATCCCAAGGTGATGCTTGCCAGGGATGCTTCTCCGTATTTATTCATTGTGGAAATGGTTTTATAGAGAGTGTTTGCCGTGTCGATACCAGGACAAACGAGGACATCGGCACGGCCCGCTACTTCTGCAGCTCCGGGCAGATCAGGCAGCCCTTTTATGGCCACAGATTCAGGGTCGATCGCCAGATCGAATGAAAGAGGGCCGCAGACGACAGCGTCAGGCCAGGAACGTTTGGACAATTCCAGTCCCATCCAGGTGGACGGGAGCGAAGGTATCTGTTTTTCGTTTGCCGACAGGATAGCTACCCGCGGCCGGTCGAGCCCCAATACCGTATGGGCTACATCGACCGCATTGCGCAACAGGTCATGCATGCGACCGAAGTTGCAGACAGTGGTCACCCCGGCATCGGTCATTATGATCGGCCTTCCCCTGCCTATGCTCGCTGCATCGAACAAGGTGGCCAGGCTGACAGTAGATCGACATGCCAGGGGCAGCATGTGGCGGTTGATGATGGGCGTTGAAATAGCGCCCTTTAAAACGATGTCTACGCCGCCCGTCTTTATTAATTCGACCGTTTTACGCGCGATCTCTTGATCGCTATCGGCCGGCACGATATCATCCGGATCGATCTCGATGCCGACCTCTGCTATGGATTTTGTAATCCGCTCCTTGGAACCAACCAGGATGATCCGGTCGACGATCCCGTGATCACGTGCAGATTCCACAAGGCGCAGATCCTCGATTCGATGGCCTCCCACAACGACAACCGTGGATGAAGGCAACCCCCCGGCTATTTCAACAAGGTCCACAACCTTTTCGAGATTTGCATTAGGATTGACCGGATTTGAATTATCATTCATGGCAGTTCCATTACCGGCAGAGAAGGCCGATACGTTCTATTTGAATTCGGGCAGCACGCTGGTAAGACGCCACCCCTTAGCGCCGTTTTCTTCAGAGTAAGTCCATTCCTCGATGTCTTGCAAGGATTTTACCTTGTTGTGGTAGAGGTTGTAGTAAGAAATCTCCACATCGACGCTTGCCCGATGCTTTTCTTCTGCATACCGGATGTTAATTATCTTGTAGTCTACGATTCGTTCATCTTTTAATGCCGCAGCCCGGTTGATAAATTCTTCCCTGATGGAGTTTGCCGCATACCGGTTTGCGGCCCCAAGTTCGTTACGGCTTAAGAGATCGTTGTATTTAGATAGGCTTGTGTCAAACTCTTCCCGAAGGTTGTGACTGCATGAGGTCAAGGCAAGTGCCAGAGCGAGCACGGCAATAAGGTTTCGCATTTTCACCTCAGTCAAAGGGAATGCAATACAGGATATGCTTAGGCATATTATAGCAGATCAACGCGGCAGATAGCTTAGGAAGGCAAAGTTCGGGAGTCCGAACAGTATAAGGTAGATAAGAAAGATGCTCGTAAGCAATATATAAACAGATACATAGTTTTTCTTCGGCATGGCAGCGATGAAATTCCGTTTGTGAAATATATACAGTACGTAATTCCCGGCAAGTGCTCCCAGCGTCAGGACAAGTATACACAGAGTATAAATTATTGGCGCCGGTATGTTGAATGAGATTGAGTCCATGTCAATTCCGAACTGTCTCCCAAAGGTAGGAAGAAAGCTGCCAATGTTGGATAATAGGTACTCGAGGCGATAAGCGAGCTCGCCTGTAAAGGCCATAGGGACAAGGGCCGGGACCATCGGCGAATAGAGACCGAAAACATCATTCTCAATGGGAACGAAAAAAGAGGCCCCTATCCTGATGAAAGCAATTAAGAATAGGAATCCTGCTGCGAGAAGGACGGTAAACGTCACGAGATTTGATCCGAATAAATAAGCTTGCAGCGATTGATACGACTGCAGATGCTGGACGAATCGCGCCAGCTGCGATCCCATAAAAAAGGGAATGATATAAGAATAAGTCAGATATGTTGTTTTCTTTTTTGTAAGTTCTACGTGAGAGGTGATTTCCGCGAAAGGGTTTCTAAGATAAATTGCCGGAGAACTCCGTTTACACAACATCACACAATGGCCGCACACAAGGCAATAAAAGTTGCTCCTGACATTGGTCGCGCCCAGGCTGATGGGACATCCCGGCACGCTGCCGGCCCCCAACTTGCACGCCATGGTCTTACATGTCCGGCACTTTGACTGGTCGGACCTGAATTCTGTAACGGCTATAGTCGCTGCTGAGCCGATTATCTTTCCCAGCGGGCATACATGCCTGCACCAGGCCTGCCCCTTGAATATTACCCCCATCAGTGTCGCGCCAAGTAAAATACTTAAAAGCAGGTAAGCTGTACCGGCAGGCCACTCCTTCATGTTTGTTACAGATTCTATCCATATGATGATGCCCAGGAGAATAACGGAGAGATGGACGAAGACCTTTTTCAGGGACTGTGGGACTTCTAGATCAAGACTTATGCCGAGGCCTTGAAAGAGTCGGCCCAAACCGGGAAATGGGCATATGCCGCACCATAGTTTGCCCACGAAAAACCAGCTGAGGACTACGCTTGTCCACCAAAGGCCCCACGAAATAAAGAGGGAGATGTTGCGGTTAGGATCCTGAGGGCCGAACAACCCCAGAAGGATAAGGAGTGTAAAGAAGACATCTCCGGAAGTTCGCGCATAGAGGATATTAAGCCTGTTGGTAAAAAAAGTCCTGAACCTTGGGAAGAGCTCAAAAAGATTGATTCTGGATTCTGTGTCGGTGCCGACCAGAACACCGAAAATCTTTCTGAAACTAAGTCTCCGTTCCGGACTACCCATCTAACCACCCGAGAATTATTTTGATCAGATTTGTTATTCTCTCGTCAACTCAATCGATTTAAGGCTGTCACTGCATGGTGAGGACAAATCTTTTTCATGCACGTTCAGGCATTTAACGATTTCACCGCTGCCGGGCTTTGCGTTGCCGCAGAATTTACCCATATCATTACGGCATGCCTGACGGAACTTGATCTGTTCCTGAACTATTTCTTTTCTTTCGCTTCTTTTGTTGTGAATCTTTGCTTCATGCATGCGGCATGCATCAGTCAGTTCGTTCTCATGCTTTTCAAGACATTCCATGATGGTACCGTCACCGGGTTTTGCGTTCGGACAGAACTTCGAGATATCTTCTGCACATGGGCTCGTTCCCGCTGCGTAGGTATTGACGCCTAAAATCAGCCCTGCACAGAGAAATCCTGCTGACAGCACTGATGAAAAACACGTTTTCATCAGTTTCATTTTTCCTCTCAATATTGTTCGTAGGTTAGCTTATTAGTAATGCTGTGTACGCTTCCATTTTATCAACATGAACTCAGCAGTCAAGTTATGACGGATCTATGTCAAGGCAAAGCAGAAATGTCCAGTTCTATGCCACCGCCGTCTGCGGGGTTTTTCGTTTGTGGTTCGATATATCATTTCGTTAATGGATGATCGCGAGGAGGAACGTATCGAGGGTTACAGGGATAACGATAGGGGACGAGCAATGGCTAATGGATTCGAAGTAACGTGGCGTGATTCCATGGGCAGAAAATCGATAAGAGAATACTGTCCAAAGATGAAGTCCTCACAGAAGAATTCTGGATGAGCTTCGGCCCAGGCCAGAATTATCTCTCAAAGAGCTGTTACATTGTTTAACTCGGTGATGGGCGGGAACCCAAGACAACCGGCGTCAGCGACTGGGTTATTATGGAATAGAAAGACCGCAGCATAACACTGGAGCAGTGGCTTGAAGCTGTGTGATTAGGAGATGTGTGGATTATAAAAAACTGGTGCCCCCTGCATGATTCGAACATGCGGCCCCAGGTTTAGGAAACCTGTGCTCTATCCTACTGAGCTAAGGGGGCTTAAAGGTGTGTTGAAAATTATAACACAAACAACTTATAAAAGCGTATCGCTCAAAGGATTATTTTAGAAGCCCAAATGCACTGTTGACGGCGGCTTTCGGCGTGTCCGCTTTGATAATCCCCTTAATGTCCCACGTGTTAATGCCTACGACCGGTTTCCCCATCTTTAGTGCAAATGCGAGTTCGGAAAGAGTGCCATATTCGCCTCCGATTGCTATCAACGCGTCGGCGGTGCGGATGATTACGACATTTCGTCCCTCTCCGAAACCGGTTGCGACGGGCACGTCAATGTATCGATTCGCCATTTCTTTTGTTGCCTGCGGCAGTATTCCGATGGTGGTGCCGCCTGCTGCCTTAGCGCCTCGGGCCGCGGCCTCCATCACACCGCCGAGTCCGCCGCATACCAAAAGGGCCTCGCGGGCGGCGATCAATCTGCCGACTTCTTCCGCTATTTTCGTTAATGCAGCATCATCTTTGCCCGCACCAATTACCCCGATAATTTGTTTGTTCATGAAACCTCCTGGGCGCGTATACTCGTTTTTTCAAAGCCGAGAGGAGCGCCTGTTTTTGATAGATACGAATACCCNNACGTTAAAACTCCCCGAAGCCCGGACTGCCACCTTGCCGACGTGTGTGCCAACCTTTTTACCTGAAGGGACTACCGACTCAACCATGTCTCCAGTCCTAAAACCCTTAACCTCACGAGCTGTTTTAGCCGAAGTCCGTGGGAATCCAAACCTATCCATGCGACACATCTGCCGAGACCCATGCCCTGTAGCCTTAACCTGCGATACCTGCATCCTCAGATCAAGCTTGACTTGATTCCCGGACTCACCGACACAGGCCGCGTCAATCCAGTGGGCTTTCGGATAGCCCTG
>PMYY01000095.1:0-172 GCA_003170655.1 Nitrospiraceae bacterium
GCAACGGCATACCTAACATTTTAGTTTTCGAGCCTCTTAGCAAGAACCGTAAGGCGTCGTGGCTCGCAAACGATTCCGTGCCACACTCCTACACGTACACTGTGGACATCGCGCAAGGTCTCGTCATGTTGGGCGAACGTGAATCCGCATGGAATCAGACTTGGCACCTTCC
>PMYY01000095.1:257-22758 GCA_003170655.1 Nitrospiraceae bacterium
AGCCTTCGGCTTTTCAGGAACTCTCTATGATGAAGGGATTCGTGCTACGGCCGCCTCTTTTAAAAAAGCTGCTTCGACGAATTGATTTTATTGACGCATGACATATATTCAACAAAATAATTCACCTCTCTATGGCAAATTATTTCGAAAACCATCACATATCTGATACTGGCGGGACTGATTGTTTTCAGTATCAGTGCGCAGGCTGCTAAGCGTTGTTCTGTTTCGGCCCGATAAATTTGTTTCTACTAAAAAGATTTAAGCATTTCACCATCAAGCTTGACAGGTCACATTTTAACTGTCTTTTTCCAATGATTTTGGAACAATTTTGGAACGGCTTGTTTTGGTTTTTTGAGGCTCGACATAACAGTCTGTTTTATAATATAAAAACAAAGCCACCTGCCGGAATCGAACCGGCGACCTACTGATTACGAATCAATTGCTCTACCAGCTGAGCTAAGGTGGCATCAATGAACGTCTATTTTATCAAATTCGTGCCTAAAATGTGCAAGTGTTTCTTCATCGAAGATGCAAAATTCTATGATCTGCAAGGAAGTTTCCTGATTCTTTTGAAGAAAATTTAATGTCTCACTGACCAGAATCTTAGCACACCGGTCCTTTGGAAATCCGAAAATGCCAGAACTGATAGCCGGCATCGATACGCTTCTAAACTTGTGCTCCGAGGCAAGCAGCAGGGTCTGCTGAAGGGCACGCCTAAGCTTCATGTCTTCGTCCCCTTCGCCCATGCGAGGCCCGACGGTATGAATTACACCCTTTGCCTTCAGCATACCGGCTGAAGTCAAAGCCGCGTTTCCGGTGGGAACGTAACCTATACGATCACTCTCTTCCTGGATGATACTGCCGCCCTTCCTCACGATAGCGCCTGCAACTCCTCCGCCGTGCTTGAGATGTTTATTGGCGGCGTTGACAATTGCGTCTACATCACGCATAGTTATGTCACCGAAAACCAGTCTGAGGGTACGGTCTCCAATCTTCTTCTCTGAAATGATTTGCATGATAATTAAAAGTATATGCCGACGCTGCTAAAAGTCAACGAAGACAGCGCAAGGCGTAGCTTAGATCTATCTACTTCCTGGTGTTTGCTGTAAAATAGATGGATGAAAACAGCCTATTTAGATTGTGCGGCGGGAATCAGCGGGGACATGTGTCTGGGTGCACTTGTTGATGCAGGGGCAAGTCTGAATAAAATAAAACGTTCCTTGAAGGGAATTGCCTTGACCGGCTACGCACTTACGGCAAGACGTGTCACGCGATCCGGAATAGCAGCTACCAAGGTAGATGTCGTGTTGCAAAAATCAAAGAACCATGATGCTCATGCCCGAAAATGGCGAGACATAAATAAACTGATACGGTCTGCCTCTCTTGATGATTCCTTAAAACAAAAAGGACTCAATATCTTTAGAACGCTCTTTGAAGCCGAAGGCCTGGTTCACGGAGATCCGTTCGATACGGTTCATCTTCATGAATTAGGCGCAACGGATTGTATCGTCGATATCTTCGGAACCATAATAGGTCTTGACCTGCTGGGGATAGGGAAGGTTTTTTCATCTCCGGTCAACCTTGGGCAGGGTACTGTTCGGACTTCTCACGGCCTACTGCCGGTCCCCGCACCGGCTACTATCGAACTATTAAAGGGTCATCCTGTCTACGCCTCCGAAATCCCATTTGAGCTGACAACCCCTACGGGCGCAGTGCTGCTGAAATCGATATCTTCACATTCTCAATTACTGCCACTCATGACTATTGCAGGCGTCGGATATGGGGCTGGCAATAAGGATATATCCGGGCTGCCCAATGTGCTCAGGATCATGATCGGTGAAGAACTGCCGTCCGGCTTAACAGCACCTCCTGATGATACTGTTGTCGTTATGGAAGCGAATATCGACGATATGAGCCCGCAATACTATGAAAGCGTGATGAGCCGGCTGTTGGAGGCGGGAGCTCTGGATGTTTTCCTTGAAAATATCATCATGAAGAAGGGCCGTCCCGCGATAAAACTCACATCGATCACCAGAGAGAGCGATGTCGATAAAATGGCGGATATATTTTTCAGGGAGACTACTACTATCGGACTCCGTTTTTACAGGACCGAGAGAAGGACCCTCGAAAGGGAAATCAGGAAGATCCACACACAGTACGGAATCGTCAGGGTTAAGATATCGCGGCACGCCGGGAAGATCGTAACTGCAACTCCTGAGTACGATGACCTCAGGGCCATATCAGAGAGGACGTCGATCCCAATTAGAGAACTGGCCGCCGAACTCGCAGCTAAACCCGGCACGCGCCTGGGTTAGCCTCAACATCTCCGGCCAGTCATTTGAGAAATTACGGCGCTTTCTGTTATCTTTTGACTCTCATAATAACTAAACACTACATGTAGGAGCTGAACTATGGTAAAGACCGAAATTGCAAACAAGGTATTACTGTCCGGCAACGAGGCTATTGGCAGAGGAGCTATCGAGGCAGGAATTTCGCTTGCAATCAGTTATCCGGGCACGCCGGCCACTGAAATTCTTCAGTACCTGGCTGATAATTTTTCAGGCGCCGCCGAATGGGCTATAAACGAAAAAATAGCACTCGAAACGGCCATTGGGGTCTCTTATGCAGGTAGGAGGTCCATCTGCTCGATGAAGCATGTCGGACTGAACGTCGCGGCAGATCCACTGATGACTGCCGCTTATCTCGGGATGAAGGGCGGTCTCGTGCTCGTTATCGCCGATGATCCCGGCGCCTACTCCTCACAGAACGAACAGGATTCGCGCATTTACGCCAGGTTTGCTAATATCCCGTGCCTGGAGCCTGCAGATGCCCAGGAGGCAAAGGAGATGGTCATTGCTGCTTTCGATCTCTCTGAAAAGATGGAACTGCCTGTAATGATACGGACGCTGACAAGGGTCTCACACGCATCCTCACCTGTAACAATTTCTGAACCGAGAAATCAAAATCCTCTTTCGATCGAAAAGAATCCTGAGCGTCTGCTGGCCGTCCCGAGCAACGTTGTGAGATTGCACAAAGCCCTCAATCTGAAACAGACGAAGTTGGTTGAATGGTCGGGCAACTCCGGTCTGAATAAAATATTCAGAAACGGACAGAAAAAAGGGATAGTTGCATGCGGTGTCGCTTCTATGTATGCACTGGAATATGGGGATGAATTTGCACTCCTCAAAATATCCTCCTATCCCTTTCCGGAAAATATCGTTAAGGAATTTGCAGAGGGTCTTGAAGAGGTCTGGGTGCTTGAGGAAGGTGAACCCATTGTGGAAGAAATTGTCCGAAAATATTTCCCTTCCGCAAAGGGAAAGCTCTCGGGCGATCTGGCCCGCGAAGGTGAGCTTGGACCGGATGCCCTCGCCTCCTATATTTGGGGGATTCCTCCTTTGAAACTCGACACACCGGATCTGCTCAAACGACCGCCTGTCATGTGTCCCGGCTGCCCCCACAGGGAATTCTATAGAGCACTGGTCGCGGCCGGTCCTTCTTTCACAGCCGGAGATATCGGCTGTTACACACTCGGCTCCGCACCTCCCCTAAGGGCCATGGATTCATGCCTCTGTATGGGTGCAAGCATCAGCAAGGCTGCAGGCATTGCCAAGCAGGGAGTTAAACGAGTTGCTGCGGTGATCGGAGATTCGACTTTTCTCCATTCGGGAATATCCGCACTGATAAGCGCCGTTTATAACAAAGCGAATATATTGGTTGTCATCATGGATAACGCATCCACGGCAATGACCGGACACCAGCCCACTCCTCTCACTGGAATAACTGCCAAGGGGGAAGAAGGAGGAAAGGTCTCTCTCGAAGCAATATGCAAAGCCTGCGGTGTAACATCACTGGAAGTCGTAGACCCCTTTAACCACGAGCTCACCGAGCGGATGATTCGGGGGAAGCTCGATTTAGAAGGCGTCAACGTTATAATTTCCCGCAGGCCCTGCGCGCTTATCGTCGGAAAAACAAAGAAGAAGTGCTGATTAATTTATTTAGTGAACAGCCCGGTCCTCTCTGCAGGCAACCGGGCTGCCTCACGGAACTTTGTGCGATACTATAAAGCGTAGACCTGTTCTGCCAAAAGAATAGCAATTCCGGCTGTTTTTAGTGCCTTGATACCTGCATCGGTATTTTCAGTTCGAAGCACAACGACCGCTTTTTCTCCGCTCTTCTCGACAAAGGCATATAGGTATTCGACATTTATATCGGCATCGCTCAGCACTTTAAGGACTTCAGCAAGCCCTCCCGGCTTGTCGGCGACTTCAACGGCGACCACATTATTCTCTTTGACTGTAAAGTTCCCTTTTTCAAGTACCTTCTTAGCCATGTCGGGGTCAGGAACGATTAGCCGCAGTATGCCAAACTCTGATGTGTCAGCTATCGAAAGCGCCCGAATATTGATCTTTGCATTGGCAAGTGCATCGAGTGCCTCCCAAAGCCTGCCCTTTCTATTTTCCAGAAAGACCGAAATCTGTTTCAGTTTCATAGCAATCTCCTATTTCAGTTCGCGTTTGTCGAAGACTCTTTTGGCCTTTCCTTCGCTGCGTGGAAGGCTCTTCGGCTCAACAAGGGTCACCTTTACCCTTATACCGACTGACTTTTCAATATGCGCCTCTATCTTCTTCCGGAACTCCTCGATATGTTTCACTTCATCGGAGAACATCTTATTTGATAACTCGACCTGGACTTCCATCTCGTCGAGGTGGCGAGGCCGGGTGACAATGATCTGGTACTGCGGTTCGATGCCCTTGACTTCGAGGAGTGCCCTTTCGATCTGAGAAGGGAAGATCAACACACCCCTGATCTTAAGCATGTCATCGCTGCGGCCAGTTATCCGGTCCATCCTCACAACAGTACGTCCGCACTTGCAGGGCTCTCTCCTTAAAGTTGTGACGTCCCTGGTGCGAAAACGGATCATGGGCATGCCCTCCCGCGTGAGAGTCGTAAATACAAGCTCGCCGCGTTCGCCGTCCGGCAATGGTTCGAGCGTCTCGGGCGAGATGATCTCGGGATAAAAATGATCTTCAAAAATGTGAAGTCCGGCTTTCTTGTCGCACTCATGAGCGACCCCGGGGCCGATAATCTCCGTAAGGCCATAGATATTCAAAGCCAGTATACGGAACCTGGACTCAATCTCTTCCCTCATTTTTTCGGTCCACACCTCTGCGCCGAAGCATCCCGCTCTCAGTTTGATCTTTTTCCTGTCAACCCCGTCTTCTCCCGCTGCCTCGGCGAGATAAAGCGCATAGGATGGCGTGCATGTTATGAGAGTCGTGCCGAAATCCTGCATGAGGTCTATCTGCCGCTTCGTATTGCCTGCGGATACCGGAACTATCGTAGCACCGATCTTATGCGACCCGTAATGAATTCCCATTCCTCCGGTAAACATGCCATAGCCGTATCCGTTCTGAATGATACTGCTGCTAGTAGCTCCCGCCATCGTCAGGCACCGGGCCACGACCTCACCCCATGTGTCAATGTCGCCGCGAGTATATCCGGCGACAACAGGTTTCCCCGTAGTGCCTGATGAAGTATGTACCTCGACGATATCCTTGCCGGGGACAGCGAACATGCCAAATGGATATCCTTCCCTTAAATCGGTCTTGGTAGTGTAAGGCAGCTTCACAATATCTCTGAGTGAGGTTATATCCGACGGTTTGATTTTCAGTTCATCAAACTTCTTTTTGTAATAGGGCACATTCTCATAAGCCCTCCGGACGGTCTCTTTCAAGCGTTCAAGCTGGAGCTTCCTTAGCTCCTTGTCCGGCATGCACTCAGCCTGTTTATTCCAGATCATTTGCTCCCCCCCTTATGCAAGTTTGAATTCGGCGTATTTGAAAAACTTCAAGTCTTCTTTGGAAAGGGATTCCTTCGCCTTCTCGATATCCTTGACTTCCACCAGCAGAAATGCCCTTGCCCTTGACTCGACAACATAGACATAAGCATTTTCAATATTGATGCTGTTCTTCGAGAGGATGTGAGACACTTCGTAGAGCCCTCCGGGACTGTCCTTCATCTCTATTGCCAGCACTTCGTTAAGCGTAACGGTAAAGCCACTTTCTTTCAACTTTTCGTAGGCACGTTCATATTTGTCAACTAGCAGTTTGATGATGCCAAAACCATTCGTGCTGGTGATGGCGATGGCGAGGATGTTGATCCCTTCATCGGCAAAAATGCCGGTGATCTTTTCGATCCTGCCGGGCTTGTTCTCTGAAAAAACCGAAACCTGCATTACCTTGTCCATGGCAGCCTCCCTTGCCACCCCAACCTTTTCCCTTAGTCTAAAGGAATAGCCAGGGGGCTACATCGTTCTATTATCAATGACCCTCTTGGCCTTCCCTTCACTTACCGGCAACGCTCCGGGTTCGAGGAGCTCTATTTTAGGCTTCACCAGAATATCGGCCCTGACCTTATCGGTTATCTCGGTCTGCAGTTGAAGCAGGTGCTCGATGTTTCCGTCGAAGAGTTCTTTTGCGATCTCCACCCTTATAGTCAGATGGTCGTAGGATTCAAGCAATATCTGGTAATTTTGGGCCACGCCTTTAATGCCCATCAGTACTTGCTCTATCTGCTGCGGGAATACATTGACCCCTTTTACCACAAACATGTCGTCGGACCTTCCCAGGATGCGTGAAATCCTGCGGTGCGTTCTGCCGCATTCGCAAACACCGGTGATGATCTTCGTGATGTCCCGTGTCCTGTACCTTATCAGCGGCATAGCCTCGCGGCGCAGCGATGTCAGAACGAGTTCGCCTTCCTGTCCGTCTTCGAGAACTTCACCCGTTTCGGGGTCTATGATTTCAGCAAAAAAATGGTCTTCCCAAAGATGCATTCCATTCTTATAGCCGCATTCGAAGGCAACTCCGGGACCACTCATCTCAGTCAACCCGTATGAATTGTAGACATCGATCCCATATATTGCTTCGATTTTTTTTCGCGTCTCTTCGGAATACGGCTCGGCACCAAGATAAGCCCTTCTGAGATTCAGATCTTTGCGCGGATCGATCCCCTTCTGCTGGAGTGCGCTTGCGAGATAGAGAGAATAACTCGGTGTTATGTGGATCACGGTCGTGCCGAAATCCCTCATTAGCTGGATTTGGCGCTCCGTATTTCCCGGACCTGCCGGTATAACGAGGGCGCCGACTTTCTCAGCCCCGTAATGCATTATCAGAGCCCCGGTGAACAATCCGTATGTCATCATGTTCTGAAGGATATCCCCCTTGCCTGTACCGGTCATGACAAGACAGCGAGCAATAAGGGTTGCAGAGCATTCGATATCGTTCTTGGAGAAGCAGATCGCCTTTGCTCTGCCGGTAGTGCCGCTAGATGTATGAACGCGGACCACTTCGTCTTTCGATACTGCCAAGAGTCCGAAAGGATAATTCGCGCGCAGATCGTCACTTGTAGTGAAGGATAATCTTCTTATGTCTTCGAGGCTTTTTATATTTTCAGGGTCGAGACCGGCTTCGTCAAAACGCGTATGATAGAAAGGAACATTGCTATAAACACGCCGGAGGGACTTTGTAAGATGCTCCAACTGGAGAGTAGCTAACGCTTCTTTGCCAATTATCTCATCCTGCTTCTGCCAGTACGAATCGGGTCTGATGATTTCAGGAGCTTTCATTTATTATCTACCGTTAACTCGCGGCCTTTCAGGAAGGCCTCTATGTTTAGTTCGACAGTCTTTCGCGGTACAGCCTCCCTCACAGCATTCTCCCATGAATCGAGACGAAATTCAAGATATGACGACAGCGCACCGACAATTATGACATTTTCCACCTTCGGGTTGCCGAGTCCCTTTGCTATTTCGAGAGCGTCGATCTCCCTTACCCTGAAGCCCGCTTCTTTAAGCCTCTTTCTGACATCCTCCGGATACGGACTTTTCACAGGATCAGCCGTAGGCGGAATTACTCTCTTCTTGTTCAAGATCATGATGCCCCCAGGTCTTAAATAAAAATTATAACGAAGTCCTTCCAGCTCCTCGAGGGCGACCAGGTAATCTGCCCTTCCTCTAGGTATCAGAGGCGAATAGACCTCTTTCCCAAAACGGACATGGCTGATCACGCTTCCGCCCCTTTGAGCCATACCATGAAGCTCGCTTTGCTTTATCATGAGTCCATCGTTGAAAGCGCATTTGGCGAGGATTGAACTTGCAAGGATGATACCTTGCCCCCCCACACCTGCGAAAAGCACACTGGTTATATCCATATTGTCCCCTTGTCGGCGAGTCGATGTCTATTCCTGCAACGCAAGCAGAAATGTCCAAAATTGTATCATACCCGGCAACGTCACGACAATAGAGAGATGCCCGCCGGGTCGTTTGACCAGGTTCCCAGTCTAACCATTTGACCGTGCCTGACGAATATGTTATTTTATAAGCCATGTCGCGGGGAGAGCACATTTCGAGGGAATGAGAATAGAAGATGACCAGTTGATCAGCGTTGACTTTGCGGGTCATCATGAGCCCGTAAACGCTATCGTACGCTAAAATCATCTCCTGATTTAAGTTCCTTTCCTAAATCCCTTTCCATTATTAGCTCCTTCCGCTTCGCATTCTGCCTCTGAGGTAATTTGTGTGTTTTATACGGCGCATAAAATAAAGGAGGGAACAATGGCTATCGGTCGCAGGATTCTTCTGTATCTCGTGGTATTTATCCTGGCTTTCCCGCTGCTTCCAGCAGTGGCATTTTCTAAAGAACCATACAGGATAGGAGCTGTATTTTCGGTGACTGGGGCTGCATCTTTCCTGGGAGAACCGGAAAAAAATACCATTTTAATGCTTCAGGACCAGATCAACAAAGCCGGCGGCATAAACGGTCATCCAATAGAGGTCGTTATCGAGGATTCCAAGAGTGACGAGACCCAGGCCGTACTTTCTGCCAAGAAACTCCTCGAACGGGACAAGGTTCTGGCAATTATAGGTCCGTCCACAACCGGAGAATCCATGGCACTCGTGCCTATAATGAATGGCTCTAAAACCCCTCTAATCTCATGCGCCGCAGGTGCCGGGATAACTCAGCCGGTTATCGAACGCCACTGGATATTTAAAACTCCTCAATATGATTATAGCGCCGCCGAGGCAATCTTTACTTATATGAAAAAACACGGTATTTCAAAAGTCGGTATTATTACTATCACAACAGGTTTCGGAGATGCCGGCAGAAAGGCACTTCATGAAATGGCCCCCAAATATGGTATCGCGATAGTTGCTGATGAAAGATATGGACCCAAGGATTCCGACATGACGACCCAACTCACCAAGGCAAAGGCGGCCGGCGCTCAGGCGGTAATTAACTGGTCTGTAGGTCCAGGACAGGTTGTCGTTACTAAGAACTGGTCCGCGCTTAAGATGGGCATCCCTCTTTACCAGAGCCATGGTTGGGGCAGCAAGAAGAATATCGAGCTTGCGGGAAAGGCTGCGGAAGGCGTTATCTCACCGCTCGGCAGGCTCGTGGTCTGGGATAAACTTCCCGGCAAGCATCCTCAAAAGTCCGTGCTGGTGAAGTACGTAAAGGACTATAAAAACAGTTACAAGACAGAACCTGACTCGTTTGGAGGATACGCATACGACGGTTTCATGATGGTGACAGAGGCTCTAAAGAAAGTCGGTCCCGACAAGAGTAAAATCAGGGACTATGTTGAAACCAGGATAACAAAATGGGTCGCAACCGGCGGGATATTCAACATGTCTGCAAAGGACCACTGCGGTCTGGACAAGGATGCCTTCGAGATGGTCGTTGTCAAGAACGGCGACTGGGAATTGCTTAAATAAACACTGGCGTTGGGAGTTTCTCTCTCAGAAAGGAGCGAGCATTATGAAACGTACAATATTGTGCGCAGCGTTTTTTTTATCGATCTTCATTTTTGCCTCTTCACTCGTTGCACCTTGCACCGCAGCGGAACCTTATAGAATTGGAGCGGTTTTTTCAGTAACCGGGGCCGCTTCTTTTCTGGGTGAACCTGAGAAGAACAGCGCTATCCTATTGCAGGACCAGATCAATAAAGCGGGTGGCGTTAACGGCCATCCTCTTGAGGTTATCATCGAAGACTCCAAGAGCGACGAAACGCAGGCCGTACTTTCCGCCAAAAAACTTCTCGAACGTGACAAGGTCCTGGCAATTATAGGTCCGTCCACAACCGGAGAATCCATGGCACTCGTACCTATTTTGAATGTAGCTAAAACACCCATGATCTCATGTGCGACCGGAGCGGGAATAACTCAGCCGGTGAACGAGCGCCACTGGATATTCAAAGTCGCACAATATGATTTCAGCGTTGCCGAGGCCCTCTTTGCTCACATGAAGAAACACGGCATTTCGAAAGTAGGTATTTTGACTATCACCACAGGGTTCGGCGATGCCGGCAGAAAGGCGCTTCATGACATGGCGCCGAAATACGGAATTACTATCGTTGCCGATGAACGATATGGACCAAAGGATTCCGACATGACAACTCAACTGACCAAGGTAAAGGCGATCGGTGCTCAAGCTGTGATTAACTGGTCTGTCGGCCCGGGACAGGTCGTTGTTACCAAGAATTGGTATGCCCTGAAGATGGGTATTCCTCTTTACCAGAGCCATGGTTGGGGCAGCAAGAAGAATATCGAGCTTGCAGGAAAGGCTGCGGAAGGCGTTATCTCGCCACTCGGCAGGCTGGTGGTCTGGGACAAGCTCTCTGATAAACAGCAGCAGAAGTCTCTGTTGAAAAAATTCACCAGTGATTACGAAGCGCGGTTCAAGAATGAACCTGGGACTTTTGGCGGACACGCCTATGATTCCCTCACTATGATAGTGGAGGCCCTCAGAAAGGTCGGCCCTGACAAGAATAAAATCAGGGACTATATAGAAACGAGAATTAAGAAATGGCCCGGCACAGGGGGTATATTCAATATGTCACCCCAGGACCATTGCGGTCTGGACAAGGACGCCTTCGAGATGGTAGTAGTCAAAAATGCTGACTGGGCACTGACTAAATAACTCGATTGTGCAGGAGCGAAACTATTTTGGATAACAGGGTCAGGAGAATAGCGACTTGCTAACGGTATTCCTGCAGTTTCTCTTTTCGGGCCTCACTGTCGGCTCCGTATATGCGCTCGTTGGCATGGGATTCAATATCATATACAACGCCACGTCGATAATCAATCTTGCCCAGGGTGAGTTCGTGGTTGTCGGTGGACTCATGATGTGGTTTTTCTCCGATTCACTCCATTTGCCTTTTATCGTCTCGATCTGCCTGACTATCCTGAGTGCCGGCTTAGTAGGGCTACTCATGGAGAGATTGACAATTAGACCGTTGAAATCACATGACCTGCTGCTGATGATAATGGTTACTATCTCCGTGTCGATCGTCCTGCGGGGCATCTTGGCATTCAAGTTCGGAAAAGACCCTTACGACTATCCTGCTTTTTCCGAGGGCGATCCTCTGAATATCGGCGGGGCAATTATACAGCAGCAGACTTTGTGGGTAATCGGTATTACAGGTCTGTGTATCATACTGCTGTACCTGTTTTACAACAAAACGATCATAGGCAAAGCGATGCGGGCGTGCGCTGTAGATACCACAGCCGCGCAGCTGGTGGGTATAAATGTGTCCCGTATGGTGATGATATCTTTCGTACTGAGCGCTATGGTAGGAGCCATCGGCGGAATTGCCATAACACCGATATCGCTTATGGAATATGACAACGGCCCGATGCTTGCCGTAAAAGGGTTCTGCGCCGCAATCATGGGGGGGCTCGGCAGAGGCAGGGGGGCTGTAATCGGGGGCTTCAGCATAGGAATCCTTGAATCGATGACAGCGGGATATCTGCATTCGGGTTTAAAGGATGCAGTCGCACTTGTGATATTGTTGCTAGTCCTGTTCCTGAAGCCGGCGGGCATTCTTGGAAGCAGCGCAGCTGCCCGTCTGAGGAAATTTTAGACCATGAACAGGGACAACTCATTAGCTGTCCTGGTTCTGATTGCTGTTATTATCTTCGTGCCTCTTGTGTCCGGAAGCGCTTATGTCATAACTATCGGGGTCTTCTCCGGAATAAATGCACTAATAGCTATAGGGTTATGCATTCTCATGGGGTATGCAGGTCAGGTCTCTCTCGGGCAAGCCGGGTTCTACGGCATCGGGGCGTATGTCTCCGCAACCTTGACCCATCATTACGGCTTACCTGTTCCGTTATGTGTCGCAGCTGCTATGATCGTTTCAGCCTTTGCAGCGGTAATATTGGCCGTCCCCTCATTACGCCTGAAAGGTCACTATCTGGCAGTTGCTACGCTGAGTTTCGGAGAGATAATCAATATTGCCCTTAATGAGTGGGGTCCGGGGGGTCCATCCGGATTCGGCGATATACCCACATTCAATATTCTCGATTTTATATTCGACACTACGACGAGTTATTTCTATCTTGTCTGGGGCTGCGTCGTGCTCGTTCTCCTCTTTTCGTTCAACTTCATCAATTCCAGAACGGGCAGGGCACTGAGAGCCCTGCACGGAAGCGAATTAGCAAGCAGAGCCATGGGGCTGGATGTGACAGCACTCAAAATCAAGGTCTTTGTCATAAGCGCAGCATACGCATCGCTGGCCGGAAGCCTCTACGCACATTATGTGACCTTCATCAGCCCGAGCAGTTTCACTCTTTTTTATTCTATCCTGGTCCTGATGATGGTAGTGATCGGCGGGATAACAAATCTGTGGGGGGGCGTCGTAGGGGCCATACTAATTACGATATTGCCCGAACTGCTAAGAAGCTTCGAGGAATTCGACGTGCTCGTATATGGGTTGATCCTGACACTATCGCTGATGTTTCTTAGAAGGGGGCTTGTCCCTCTACTGATTGAAAAGATCAAACAGCTCAGGGGGCCATTGATTGCTCGCGATTAACACCATAGGGAAGAGTTTTGGCGGACTTATTGCCTTGAATAACGTCAGTTTCAGGGTTGACGGGGGCAGTATAAGCGCGCTTATCGGACCTAACGGCGCAGGCAAGACCACACTGCTCAATATAATAAGCGGTATATTCCCGCCTGACATCGGTAAAATCTCTTTTTCAGGCACCACGATCAGTGACCTTCCGGCAACAAAGATAGCGAGGGCAGGCATATCCAGGACATTTCAGCAAGTGGAGCTGTTCGGAGATATGACAGTGCTTGAAAACGTAATGGTTGGCCGATATTCACGGACTAGGTCGGGGTTCATCTCATCTGGATTGAGACTTCCCTTTGTCAGGAAAGAAGAGAGAGAAACGAGAGACAGAAGTCTCGGGATACTCGATTACATCGGCCTCAGAAGCAGGAAAGACGAATTGGCCTCAAACCTTCCTCTCGGGGAACAGAGAATTCTCGAGATCGGACGGGCACTCGCAACTGAACCCGGACTTCTTCTTCTCGATGAGCCCGCGGCAGGTCTCAATATAAGAGAGACTCGAAGCCTGGGAGAAATGATCGTTAGGCTGCGGAACGAGAAGAAGATAACGATACTCCTTGTCGAACATGACATGGACCTCGTCATGCGGATCAGTGACCGGATCGCTGTGCTTAATTTCGGAGAGGTCATTGCTGACGGCACTCCGCTGGAAGTACAGAAAAATCAGGCGGTGATCTCCGCGTATCTCGGGACAGAAGAGTAACCATATGCTCAAACTCAAGAATGTCGATATCTTCTACGGAAAGATCCACGCTGTTAAACGGTTGTCGCTTCATGTCAACAGAGGAGATATAGTTGCACTCATCGGAGCAAACGGAGCAGGAAAGACAACCCTGCTGCGTGCGATCTCCGGACTGTTGAAATGCGACACCGGGAGCATCTTTTTCGACGGAACCGATATTGCAAAGCAGACCTCTGACAAGATAGTCACTCTTGGGGTCTCTCATGTTCCCGAGCGAGGGCTCGTTTTCAAACCTCTCAGCGTCGAAGACAACCTTGTTCTCGGTTCTTACCCCCGCTATTCACTGAAAAATCGCTCCCTCATTAAAGTTGATATACAGCAGATTTACACAATGTTCCCTGTTCTTAAAGACCGACGTAAACAGCTGGCAGGGACACTTTCAGGCGGTGAACAGCAAATGCTTGCCATCGGACGCGCATTAATGGCCAAACCTAAGCTCCTGCTGCTGGACGAACCGAGTATGGGGCTCGCCCCTCTGATCGTCAAAGAAATATTACGCTTGATAGTCGAATTGCGAGACAAGTACGGCCTGACCGTACTCCTCGTTGAACAAAACGCCAGAAGCGCCTTGAAGATAGCCAATACAGGATACGTACTGGAAACTGGAAGAATCATGCTGGAAGGTCCTGCTGAAGATCTGCTCATGAACCGGGATGTCCAGAGGGCGTATCTCGGGAGAGACCTCGATGCCGGATTTCAATAGTATAAAGCTGTGTCGCGGCGCATGCGTTTTCTATTATTGAAATGCTGCAATGCCTGACAAATAACGGAGGTTTCATATGTACTGGGAAGCGGTGAAAGAATGCATGAACAAAGAAGATCTCGAGCAGCTCCAGCTTGAGATGCTTCAATCGACACTATCCAGGGTTTATATGAATGTCCCATTTTACAAGCGGAAATTCGATGACTTGGGAATCGATCCCGATGATTTCCGCTCCCTTGACGATCTGAAGAAATTGCCCTTCACCACCAAAGAAGACCTGAGAATCAGCTACCCTTATGGCATGTTCGCCGTTCCGATGAGAGAAGTAGTAAGGGTGCAGGCATCTTCCGGAACTACGGGCATGCCCACAGTAGTCGGCTATACTAAGAATGACATAAAGAACTGGTCGAACCTTGTTGCAAGGGTTCTCACTGCGGGCGGCGTTACTCAAAACGACATCGTCCAGATTGCCTTCGATTACGGACTTTTCACGGGTGCCTTCGGATTACATTACGGCGCTGAGCGCATAGGCGCTTCGGTAATACCGGTATCGAGCGGAAATACAAGGCAGCAGGTCAAACTCATGCAGGACTTTCGGACAACGGCACTTATCTGCACTCCGACCTTCGCCCTTTCGATAGCCGAGACCATCGCCGAAATGGGGATCAATGTCAACTCGTTTTCCCTTAAATACGGACTTTTCGGAGCAGAACCCTGGTCCGAAGCCGTCCGACAGGAGTTGCAGGAAAAGCTGAAGATTGTCGCAACTGATAACTATGGTCTAAGTGAGGTCATGGGACCGGGAGTGGCCGGAGAGTGTATCGAACGAAACGGCCTCCACATAAACGAAGATCATTTCATTGTTGAAGTTGTCGATCCTGAAACACTCGAATCAGTACCGGACGGCAAGACGGGCGAACTCGTCATTACCACACTAACTAAAGAGGCCTTCCCTGTCATCAGATTCAGGACCAGGGACCTCACGAGAATCATACCTGGACCATGCTCCTGCGGCAGGACATTCGCAAGAATCGGAAAAGTCATGGGAAGGACCGATGACATGATCAAGGTCAAAGGCGCCAACGTCTTCCCTTCCCAAATCGAGGCTGTGCTCTGCGAAATCGAAGGGACAGCGCCGCACTTTCAGATCGTCATTGACCGGAAAGGCGCAGTTGATGAACTGACAGTTCTGGTTGAAGTGTCGGAGTCGATCTTTTTCGATCAGATGAAGCAACAGCGGGAGTTTATAGACCTTATCAAAATACGTCTGGCTGATGAACTCGGAGTTACAGTAGAGGTCAAGTTAGTCGATAAAAAATCGCTTGAGCGATTTGAAGGCAAAACAAAACGGGTCATAGAAAGGAGGAGTTTGTAATAAAAATCGTTGCACAATATTTCATCTATTACATTCAGGAAAAGGAGTGAACATGATAGGGAAAACTGTATCACATCTTTCGCTTGTATTTTTAATCCTGCTGCTTTTTGCTCCATCGGTTTATGCAGATCATACTATCGAACATGTTTTTGACACCGACGTCAACACAACTCTTGGAGCTTCACTGAGGCTGCGCCAGGAAATTTGGGATGATGTAGTTGCTTTACATACTAACCCTACGAGCCAGAAAGACCGCGATTTCCTTCGATTCAGACTGTCCGTCTGGGGCAGAGCCGACATCGGCGAAAACTGGGATTTTTACACAAGGATCACCACCGAACCGAAGTACTATTTTGGACCATTCCACCCGGCCGCCGTCGGCACTTTTCATGACAATTCCAATAGGGGACAGTATTGGGATGTCGACGAGATAATTGTCGACAACCTTTACTTAAGCGGTAAGAAACTGCTGAACGGCAAACTCGATGTAAGGGTGGGGAGACAGGATTTCCTGGCACCCGGGGATATTTACGGAGAGGGATTCCTGCTCACCGACGGAACGCCCGGCGACGGATCAAGAACCTTTTACTTCAATGCCGCAAAAGCGAGGCTTAATTTAACTCCGGATAATAGCATCGATTTCGTCTACATCGATGACCCTGAGACGGATATTTTCATGCCCTCATTCCACCCGGCCATCAGTCAGCCGGATCCGGCTTTATACGTCAACAACAAGAAATTGCTGACCACATCGGACGAACAGGCGTTTATGGTTTATAGCAGAAACAAGATTGGTCAAAACTTTACATTCGATCCTTATTATATTCGCAAACAGGAGCGTACCTTCACCACTNNCTTATTATATTCGCAAAGAGGAGCATAGCTTCACCTCATTAGGGGTTGTCAATCCCGATCTTACTCTCCACACTTTCGGAGGCCGCGCAACATTCCAGAGTGAGGGGTGGCGGGCAAAGGCTGAAATAGCCCGCCAATTCGGCCACTATGATTCTAACCCCACCAGTATGACTGGCGATAGCAGAACAGGCCTCGGCGGCTACATTTTCGGCGGTTACAAATTTGAAAATACACTCGGCAAACCTGAATTCGATCTGGGAGCAATTTATCTTTCTGGTGATAACCCGAATGATACCGGACAACGAAACGCCTGGGATCCTCTCTTTTCGAGAAACCCTTACTGGAATGAGTTATTTATATATACTCTCATTAATGAAACGATCAAGAAGTATAGCGGCCCGATTCCAGGATACTGGACAAATACGGTTATCTACATGATAAAAGGGAAAGTTAATATTACTGATAAAACAAGCCTAACCATGACTTATCAGTATCTTACTGCCCCAGACTCTACGCCCTCAACCGGCGTTTATGCGCTATCCCCAACAGAATTCACCAACCAGGGCAAGGTCAAAGGACAACTACCTACTGCCATACTAAGTCAAACATTTTCGAAAAACCTGGACGGCTTTCTGCAGCTTGAATACTTCATTCCAGGGAGTTTTTACACATCCAACACTCAAAACGCTATGTTCTTCAGGTGGCAGCTCAATTTCAAATTATAGTCCAAGCATATTTTCTCAAAAAAGGGGACCTGCAAGATCTGCTTGCAGGTCCCTTTTAGTGACCAGCCCGGATTCCCGCTTCTTGTTTGCGTTGACAAGCCTTTGATTTGGAAAGTATAATATTTATTCAATTTATGAAAATTATTGTATCCGAAATACCTGAAGAAGGGATTGAACTCGACCTGAAAGACGACATCAAGTCCGATGTAGTCAGTATTGTATCGCCTGTAAAGTCTGTGATGAGGCTGGTCAAGATTGAGGACGAGGTTATGGTAAAGGGAGCGCTGACCGCTGACGTAGAACTCCAATGTTCGCGCTGCCTGAATCATTTCCCGACACGTATATCCTCTCAGGTGGATGTCGTATACCATCCTGTGAGGGAAATCGTCAAATCGGAACAGCGTGAACTCAAGAGCGCCGAGCTCGACACGGTCTTCTACAGCGATGACCTGATCGAGACCGATGACCTCCTGCGCGAGCAGCTTATCCTAAATTTGCCGATGAAGCCTCTCTGTTCTCCGGACTGCAAGGGGTTCTGCCCGAAATGCGGCGCCGACCTGAATATTTCGGAATGCGGCTGCGAGACTAAAGAGACAGATTCACGCTTTGAAGTTTTAAAACAATTAAAGAAGGAAAAGGAGTAACGCAATGGCAAATCCGACGCATCGACACTCAAGATCGAGAAGAGACAAAAGAAGGGCCAACTGGAAAGGTGAACTGCCGACCCTGGTTGAGTGCCCCGAGTGCAAAGAAAAGAAAGTGCCCCACAAGGCCTGTTTGCTTTGCGGTACCTATAACGGTAGGAAGGTCCTTGAGGTGGTTTCCAAGTAACTATGAAGATTGCCCTCGACGCCATGGGCGGGGATTACGCCCCTGATGTGACGGTTGCAGGGGCCATCGAGGCGGTAAGCGAATACGATGTCGAGGTAATCCTTGTTGGAGACAAGGATCGGTTAAACGAAGTCCTCAAGGAAAAGCGATATCCTGCCAACAGGATTACTATTTTTCACGCCTCGGAAGTGGCCGGGATGGATGAATCCCCTGTGGCCGTCCTTAGAAAGAAAAAGGACTCCTCAATTCGCAAGGCCGTAGAGCTTGTGAAAACCGGGAATGCCGATGCCGCTGTCAGTGCCGGACACTCCGGTGTGGCAATGGCGACGGCGCTGTATCTTCTGGGAAAAGTCCCGGGGGTCGACAGGCCTGCCATTGCAGCCATTATGCCCTCATTGACCGGCCATTTCGTGCTTCTCGATGCCGGCGCAAATGTCGACTGCAAACCTGAAAACCTCCTCGAATTTGCTTATATGGGCAATGCTTACTATAAGGCCATTTTCAACGAAGCAGCCCCAAAGGTCGCCTTGTTAAGTATCGGTGAGGAAGATACCAAGGGGAACGAGCTTACAAAAGAGGCCTTCAAACTCCTGAAAAGGTCACAAGGTTTCAACTTTACAGGCAACATCGAAGGGAAAGACGTATTTGCCGGGCATGCCGATGTAATCGTAAGTGACGGCTTTGTCGGAAATATCGTTTTGAAGACGAGCGAGGGTCTTGCCGAGACCATCATCAAGATGCTCAAGCGTGAGATTGCAAATGTTGCCACCGGTAAACTCGGTTATCTCATGATCAAACCGGCCATCAGAAATTTCAAGAAGAGAACCGACTACGATGAATACGGCGGCGCGCCTCTCTTGGGAATAAACGGCACTTGCATAATCTGTCACGGCCGATCATCGGCCAGGGCACTCAAAAACGCCATAAAGGTCGCTTCCGAAATGGCAAGACAACGGGTGCATGAAAACATCGCAACTGCATTGAGCGCGTCTCATCCTAATAAAGAATATGAATAAAGCTAAGATCATTTCCACGGGTTCTTATGTGCCCGAAAATATAGTTACAAATCGTCAACTCGAAAAGAAGGTCGATACCTCCGACGAATGGATATTCGAAAGGACCGGTATCAGAGAGAGACGGATAGCCCTTAAGGGCCAGGCTGCATCTGACCTTGCTTACGAGGCATCGAAGTCAGCTGTGAAGAAGGCAGGAATCAAGGCGAAGGATCTTGATATGATCATAGTTGCTACGGTCACGGGAGATATGCAATTTCCATCGACTGCCTGCATTCTCCAGGATCGTCTTGGGGCATCAAACGCGGCTGCTTTCGATATCGGTGCGGCATGTTCAGGGTTCATCTACGGGCTCTCTATTGCAGAGAACTTTATCAAATCCGGCGCCCGGGAAAAAATCCTGTTGGTCGGCGTGGAGGCTCTCTCAAGATATACCGATTGGGAGGACAGGACAACCTGTGTACTCTTCGGCGACGGAGCCGGAGCCGCAATTATCGGACTTTCCACTGATGATAGCTGCATCATAGCCACCGATATCCAATCCGACGGCAGCATGTGGGATTATATCCACGTGCCGGCAGGCGGGTCCAGAAAGCCTTGCTCAAAAGAGACTGTCGACAAGCGGCTTCACTTCATCCGTATGAAAGGGAATGAAACCTTTAAGGTTGCTGTCAAGACCCTGGAGAGTATCGCCTTGGAGACTCTTGAAAAGAACAAGCTCAAACCTTCACAGCTCTCTCTACTCATTCCTCACCAAGCCAACCTGAGGATAATCCAGGCTACAGCAAAAAGGCT
This sequence comes from Nitrospiraceae bacterium, assembly GCA_003170655.1. Lineage (GTDB taxonomy): Bacteria > Nitrospirota > Thermodesulfovibrionia > Thermodesulfovibrionales > Dissulfurispiraceae > Fen-1308. Next base: position 20,218 of record PMYY01000095.1, read on the forward strand.
CGGTCTGCCCATGGAAAAGGTCATGATTAACATAGAAAAGTATGGGAATACTTCGGCTGCGTCCATACCGATTGCACTTGATGAGGCTGTAAATACCGGACGGGTCAGAAGCGGTGATTATATTCTTCTCGAGGCCTTCGGTGCAGGACTCACATGGGGATCGGCCCTTATAAAATGGTAAGGGACCTATTCCTTCCCTTCAGATAATGACTGTTTTTCTGCGGAGCTGTGTTTTCCTCTACTTTTAATCTGCTTCGTTTTTTTCTTCTTGTAGGAAGTTATATGCCATATCCTGAACAGCCTTTCGAGCTTCTTTTTGAAAAGCATGGCAAGCAGAATGACGATAATGGTTATCCCTGCCAGAATTGAAAACTCCTTATACTGGTGATGCCGTATAAAATCGCCCCCTACCGTAAGCAGTATAGTCCCGAAGAGCCTGCCGACGCCACCAATGACAAGAAACTCCATAGTCGTGAGATGGCCCAGACCAAGAATATAGCAAAGATAATCTTTCGGTATTCCCGGGATCAGGAAGAGAAGGAAAACCAGAAACGCGCCCTTATGGTGCAGTAGATAGTCGAATCTCCTTATGATGGATTTTTCAACAAATCTCTCGACAAAGGGCCTGCCGAAAACACGAGCTAGTGCAAAAGCGATATACGAACCCAAAGTCAACCCGATCGTGGACAAGACGACGCCAGCAACAGGACCGTACAAATACCCTCCGATGAGTCCTGTCACTTCTCCGGGTATGGGAGCTACCACTACCTGCAGAACCTGTAAAACAACGAACCCGACAATAGCGAATGGGCCTAGCGAATCGAGGAATGCGATCAGCCGCTGCTTGCTTGTAAAAAATTCCCACAACCCGCTAATGTAGACAAGCCAGCTAATCCCTCCGATGATGAAAAAAAGGAGGAGGAGTCTCAACCATACATGTACCTTCGCTTTGGGCTTTTCCGTAATGCCGTTACCTCTCTCCGATTCTGATCGCTCAGTCTGTCTTTTCCCTAGCCCTTAGAAAAGGCGCTATCAGGTCAATAGGTACCGGGAAGATAATAGTCGAATTCTTTTCGGTGGCGATCTCGGTCAGCGTCTGGAGGAATCTGAGCTGCAGGGTTGCTGGCTGCGACGAGATAATCTTAGCGGCATCAGCGAGCTTCTGGGAAGCCTGGAATTCGCCTTCGGCATGAATTACCTTTGCCCGTCTCTCCCGCTCTGCCTCCGCCTGTTTCGCAATGGCCCTCAGCATTTCCTGCGGAAGGTCCACGTTTTTAACCTCGACGGCTGAAACCTTTACACCCCAGGGCTCGGTCTGCGTATCGATTACCTTCTGCAGATCGGCATTAAGCTGCTCCCGATTAGTTAAAAGATCGTCGAGCTGGCTCTGTCCCAGGATGCTCCTGAGCGTTGTCTGGGCAATCTGAGACGTAGCATAATAAAAATCCTCGACTTCGGTGATCGCCCTTATCGGATCGACGGGTCTGAAGTAGAGAACTGCGTTGACCTTGACCGTGATATTATCTCTAGTGATGATATCCTGCGGAGGAACGTCCATGGTAACTGTACGAAGGCTCACCTTGACCAGCTTGTCGATTATTGGCCATATGAGCACAAGACCGGGTCCCTTCACCGGGATGGTCCTGCCGAGTCTAAATACTACTCCCCTTTCGTATTCCTTGAGGATCTTGATTGCACTTGAAAGAATATAAAAACCAATAATCACAAAAAAGACTAACGTCATCAACGTCGGTTGCAGAATTCCCATAGCTACCTCCACGCCGTATGCGGCTTATTGAAAGCTTAACATGCGCTACGCTAATGCGGCAAACAGTCAATTCGAATTGTTATTATTTACTTATCTGTGTTGTGTTGTCCTGCTAAAACACTATTAACATGACGCCACAATTCGTCTCTGCCTTCGCCGGTCTCACTCGAATAGACGAGTGCCGGAACGTCGGATGGAAGCTTTAAGCCCTTGCGAATCGCCGCAATATGGGCCGCTCTCCTGCCGCGGCTGATTTTATCCGCCTTGGTCCCAACAATAACATATGGAATATTGAGCCTCGTCAGCCATTCCGAAGCCTCCATGTCATTTTTCATGGGCTCATGCCGCAGGTCGATAAGATGCAAAATAAGGGCAAGTTTGTCCCGGTCCCGGAGATAGTTCACGATGAACTCCCCCCACTCCCTTCGTTTTACCTTTGATGCGCCTGCATAGCCATATCCGGGCAGATCAACCAGATATATCTGCTCATTGATATCAAAAAAATTGATAGTCTGTGTCTTTCCCGGCTCGGCACTCGTCCGCGCAAGCTGGCGCCGTGAGCATAATGAATTGAGCAACGATGATTTGCCTACATTTGATCGTCCGGCTAAAACAATCTCGGGATACCCGGTATTAGGGTATTGCTTGGGACCAACCGCGCTGATTGTACATGTTGCTGAAATTATTTTCATGAAACCCCATGGGCGCGGATACTCGGTTTTTCAAAGCCGAGAGGAACGCCTGTTTTTTATAGATACGAATACCCATCCGCC
>PMYY01000213.1 GCA_003170655.1 Nitrospiraceae bacterium
GGGGGCTATCCATGAAACGTTCGGAGGTGTTGCAGGAGGTACGGAAGATGAGGTTTGAAGAGAGCTATGAGGGGTGGAAAGAAGGACGGCTAACGCAGGAGGAAGCCGCGATGCTCCTTGGGGTGTGTGACAGGACATTTCGGCGGTACCTGATGAGGTATGAGGATAATGGAATGGCAGGACTTGCAGATAAGCGTTTAGGCCAAATATCACACCGACGTGCACCGGTTGATGAAGTAATGGCGCTGTCGGATCTTTATAGCAATCGTTTTCGTGGTTTCAATGCCAAACATTTTTATAGTTGGTATCGACGTGATCATCAAGGGAGCAGAAGTTACACCTGGGTCAAAACCACCCTGCAGCAAAAGGGATTGATACCCAAAGCAACAATGAAAGGGACGCACAGGAAAAAACGGACCAGGGCTCCCTATGTTGGCATGATGCTCCATCAAGATGGTTCTCGACACCAGTGGGTTACCGGCAAATACTGGGATTTAATCGTGACAATGGATGATGCCAGCAGCGAACACTACTCTATGTTCTTTGTAGAGGAAGAAGGCACGCAAAGCAGCTTCCGCGGTGTAAAAGAGGTCATTGAGCAGCACGGATTGTTTGCATCTTTCTACACAGATCGAGGAAGTCACTACTGGCATACACCGGAGGCCAAAGGCAAAGTAGACAAATGGAATTTAACACAGTTTGGTCGCGCCATGAGCCAACTGGGGATTAAGATGATTGCTGCGTATTCTCCCGAGGCCAGGGGCCGTTCTGAGCGAGCATTCAGCACCCACCAAGACCGCCTCGTCAAGGAGCTTGCTATGGCGGGCATCACTGAGATTAAGCAGGCCAATGATTACCTTGCCAATACATATATGCCAGCCCATAACGCCGAGTTTGCTATTGTGCCTCAAGAACAACAGAGCGTGTTCGTGCCTTGGGCAGGCACTGCCTTGCAAGACATCCTATGCGAACAGTATGACCGCACTGTAGGCAACGACAATTGTGTGAAGTTCGAGGGGCTGAGACTTCAGATCCCACCGGATCAATACCGCTGTCATTACGTCAGGATTGCGGTTAGCGTTCATCGTTATCCCGACGGCGGTCTTGCTATCTTCCATGGTCCGAGAAAACTGGCTGTCTATGACCCTAACGGAAAGGAGATTGTAGTTTGCCCAAACGCAGCGGCATGACTCTTAAAATTTACATTGGTGGCTTGCCATGCTCCATGTTCAGCCACCCTACAGAACCGGACAGTTTATTTGCTCTAAAACAGGACAACTCTATTTGTTGACAACAGTGTGGCGAATTGCCTCATCGAAAATCTATTTTAAAGTGATTTGTTTCCTTATGAAGGAATTTATTCGAAATAATTTCATACTGTCTCTCAGAGGAATGATTATGGGAGGCAGCGAGGGGGTTAACGGCAACAGAGCGGCGTTCAGCAACGAAGGTAACCGCAGCGAGATATCAGAAGGCTACGAAAAAGCTGAAGAGGATCATTCTTGAGGAGTTTGCAGCTCTTACCGGGTATGACCGTTGTTACGCTGCCTATCCGCTCAGAACTCATGGCAAGAAGGCGCATGACGGCGGTAACACCATCTTGGTCGCCGATGTGGGCACAAAGGAACGTAAGATCAAAAATCTTCAACAACGATTGATTCATGTTGCCTGGGACAGACACAAGAGACGCCTAAACTAGCGAGAAGCTTTCGAATAGATTTTCGATGAGGCAACGAATACCATTTCGCATAGATTTCTACGTGGGGCAACGCGGTATTATATTGGGCGTAGTATATGTGGCGATTGTGGCGATGAATGGGATAGTAACATATGGGTGGCTCAATTATAATCGACTGTAGGTCTTCACATCGTACGTTGCCCATTTGGATCAAAATGCCAGATATACAAAGAAACGTTTCAGTGAAATAATTGATTATTTCATTATTATTTGCGGTACAATACCATTTCCCCTCTGCGGCAAGAGTTTTGGAATGGGTGTTTGAGTGAAACGATATCCGTTGTTTCTCGCGTTTCATTTGAAACAATATGAACCGATAGCTGTTTTATATATAATGCGCATATGAGACGTGGAGTTCGATGGGTTTAAAGGGAATATTTTAACCGCATGGTTCACATAATATATTGGATAATATGGAATATACTAAAGAAGGGATAAAAACTCATAACTCGAAAGTGGTTAAAATCCTATCCCTGCTACCAAATAGCAATATTGACATTCTAAATTCAGGCCGTCAATGGAAGATCGCTGGCGGCCTAATGGTTGAGTATACAAAATCCCTTTGCCGCCATACGGCCGAGGGCATAAGATTTAAGCATGCACATCATATTTAATGAATGCCATGGAAATTGTACTCGCTACCAGAAATAAAAAAAAGATAGAGGAGATCAGGCGAATACTAGATGGCCTGAATATTTCTCTTCTGACACTTGATGACTTCCCATATTGCCCTGAGGTTGATGAAAATGCCGACACCTTCGAAGGTAATGCTATTAAAAAGGCTGTGGAAATTGCTCAATGTACCGGCAAGGCGGCGATCTCCGATGATTCAGGCATCGAGGTATACGCCTTGGACGGGGCTCCCGGAGTCAAGTCGGCGAGGTATGCTGGCGATCAATCCGACGACTTTGCCAACAACGAAAAACTGCTTAATGAATTGGCGGGCATTGCGGACGAATCCAGGGGTGCACGATTTATATGCATCATCGCCATCGCNNGTTGGAACAATGGGATTTGGTTACGACCCTCTTTTCTATCCCAAAGGGCTCGATATGACACTCGGACAAATGAGCCCTGAAGAGAAAGACTCTCTCAGTCACCGCAGAGATGCATTGGAAAAGCTGAAGACCTATTTAAAAAGCCTGTCTTTATAATTACTTGGTACCTTTATAAGTAAAACTAATTCTCTAATTATTATTTTAAAATTGATTTTCAAATTTCCCACTGTTTAACGTATATACCGCAATATCATCCTTATCAATTTGGAGGTTTCCGTTATGAGAATAGTTCTGCTCGGCGCTCCAGGAGCCGGAAAAGGTACACAGGCAAAGAAATTAGTTGAAAAGTATGGCATCCCTCAGGTCTCGACCGGTGATCTTTTGCGCGCCGCCGTTGCTGCCGGGACGACTCTCGGCAAGGAAGCGAAAGCCGTTATGGACAAGGGCGAACTTGTACCCGACAGCATAGTGCTCGGTATGATGGAAGAGCGCATGAAGCAAGACGACATGAAGAAGGGCTACATCCTTGACGGATTCCCCAGGAACACCAAGCAGGCTGAGGCGCTCGACGCCATGCTCGCCAAGCTCAACATGCCGCTAACTGCAGCGCTCAGCGTTGATGTGCCATTCGAAGATCTTATGAAGCGGCTCACCGGCAGGAGGACTTGCAAGTCCTGCGGACAGATGTACAACGTATACTTTTCACCCTCCAAGGCCGAAGGGACCTGCGACAAGTGTGGAGCAGCGCTCTTCCAGAGAGACGACGACAAAGAAGAAACGATCAAAAAACGCCTCGAAGTCTACAGCGCATCCACAGCTCCGCTGATCGACTACTACAAGGGTAAGGGAATTCTTAAATCTGTTTCCGGCACCGGCGGCATCGACAGTATCTTTGGTGAGGTTTGCGCTCAGTTGGGACTTAAATAGATAGTTCAAGCATTGCCTTGAAAATATACAAAACTAATTAAACAGGAGGAAGAAAATGTCTTTGATTAAGCCACACGGTTCAGACGAACTGAACCCACTATTTGTGTATGATCCGGCTGAAAACGAAGCCCTTCAGAAGAAAGCTGAGAAGATGGTTTCCGTTGTCGTAAGCTCAGCTGCCGCAGCCAATGCGGTCATGTTGGGTGGAGGTTATTTTAACCCGTTGACGGGCTATATGAATAAAGCCGATGCCCTGTCAGTTGCCAATGGCATGAAGACGACATCCGGTCTGTTCTGGCCTGTGCCTGTTGTAAACATGCTCCATGCGGCCAACGGCATCAAAGCCGGTGATACCATAGCTCTCAAGGACCCAAACAGGGAAGGGAATCCTATACTTGCTGTAATGGATGTGCAGGCTGTTGAAGAGTTCAGCGACGCAGAAATTGAGCTGATCTGTGAAAAAGTCTATCGTCCGAACCATAAAGAAGTGCATCCCGGCGTTGATACATTCAAGGCTGAGGGCAAAGTCATTCTTTCCGGTCCGATCAAGGTGTTAAACTTCTCATACTTCCAGGATGAATTCCCCGATACCTTCCGTACGGCGGTCGAAATCCGCAACGAAATCGCTGAGCGCGGCTGGAAGAAGGTAGTTGCTTTCCAGACACGTAACCCTATGCATCTGGCCCACGAAGAACTTTGTCATATGGCAATGGACCGTTTGGGTTGTGACGGCCTGGTCATCCATATGCTGCTTGGCAAACTGAAGAAGGGAGATATCCCCGCACCTGTTCGCGATGCGGCGATCCGTAAAATGGTCGAGCTGTACTTCGCCAAGAACAGCGCGATGGTTACAGGTTATGGTTTTGATATGCTTTATGCAGGTCCTCGTGAAGCTGTATTGCACGCTGTATTCCGCCAGAACATGGGCGCAACCCACTTCATCGTCGGTCGCGACCATGCTGGTGTCGGAGATCACTACGGCGCATTTGATGCGCAGACCATATTTGATAATGAAGTGCCGGCCGGCGCGCTTAAAATTGAGATCTTCAAGGCAGACCATACCGCATACTCGAAGAAACTGGGGAAGGTTGTAATGATGAGTGAAGCTCCTGGTCATGTAAAAGAGGATTTCGTCCTGCTTTCAGGTACAAAGGTCCGTGAAATGTTAGGTCAGGGTATTGAACCGCCTAAGGAATTCTCACGGCCTGAAGTGGCCCAGATCCTGATTCAATATTATCAGAGTCTTCCCAAATAAATTAAGGTTGAGACGAAGATCAAGCTTCACAAATACGCAGAAGGCGAGAAGAAATAAGCATATAGAGCACAGGCTAAATGGGGAGTAGACCGAATTGTTCGGCTGCTTCCTATGGCTTTACTGAAAGGAGGTGCCCTGAAAGTCTGATATGGCGGGGTTCGGCGCCCCTTCTTTTGTAGAAAAGCTTAATGTACAAATAACCAATCAACCAAATCAAGGAGGTTTGCAACATGCCAAGTTTTGTTATCACTGAGAAGTGCGACGGCTGCAAGGCCCAGGACAAGACAGCCTGCCAGTATATCTGTCCGAACGATTTGATGGCCCTTGACAGGAGCATCATGAAGGCCTACAATCAGGAGGCCGAGCAGTGCTGGGAGTGCTACAACTGTGTGAAGATCTGCCCGCAGCAGGCAATCGAAGTCAGGGCTTACCAGGATTTCGCCCCGTTGGGCGGTAATGTTATCCCGATGAGGGGCACCGATTCGATCATGTGGACCGTCAAGTTCAGAAATGGGTCCCTTAAGAGATTCAAATTTCCCATCAGGACTACCCCCGAAGGTTCGATTGATCCCTATGCCGGTAAACCCGAAGCTGATTTTTCGAAAATTAAATCGTCCGGATTCTTTAATGCTCCGGCGAAAGCGGAATAAGGGAGGACAGAACTAATGGAAAAAGAAACCTGTACGTTTTCATTCTGCCAGAAGCCTGAAGTTATCGAAGTCGAAACAGACCTGCTGCTGATCGGCGGCGGTATGGCTTGTTGCGGAGCAGCCTTTGAGGCAGCACGCTGGGCAACTCCGAAAGGACTTAAGGTCACCATGGTAGACAAGGCCGCAACCGATAGAAGCGGCGCAGTCGCAATGGGCCTTTCTGCAATCAACACCTATCTCGGCGAGAATAAATGCGCTGACTATGTTAAGTACGTTAGGGCCGACTTGATGGGTATCGTCAGGGAAGACCTTATTTATGACCTCGGCAGACACGTTGATGATTCCGTCTGGCTCTTCGAAGAATGGGGACTCCCCATCTGGAAAAAGGCCGATGACGGATTCTCCCTCGACGGCTTCCAGGCAAGAGACGCCGGCAAGGCGATGCTGAAGGATGGCGGAACTCCGGTTCGCTCGGGCAAGTGGCAGATAATGATCAACGGCGAATCCTACAAAGTCGTTGTCTCCGAAGCAGCAAAGGCAGCCCTTGAAGTAAACAGGAAGGCCACCGGCGTTGCTCAGAATCACTATGAGAGAGTTTTCATTGTTAAGCTCTACAAAGATGCCAACGATCCTAACAGGGTTGCAGCAGCTGCGGGCTTCAGCGTAAGAGAGAACAAGATCTACCTATTCAAGGCCAAAGCGATGATCAACGCCGCTGGCGGCGCAGTTAACTGCTTCAGGCCCAGGTCGGTTGCAGAAGGTCAGGGTCGTGCATGGTACCCGGTATGGAACTCCGGTTCCGGTTATGCCCTCGGCATGCAGGCCGGAGCAGAACTTACCCTGATGGAGAACAGGTTCGTACCTGCTAGATTTAAGGACGGATACGGCCCGGTTGGCGCATGGTTCCTCTTCTTCAAGGCAAAGGCAACCAATGCACTCGGCGAAGACTATTGCGTAGGTGAGAACTTCGAAGAGACAAAGAAACTTTACAGCCCCTATGCAGAGAAGATGGGCACCGCTATCAGAAACCATATGATGATGATGGACATGAAGAAAGGCAAAGGCCCAATCTGGATGAACACCCATCATGCCATGGCTGAACTCGCTACGAAGATGGACGCTAAGAGGATTAAGCACCTCGAGGCCGAAGCTTGGGAAGACTTCCTCGATATGGCCATCGGCCAGGCAGGACTCTGGGCTTGTAAGAACGTAGAGCCGGACAAAGAGCCCTCCGAGATTATGCCGACCGAGCCGTACCTCCTAGGTTCGCATGCAGGTTGCGCAGGCTTCTGGTGCAGCGGCCCCGGCGACATACCGGGCACACCTAAAGAATGGTTCTGGGGATACAACAGGATGTCGACCGTTAAGGGCCTCTTCATGGCCGGTGACGTTGTCGGCGCATCTGGACACAAGTTCTCCTCCGGCTCCCATGCTGAAGGCAGAATCGCAGCAAAGGCCGCCATCGCATTGATCCTCGACGAGCCGAATTTCAAACCGACCATCACCAAGACGAATGACGAGATCTCTGGCGAGCTCTACCTGCCGTATGAAGTATTCGAGAAATATAAAGTTTACTCGACCGATCCGTTGATCAACCCTAATTACATAAGGCCGAAGATGCTCCAGGCAAGACTCCAGAAGATCTCCGATGAGTATTTTGGCGGAATCAGCACCTGGTACATGACATCCAAGACCATGCTTACTGAAGGGTTGAAGCTTCTCGAAGTGCTTAAGGAAGACGCCAACAAGATGGCAGCCGGCAACCTCCACGAGCTCATGAGATGCTGGGAGAACTATCACAGAATTCTCTCCGTCGAGGCACATGCCCGTCACATTCTGTTCAGGGAAGAGTCCAGGTACCCTGGCTACTACTACAGAGGCGATTTCCTCGCGATCGACGACAAAAACTGGAAGTGCTTTGTCAACTCCACGTACGATGCAGAAAAGAACACATGGGAACTCAAGAAAGTCCCCTATGTGGAGATTTTTGCCTAGCTAAACCTTTGGAGGGGCGTAAGCCCCTCCTTTTTTTCCCTTTAGTTCTCAAAGCAAGGAGCGTCGGCGGAATTGATCGCCGGCGTTTCATGCCTTGCGAATTACCGGTCTGATAAAAGAGTCAAAGACAATATTAAGGAGGAATACGGCATGTCGGAGTCGAGTGAAAGGGCCAATCGAGTATTAGTGATTGGTGGCGGATTCAGCGGTTTGACGGCTGCGGTCGAGGCTGCGGAAACAGGGGCCCAGGTTACCATAGTCGAAAAGAACCCGTATCTCGGCGGCAGGGTAGCACAGCTGAACAAATATTTTCCAAAGCTGTGCCCGCCAGCCTGCGGTCTTGAGATAAATTTCAGACGCATAAGGGAGAGCGCAAACGTAACCTTTTATACCATGGCTGAAGTGCAGGCAGTGAAGGGCGGCCCGGGAAGTTACGATGTGTCGCTTAAAATCAGTCCCAGGTACGTGAATGACAATTGCGTGGCCTGTAACGCATGTACGGAAGCATGCCCGTCCGAAAGGGTGAACGAATTCAATTTCGGGATGGACAGGACGAAGGCGGCATATTTGCCTTACAATCAGGCGTTCCCCCAGAAATATGTTATCGACGACGCGCAGTGCACGGGAGATTGCGGAAAGGCCTGCCAGGCTGCATGCAAATACGATGCTATCGATTTGACCATGAAGGCAGAGACCTTGAATCTCAAGTTCGATGCAATAATAGTGGCGACCGGCTGGAAGCCGTACGATGCTGCAAAGACGGACAATCTCGGTTTCGGCAAGGTGAAGAATGTCATTAACAATATGATGATGGAAAGGCTCGCATCACCGAACGGCCCCACGGCAGGCAAGATCCTTCGGCCTTCAGATGGCAAGCCGGTCCAGAACGTCGCCTTTGTGCAGTGTGCCGGCAGCAGAGACGAGAATCATCTCGCATATTGCTCATATATTTGCTGCATGGCCTCTCTGAAACAGACTCTTTACCTCAGGGAGCAGAACCCGGAATCCACAGCAAGTATCTTCTACATAGATATCAGGACGCCAGGCCGGTACGAGAAATTCTACTGGCAGGTTAAGGATGATCCAAAGGTTACCTTGGTGAAAGGGAAAGTTGCAAAGGTCGAGCAGGATGCGGACTCAGACGACGTGATAGTCGAAGCCGAAAACATGCTCACCGGCGAAAAAGTCCGGACCAAGGTCGAGATGGTTGTACTCGCCACCGGCATGGAACCGGCATCGAAGATTCCCGGTGCGTCTTATACCGATGAGGGTTTCGCCCTTTCGGGAGTGGGGATGTTCGCGACCGGGTGCGCCAAGAACCCGCTCGATGTGGCCAAATCGGTCCAGGACGCCACAGGTGCGGCGCTCAAGGCGCTGCAGATCGGGAAGGGGAGGTAAGTCAACATGGAAAAGAAATATGCACTTTATATATGCACGGGTTGCTCCATCGGGGAATCCGTAAATGTAGAAAAAATGTCCACTTTGGCGAAGAATGCTCTTAAGGTTCCGGTTATAAAAAGCCACTTCGCACTCTGCGGTAAAGAAGGAGTCGATCTCATAAAGAACGACATCGCGACAGAGGGCGTCAATACGCTGATTCTGGCGGCATGCTCTGCACGGGTTAAATTCGAAGAGTTCGATTTCCCGGGCTGCATAGTCGAGCGTTCACCTATCCGCGAGCTTGCAGTATGGACGCAGGAACCCAATTCACCCCAGGCCCAGATGGCTGCAGAAGATTACATGAGGATGTCGGTTGTAAAGGCCCAAAAGGGAGACCTTCCGGAGGCTAACAAAGTAGAGACTGTCAAATCGATACTCGTTATCGGCGGCGGTATCTCGGGCATGAAAGCGGCTCTTGAGGCCGCTAATTACGGATCTCAGGTAGTCCTGGTCGAGAAAGAAGCCAAGCTCGGCGGGTTCGCGAATTCGCTCTACAAAAAGATACCGACCTCGGAATATTACAAGGAACCTCTCATAGTAGATACCGATATCGAGTCTACTATCAAAGCGGTAGAATCAAATCCCAATATTAAAGTTTACAAATCCTCCAAGGTCGAAAAGTCAGACGGAATGCCCGGAGCATTCGACGTCACGATCTCTACGGGTGAAACTTCCGAGACCATAAAGATCGGATCAATAGTTCTTGCAGCCGGCTGGAAACCCTATGATGCAAAGAAGCTCGGGCACCTCGGATACGGCAAGCTCAAGAATGTCGTTACCAATATCCAGTTCGAAGAGATCGCAAAGAAGGGCAAGATCCTGAGGCCCTCTGACCACAGGCCGGCAAAGAAGGTAGCATTCATTCAGTGTGCCGGACAGAGAGACGCTAATCACCTTCCCTATTGTTCAGCCATGTGCTGCGCAACGGCCCTCAAACAGGCTAAGTACGTACGGCAGGACGAGGATGCGGTAGCGATGATCCTCTATAAAGATATAAGGACCCCGGGAAGACTTGAATACTATTACAAGGAAGCGCAGAACGATCCGGGCGTCATGCTGACCAAGTGCGAAGTCAAAGGCGTAACCGAAGCTGCCTATGACAACGTCTATATCGAGATGAAGGACTCCCTGCTGGGCGATGTCACCGTCGAGGCCGATCTCGTGGTGCTGGCGACCGGCATGGTTCCAGCCACCCTCGAAGATCCTGTGCTGAACCTCGGCTATCGTCAGGGACCTGGCCTTCCCGATCTGGATCTGTTTAACGGCTTTGCGGATTCGAACTTTATTTGCTTCCAGTACGAGACCCGCAGGACCGGGATTTTTGCTGCAGGTGCCGTACGTCAGCCGATGAATATGTCCGAAGCCCAGGAAGACGCTACAGGCGCGGCACTCAAGGCTATACAGTCCAACGAGCACTCAGCTGTAGGCATGGCCGTCCATCCCAGGGCGTGGGATGTTACCTTCCCTGATGCCTTCATGACCAAGTGCACATCCTGCAAGCGCTGTACTGAAGAGTGTCCGTTCGGCGCAATCGACGAAGATGAAAAAGGTACTCCTTTTTACAAGATCGGCCGTTGCCGCAGGTGCGGAACATGTATGGGTGCCTGCCCTGAAAGGATCGTATCCTTCAAGGACTTCCATGTCGATATGATCGGCTCGATGCTGAAAGGCGTTTCCGTCCCCGATGATGAAGATCAGCCGAGGATCATCGTACTTTGCTGCGAAAACGACGCCTATCCGGCCATCGATACTGTTGCCCTTCAGCACATGAAGATAGATCCAGCGGTGAGGTTCATACAGCTCAGGTGCCTGGGTTCGGTCAACCTGGTCTGGATCGCAGACGCCTTCTCGCGCGGTATCGACGGAATCATGATGCTAGGATGCAAGTACGGCGACAACTACCAGTGCCACATGGTAAAGGGGAGCGAGCTGGCCAATTACCGTCTAAGCAAGGTCAAAGAGACACTCGACAAGCTGCAGCTCGAAGCAGAAAGGGTCGGGTTGGTACAGATTGCTATCGACGACTACGGCAATTTACCGAAAATTATTACTGACTTTGTGGATAGGATTAAGGAAATCGGACCGAATCCATTCAAAGGTTTCTAGGAGGGATAGATATATGGCTGAACAGATAGTAAGTCCCGATCTGAATTTTGTCAAAGAGGTAATCGCTGCCGGTGCGGATTCACTGAAGAAGTGCTATCAGTGCTCCACCTGCACAGTGGTCTGCGAGGTCACCCCGAACAATAAGCCCTTCCCGCGCAAGGAAATGCTCTATGCGCAGTGGGGAATGAAGGACCAGCTTATAACAAACCCGGACATTTGGCTCTGCCATCAATGCAGCGACTGCACTGCCTTCTGTCCGAGAGGCGCCAAGCCCGGCGAAGTGCTCGGTGCGGTTAGAAAGGTGACGATAAAGGAGTATTCGGGACCGCGTTTCATGGCAGAACTGACATCAAACCCAAAGTATGCGCTCCTGCTCTTCGCTATTCCCGTTGCGATCTTCCTTGTGATTCTTGGCGCAATAGGGCATCTCGATCTGACAGCGATATCGCTGAACGAGAACGGCGTTATAGCTTTCCCCGAGTTCATCCCAGATATCTACGTAGACATGATTATGGTTCCGACAGCTGGATTTGCAGCGCTCGTCTTCCTTCTTGCCATCACCAAATATTGGTCAGCGATGGCGGCAAGCGCTGGCGGAGTCGGCGGTGGTGATATTGTCAACAGCATCACCGGCACTCTGATCGACATTTTTTCGCACAAGAAATTCAGCGCCTGTGGCGTAGCCAAAGACAGGAAGGTTTCTCATCTGCTCGTATTTTATTCCTTTATAGGCTTGGCGATCACAACATCCCTCGGAGTGTTCTACGTCTACGGACTGAAGTGGGAGATGCCGTATCCGCAGACCAATATACTCAAGCTCATCGGCAATGCAAGCGCCGTAGGCCTTCTCGTCGGTATGACCTACATGATAACGAACCGCATGAAGAACCAGGCAAAGGCCGGGCTCGGCAGTTATTTCGATTGGCTTTTGATTGTCATTATCTTTGGCACGTGCGTTACAGGTATACTAGCCGAAGTGATAAGGTTGGCGAAACTTCCTGTCCCGGCTTATATAACATATTTCGCGCATCTGGTCTTTATCTTCGTCCTGTTCGCATATGCACCATTTTCGAAGATGGCCCATATGGTGTACCGGACTACGGCAATGGTCTTCGCGCGCCACATTCAGAGAGATTAACAGGTTTGCGAGGTTGCGCAGATTCCGTATGAATGGTTATCCTTGCGGGGGAGCTAAAGTTTATCAAAGGAGGTGAAAGGAGGGGGACGGGAAAGAGTTCACATCAGCTGAAGGCGTTCTTAAATTTATTAACAAAGAATTAAAGGAGGAAAAAGAAGGGATGACACCAATACTTATTTTTGCCCTTATTTGCGGTGCACTAGGAATTGTTTATTCATTTGTCACCAAGGCTTGGGTAGCAAGTCAGCCGACCGGATCTCAGAAAATGATCGAGATCTCCGATGCAGTCAAGGAAGGCGCACAAGCGTTCCTTGCCAGAGAGTACAAGACAGTAGCAATAGTTGCCGTTGTCATGTTTGTTCTTCTCTTTGTTTCACTTGGCATGTGGACAGCACTTGGATTCATTATTGGCACTGCCGGCTCCGCGTTTGCAGGATACTTCGGCATGGTAGTTTGCGTTATGTCGAACGTACGCACCGCTGAAGCTGCCAAGAAAGGACTTGGGCCAGCTCTTTCGGTCGCATTCAAGGGCGGTTCTGTCACCGGGGTTATGGTCGTTGGCCTCGCCCTGCTCGGCCTCGCCATTTTTTATATGGTTGCCAAAGCTTCAGTTGACGTTGAAACAGCGTTCCACGCACTTATCGGCCTGGGCTTCGGCTGCTCACTCATGTCGGTCTTTGCTCGTATCGCAGGTGGTATCTACACCAAGGCTGCTGACGTCGGCGCCGACCTCGTCGGTAAAGTTGAAGCCGGAATTCCGGAAGACGATCCACGCAACCCTGCAGTTATTGCCGACAACGTTGGTGACAACGTTGGTGACTGCGCTGGTATGGCAGCTGACTTGTATGAAACCTATACTGTTACCCTTGTTGCAGCAATGCTGCTCGCAAAGACCGTCTTTGGCGCAGCAAGTCTTTGGGTAGAGTTCCCGATGATGCTCGGCGGCATCTCAATTATCGCCTCCATTATCGGCACCTACGCAGTCAGAATGGGCAAGAACAGCGAATACATCATGGGCGCTCTATACAAGGGATTGGCGGTTGCCGGTGTCCTTGCAGCTATCGTGTTCTATTTCGCAACGACATGGTTCTTCACGCTCCTGCCGGCATCGGAACAGGTGATGACCGTCAGCAGCGTATTCTTCACAGCAGTTATCGGTCTCGTCCTCACCGGTCTTATCGTCTGGATCACTGAGTACTACACCGCGAAGGACTACCGTCCAGTACAGATTATTGCCAAAGCCAGCCTCACCGGCCACGGTACTAACGTTATTGCCGGTCTCGCCATGAGTATGGAAGCGACTGCGCTTCCTGCCCTGACGATCGTAGCCTCCATCCTCGGTGCCTACTACCTCGGCGGCGGTTTTTCCGGTAACCCGGGTGTCGGCCTTTTTGCAATAGCACTTTCTGCGGTCTCGATGCTTTCGATGACTGGTATTGTTGTTGCGATTGACTCCTATGGTCCGATCACGGACAACGCAGGCGGTATTGCTGAAATGGCACACCTTCCGGAAAGCGTTCGTGCAATCACAGACCCGCTTGACGCAGTCGGCAACACCACCAAGGCTGTTACGAAGGGTTATGCTATCGGCTCTGCAGCTCTTGCAGCGCTCGTTCTGTTTGCTGAGTATTCACGTTCATTTCCAGTGGGCTCAATAACATTCGATCTGTCGAACCCGATGATCATCGCAGGTCTCTTCCTCGGCGGCCTTATCCCGTACTATTACGGCGGCCTGCTCATGCTGGCGGTAGGTAGAGCCGCGGGTGGCGTTGTTGTCGAAGTCCGCAGACAGTTCCGCGAGATTCCGGGCATTATGGAAGGCACCGGAAAGCCGGAATACGGAAAGTGCGTTGATATCGTAACGAAGTCAGCCATCAAGGAAATGATGTTGCCCGCCCTGATTCCGGTTTTAGCACCGATCCTGGTCGGCTTTGTCCTCGGCAGGGAAGCACTTGGCGGTATGCTCATCGGCTGTATCCTTACCGGTCTCTTCCAGGCCATTGCCATGACAAGCGGCGGCGGCGCGTGGGACAACGGCAAGAAAGCCTTTGAAGATGGCGTCACGGATGATAAGGGCGTCATGCATAAGAAAGGCAGCGACGGNNAACCCGATGATAAAGGTTATCAACATCGTGGCTTTGCTTATCGCTCCGATGTTGATCAAGTACGGCAGATAGTTTATTAATTTCAGGAAAAACGGCAGGACTCGATCCTGCCGTTTTTTTTTACCGATATCGGGTTACTTTTCCGCCCTGAAATGATTATAATACCTGCCTATACTTCCGAAGGAGAGCCTGCTTAAACTTTCAATGACGAAATCAAATATTGTAGTTCTTGTCTTTGCCGTTGTGCTTTTTGTTTCGCTGTTCCGGTTGGGCTCTGTGCTGCTGTTTGATGTGGATGAAGCGGTATTTGCCGAGGCGACGAAGGAGATGGTCGAGAGCGGCGACTATATAACCGCGACTTACAACGGTGATGTCCGATATGACAAGCCGATATTCTTTTACTGGATGATGGCCCTGTCATACAAGACCTTCGGTATCACTGAATTCGGCGCCAGGTTCCCATCCGCTCTGGCAGGATGCCTTCTTGCGGCGGCGCTCTTCTTTTTCGTTCGCCATTTTTGCGACTTTTCGAAAGCCGTATACTCTGTGCTGTCGATGGTGCTTAGCATATACTACCTTATCTATTCTCGTTCTGCGGTTACCGACATGGTCTTGACACTCTTCATCACACTGTCGTTGTTCTGTTTTTATCTTTCTCTAAAGCAGGGAAGACGCTTTATTTATGGTTTCTATGCATTTTCGGCATTAGCTTTTCTCACCAAAGGACTCATCGGAATCGTTTTCCCTGCTGTCATACCACTCATTTTCCTTCTGGTGACTGAAGGCATAGGTGGAGTCAGAAAGATGATAAACTTCAGGGCCGCTCTGCTTTTCCTAGTCATTAGCGTGCCGTGGTACGCGGCCGAGTATGCTGTTAAAGGCAACGAATTTATTGAGCAATTCTTTATAAAACACCATTTCAAAAGGTATACCGAGGTGATATCGGGCCATAAAGGCCCAATCTATTATTACCTCGCGGCCCTCGTTGCGGGACTTTTCCCGTGGGTCGCATTTTTACCTGCCGGCATCAGAAAGATATTCAAAGAGAAAGACCCACTGCTGCTATTTGCAGGCATATGGGTTACCTTTATAGTAGTTTTCTTTTCTTTTGCAACGACCAAGCTTCCGGATTATATCCTCTCTGCAATCCCCGCGGCATCTATACTCGTTGCCGCAGGCATGACGGAAGAAGGCCTTAAATGGACGCGCTCCGCATGGGTTTTTATCGGGTTGATCTCGGCCGCGGCGGGACTGGCGTTTGTCTTATTGCCGCCATATCTCGCGCAAAAAGGGATTACGGATACAGGATGGATGCCGATAACAGCCGCTATTGCGCTGGCGATGACTGCGTTATGTTGTTATTCCTTTTTTACGTCACGGCCTTTGTACGGAGCGATGTCTTCAGTTATGTTCGTCTTTCTTATGACTCTGGTCGTAACAGTGCTACCCATGGCGAGCAACAATCTTCAGGACGCTCTGTACAAATACAGCCTGTATGGAAAAGAAAAAGCGGGCGTTGATGAGCGTATTATTACCTATGGCCTCAATAAGCCAAGCATTGTTTTCTATTCAGAGCATAAAGTTGCTGCAGCCGGTGGGATTGACACTCTTCAGAAACTGATTGCAGAAGGTAGAGATAGAATCGTGATCGCTAAGGCTAGGGACACTGAACAGCTGAAGCGGCTCGGCCTGGTCGTGCGGGATACGGACAAGGGATATGTGCTCCTCGAAAGAAACTAAAATATTTCTGGCTATCTCCGCGTTAGTACCGGTTGTCCTTTTTTATGTTGATGAGCCAGTTCTCACATGGATCAGAGGGTTTCACTCGGCCAATCCCGATATTCACCGTCTGTTGAGAGCGACTGACAAGGTGATGTATTTCGCTGCCCACGGTACGACCATGATAGTCGGCGCAATCCTGGTTTATCTGTATGGTCGTTTTGCTGATCAAAGGTTTCGGGATATTGGGAAATCACTTATTATAGGTCTTGTGGCCTCCGGCATTAGCGTTCAGATAATGAAACATATAATCGGCAGGGCCAGACCCAGAGTATCAGACAGCCTGGTAATTATCGGACCATCGCTTCGGGGAGGATACGACTCTTTTCCATCAGGGCATTCTGCCATGGCCTTCTGTCTAGCAGCTATCCTGTCCCGGTACTATCCTAGGTATTGGATTCCTTTTTATATTTTTGCAGTCCTTGAAGGTCTCGCCAGGATCGACGGTACCTCTCATTTTCCCGCAGACGTGCTGGCCGGGGCTTTTGTAGGAACCGTGGTGGCTAGACTGGTGGAAATTAAATTATCGCGGCCGACTGAGACTGCTCGCACGTTGAATTGTAGGTAGTGGGTCAGTTTTTCAAACTGACCCACTACCGAATTGTACCTGATCTTGATAAGTTGACCGCTTATTAAGTATAATATTAATTCGAATAACATCGTTAGGAGGCATGAAGTTGAAAGAGAAGATACATCCCAATTATAAAGAAAGTAAAATTTCTTGCGCATGTGGGGAGAGCTTTGAAACACGCTCGACCATAAATACCGTCAAGGTAGACATATGCTCGAAATGTCATCCGTTTTTTACCGGGCGCGAGAAGCTCATTGATGCAGAGGGCAGGGTCGAGAAGTTTAAGAAAAAATACGCAAAAAAGTAGCTGACTTAGTACGGTCTCAGGGTTAGGGATTAGATGACCTCTAAATTCTAACCCTTTTTTATTGGTTAAATTGCATGTAAATTCAAGAGGATAGATAATACAATGAAAACGGTTGGCGGTCAGGCGGTTATCGAAGGAGTAATGATGAAGTCTCCTGCGGGATGGAGCGTCGCAGTGCGGGACCCTAAAGGTGAGATCAACTTCAAGACCGTCAGGTCGAAGAAATCAAATCCGATATTTAAACTTCCCTTTATCAGGGGAGGAGTGGCTTTGCTGCAAGCGATGATTGTCGGCGTCAAGGCAATAGAATTTTCCGGAAGCGTAGCCTACAGAGAGGGAGAAGACAAGAGCGAAAAGCCTATAAGTACCTGTGCCATAGGGATTTCAATAGCACTGGCTCTCATAGTCGCCATAGCTTTGTTCAAATTTCTGCCCCTGCTGATAGCGACATTTGTCGGGAGTATTTACGGCGGGGTCGCGAAGAGTTCTCTTCTCTTCAACATGGTTGACGGAATAACGCGGGTCTGCATTTTCCTCCTTTATGTTTATGCGATAGGCTTTTGGAAGGAAATGAAGAGGATATTCGAGTACCATGGCGCAGAACATAAGGTCATATACGCCTTCGAAGCCGGAGAGGAATGCACGGTCGAGAATGCCAGAAAGTACAAACCGTACCATCCCCGGTGCGGAACGAGTTTCCTGCTAATAGTCATGGTTATCAGCATCGTCACTTTTATGTTCATCCCGCAGGAATGGTCATTCATAGAGAAACTGGTGGCTCGTATATTCCTTCTCCCGGTGATAGCCGGTATATCATTCGAGACGCTGAAGCTATCGGCTAAACTGAAAGATCATCCGGCTATGGGTATCATTGTCTATCCGGGCCTGCTGCTGCAGAGAATGACGGCGCATGAGCCCGACGACTCACAGATCGAGGTTGCCATTGCCGCACTGAATGAGGTTTTGAAACTCGATAATATTAAGGATGGATGCGGGCAATGTTAGAGAAACTCTTGACTTTAGAGCAGAAGTACGATGAAATTAACACTACGCTCATGGACCCCGAGGTGCTCTCCAACAACCTCGAATACCAGAAGCATTCCAAGGAACAGTCGGACCTGCGGCCAATCTACGAAAAAATACAGGACTATAAGAAGGTGTTAAGCGAGATCGGGGACGCCGAGGATATGATCAAGAGCGGCGACGGCGAACTGAGAGATCTTGCACGCGAAGAACTCGAAGAGCTTAAGAAAAGGAAGACTGCACTCGAAGATGAGCTCAAGTTCATGCTTCTACCCAAGGACCCTCGCGATGATCGCAACGTTATCCTCGAAATAAGAGGCGGCACCGGCGGAGAAGAGGCGGCCCTCTTTGCAGCGTCGCTTTTCAGAATGTATTCGAAATATGCCGAAGCGCGCCGCTGGAAGATCGAAGTCATCGATTCCAATCCCACTGGACTTGGCGGTTTGAAAGAGATTGTTGCCAGCATAATCGGTAAGGGCGCTTATAATCGATTGAAGTACGAAAGCGGTGTGCACAGAGTGCAGCGTGTTCCTGCAACCGAAGCATCAGGCCGCATCCATACCTCGGCTGCCACTGTTGCAGTACTTCCCGAAGCAGAAGAAGTGGATATNNACCAATACGGTTGTGCAGTGCCAGGACGAGAGGTCTCAGATCAAGAACCGCGAAAAGGCCATGAAGGTACTGCGGTCTCGTCTTTATGAACTGGAGATCGAAAAGAAAGATAAGGAGCGCGCCCAGGACAGAAAGTCACAGGTAGGCACTGGTGACAGAAGTGAACGAATCCGGACCTATAATTATCCTCAGAACAGGGTCACAGACCACCGCATCGGACTTACCCTTCATAAGCTGGAGCAGGTGCTCGAAGGCGCCGCGCTGGACGAGATGATCGATAGCCTTAATACTCATTTCCAGGCAGAAAAGCTGAAAGAGCTGTGACCGCCTTAGAGAAGCTGAAGGAACTGGCGCGACTTTTCGAAGGAGAAGGTATCGAAGATGCGGCCAGGGAAGCGGCTCTCCTCCTCACCGAAATTCTTCGGATAAGCAAGACCAAACTCCATTCCTCCCCACCCGATATCGGCGAAACGATGCTAGAAAAAATAGACTCGTTTGCGGCGAGACGCATTCATTGCGAACCGATGCAATATATAATCGGCCATGTCGATTTCTGGGGCCTTAGAATCAATGTCGGCAAAGGAGTACTAATCCCGCGACCCGAGACGGAGTTGCTGGTAGAAGAAACTATCAGGCTTATGAGGATGATAGCCAGATGCAAGGACGAGGCGGTGCCTCGCTCGGTCGGGCTTTCGATTCTCGACCTTTGCACAGGTAGCGGCTGCATAGCACTTGCGCTCGCGAAGGAATTCCCACAGTCCGTCGTCAGCGGCATCGACAGGTCGGTGCAGGCGCTGGCTTATGCGAGCAGAAATGCCGAAGCCAATGGAATCGGAAACGTTTCTTTCATTGAAGGCGATCTCTTCGGACCACTAAGAGCGGATGCTAGCTTCGACTGTATCATTTCGAACCCGCCATACATCAGAAGGTCTGACATCCCCAGCCTTCAAAAAGAGATCAGATACGAACCACTAAATGCACTTGATGGTGGCGAAGACGGACTGGATTTTTATCGGAGGATACTAAATGAAGCACCGCGACATCTCAAGAAAGACGGCCTCGTAATTCTCGAGCTAGGCTTCGATCAGGCAGAAGATGTTTACCGACTGGCCGTAAGTCAAGGATTCAAGGATATCCGATTTGTGAAAGACTACGCCGGTATTGACAGGATATTTGTCGTAAGATTTCAGGAAGCGATGTAGTTTCCGAATAAAACGGCATAGGTTGTGAAAAGCAGCAACACCAGCCCGTGCAGGGCATAATATCTCTTTTTTTCAATTACTCCCTCGAAATCCCGTGTGTTGAAGATGTGAAGCACATAGGCGCTTGAGGCAGTCCCCATCGAGAGCGATAAAAGGCAAATCCAGTAAATGACAGGTCGAGGGACAGAAACGTATAGCCCTTCAAGGTTGATTCCGAATTGTCTGCCGAAGGTCGGGATGAGGTCACCTGCATTTGCCAGGAAATAGTCTAATCGATAAACAAGCTCTCCTGTAAATGCGAGCGGCACAAGGACCGGCACCATTGGCGAGAATTTTCCGAATGATGGGTCTTCTGTTATGCCGAATAGCGTGGCCCCTGCCTTCTGAATAAGGATAAATAGCCCAAATCCCAGGGCTAGCAAGAATGTGAAAGTGATGGTATTTGAATCAAATAGTGCAGTTTCGGCACGCCTGTACCAGGCTGCGTGCTGTACGAAGCGTGCCAGTTGGGAGCCCATCAGAAATGGAATGATGTATGAGCAGGTGATATAGCGCCCCTTATTCAGGATAAGTTCGACGAAGGGATTTCTCAATCGCAGGCTTGGGGAGTCCTTGTCGCACAAGGATACGCAGCGTCCGCACATCAGGCAGTCGACATTGTTCCTGATGTTGAATGCGCCGAGATATACGGGGCATCCAGGGGCGTCATCTGAGCCTTTCTTGCATGAAAAGGTCTTGCAGGTCTTGCACTTGCCATGGTCCGGCCTCAGCTCGATCATCGAGATGGTTGCGGCTGCGCCGATTATTTTTCCGAGAGGGCACAAATGGCGGCACCACGCCTGTCCTTTATAAATCGCTCCGAGTATCGTGGCGCCCAATAGGATGCTTAAAAGCAGAAAGGACGTTCCCATGGGCCAGTTCTTCATGTTCGTCACCGATTCGGACCAGATGATGGCTGCAAAAAGAAAGACCGAAAAATGGAGACTATACTTTCTAACGAATGGCGACGGTTCAAGGTTTAGGCTCAGATTCATCTTTTGAAGCAGGCGTCCAATGCCTGGAAAAGGACAGATGCCGCACCAGAATTTGCCCACTATGAACCAGCTTAGCACTACGCCTGTCCACCATATCCCCCAAGCTAGGAAAAGAGAGATATTCCTGGAGGCATCCTGCGGACCGAACAGTCCCATAAGTATTATGGCAGTGAACGAGATATCGCCCAAGGAGCGGATATAGAAAAGATTGCGCCGGTTTAGGAAAAAATTCTTTACTGACGGGAAGGCCGCAAAGAGATCGAACCTGTCCTGCTCCTTATAAGTGAAAAGGACATTAATAGCTTCTCTTATTTTCTTGCGAGCTGCCATTGTATTTTAGATATAGCTGAAAGAGGAAAATCCGCGCCTTCTTATTCTCATCTTAGCATAGGGAGAACGACATTGTCGTTTAATTTCCGCTATAATTACAGATTCTATACATTTGGGGAGTGGAATGGAACTGTTTGCTTCGATCATCGACCTTTTTCTGCATCTTGACAAGCATTTTAGCGCGGTGCTTCAGCAATTTGGAGGGTTTACATATGCTATCCTCTTTCTGGTAATCTTTTGCGAGACGGGGCTGGTTGTAACGCCGGTACTGCCGGGTGACTCACTTCTCTTCGTGGTTGGCGCCTTTGCGGCGCGAGGTGATCTCGATCCAGTGATGGCATATGCCCTGCTTTGCGTTGCCGCAACGGCGGGGAATTTGGTCAACTACCATATAGGCCGCTTCGTCGGCCCTAAGGTCTTTCAGAAGGATGTTTGGTTTCTGAAAAAAGCATATCTGGATCGCACGCATGGCTTTTATGAAAAGCATGGAGCCAAAACTATCGTCATCGCGCGTTTCCTTCCCATAATAAGGACATTTGCGCCTTTTGTTGCCGGAATAGGACGGATGGACTACCGGCGTTTTACAGTGTATAATGTTGTGGGCTGTGTCGCATGGATAACTGTGTTCCTGTTGGGCGGCTATTTGTTCGGTAATATTCCTGTCATAAAAAAGAACCTTACTTGTGTGATATTCGGGATAATCATAATATCGTTCTTGCCAAGCGTCATTGAGTTTATTCGCCACCGCAAGGGAAGCAGTGCATGAGTTCAAAAGGAAAGATCGCGCGGGCGGCGGGCGTGATGTCCATTGCGACCTTCATCAGCCGCATTCTTGGTTTTGTCCGCGATATGATTCTCGCGCGTTTCTTTGGAGCGACGGGCACGTCGGACGTATTTTTTGTAGCCTTCCGCATTCCGAACCTTCTCAGGGAGCTCTTTGCTGAGGGGTCGATGTCCTCGGCCTTTGTCCCGGTGCTGACAGAATACCAGACGAAAAAGGGAAATGACGAGGCAAACCATCTTGTGCGCGTGACTTTTCTGTTTCTTGTTGTTGTCGTTGGTTCGCTTTGCATTGCCGGTATGATTTTTGCGCCTGCGATTGTGAAGGTCATTGCATTGGGCTGGGATTCAGGCTCCGAAAAGTTCGCTTCAGCGGTACTCATGACACGCATCATGTTCCCATTCCTGCTCTTCATCAGCCTTGCGTCTGTTGTGATGGGCGCTCTCAATACGCGCGGCGTTTTCTTCATACCAGCATTGGCGCCTGCCGTTCTCAATATCGTGACAATAGTTTGTATCGTCGGGCTTTCGCTTCAATTCACCAATCCCGTCATAGCAGCCGCAATAGGCGTTGCCGTCGGCGGACTCGTGCAATTTCTCTTTCAGCTACCGTCCTTCTTCAGACACGGTTTTTCGTTTACGTCTTCGGCGCTTCCGTCTTTCCGCGCTGTTATTTATCATCCGGGCCTGAAGCGCATCGGACTTTTGATCATTCCTATGACCGCAGTGCTTGCGGTCAGCCAGATCAATATATTCATCAGTACGATCCTTGCATCGTATCTCGCGGAGGGAAGCATCAGTTACCTATACTACAGCATGCGGCTTATTCAATTTCCTATCGGCATATTTGGCGTTGCAATGGGCATGGCGGTGCTGCCCACGCTTTCCGAACATGCTGCCCAGAAGCAGTTCGGCGCGCTCAAGGAGGATTTCTCCTTTGCGCTCAGGCTGCTTTTCTTCATAACTGTGCCGGCCATGGTAGGTTTGATAGCGTTGAGGCTGCCGATTGTAAGTGCCCTTTTCCAGCATGGCGAATTCAGCCGCCAGGCAACGATGGGAACTGCGGATGCGCTTATGTTCTATTCATTGGGTATCTGGGCAATCGTAGGAGTGCGTGTATTGAATGCCACCTTTTATTCTATGCAGGACACAAAGACCCCATTCAAGATAATGGTATGCGGCGTCCTGCTCAACATCCTCTGCAGTGTATCTCTTATGGGGCCGCTTAAATATAACGGGCTCGCACTTGCCAATTCGCTCGCTGCAATGTTCAATTTTGTTCTGCTCTTTTATTTTCTGAGGAAAAAACTTGGCGGTATCGGATCGCGCCGAATAGGAGTTTCATTTCTGAAGATCGGGCTGGCGGCAGCAGTAATGGGTATTTGCGGATGGTTCGCCACCCAAGGTCCGCTTTGGGCATTGAGCGGCCATACGGCCCAGAAAGCGGTCTTCCTGACAGTGGCTATCTTCGGTTGCCTTGGGATATACTCCTTCATCGCATATTTGCTCAGGATAGAAGAAATGGGCTATCTTGTTAATAAGGTGAAGGAAAAAATCAACAATAGATAGAGACACGCATTTTTGTGACTCTACATTTTGGAGGACTGTATGATTATCAAGACTGTTGTTGTAGGACCGCTGCAGGTAAACTGCCACATTGTCGGCGATGAAAAGACAGGCAAGGCCATGGTAATAGATCCCGGAGACGAGCCTGATATGATCCTCGACGTGATCAGTAAGAATAATCTGACCGTAGAATATATCGTATGCACACACGGGCATTTCGACCACGTCGGCGCAGTCGGTGATCTCAAGACAGCGACTGGCGCCAAGATAGTCATGAATGAAGGAGACTTGAACATTTATGATTCTGCTGTCGAATTAGCTAATTATTTTGGATTGGAACTGGAACCTCAGCCGGCCCCGGACATGTTTCTAAATGAAGGGGACAACATTGATATAGGCGCTCTGACATTTACCGTCTTTCAATCCCCGGGTCATAGCCCTGGGGGTATTGTCATTTATGGCGAAGGCATTGCCATAACAGGCGACACGCTCTTTGCCGGGGCTATCGGCAGGACCGACCTGCCGGGCGGCGATGAACGCGCCATACGAAAGTCCCTCGACAGATTAATGTCCTTGTCTGAAAATAGCGTGGTCCTCTGCGGCCACGGCCCTTCGTCAACTATCGGCAGAGAAAAAAGAGAGAACCCTTTCGCAAATTCTTCCTGGTGAATAGGACATTTGACGGCATAGCTATCGTTTTCCCTAAAAGGGTTTCTATTCTATTCATTTGTCTTCCGGGTCCCGCTAAGTATAAGCTTTAGATACACATCAGGAAGCTTTTGAGTAATGTAATTATCTGAATTGTCAACATCGACCCAAGCCAATGTATGTCTACCATAAGCCAGTTTTATATTTTCCTGGGAGGAGTCGATCTTGAAATATTCAAAATATAAATCGATTCCGCGCTCATAGACGAACTTAAGCTTCATCGTAACAGCAATTCGGTCAAACGGCATAGCCTCGCGCAGATGCTCGACTTCAGAATTAATGCATGCAAATCTCCCATGTCGGTCCATCTTTCTGTATAGCTCGGGAGAAAGGGAAAAGAGATATTTGTCCCGAAGGTGTCCCTGCCACATGAAATAATTTGAAAAATAGACATTCTGGGCAAGATTGGAATGCTCCATGGTGGTGTCAAAAAAGCTTTCCTCCAAAAACTCAGTGCTTGCATCAAGAACGTTGCCTTCATAAATAATATTCCCCAGACTTTCATTATAATTCCTTCGGACGTTGGACAATCCATCAGTTAACGATTTGCCGTTTTCCTTGGGCAATAGGCCGTTATCCCTCAAAAAATCTTTGAAATATTGAGGACAGGAGACCGGTTCAACAATGCCGTGGCCGATTACTTTAATCCATGAAACCTGGTGTCTGCTGAAAGCTACAGGCATTATCATTCCGTCGGGCATAAGCTTGCCCCATTGAAAATGTAACATCAGGGATGAGTCTTCATATCCAAACATTTTGTCGATCCATACACGGGCATCAACAATCTCATGGTTAGCGATATGTCCCGATATCTCACTGGTGCTGTAATTTGTAACCATGAAATGGCCGCTCGAAAACTCATCGACTATATACTTGCCGATCGGCTTTAAAGCCCTTTCCCGCATCTTGCCAATCCAGTGGAAATAATTGGCGAAGTAAACCCCCCCGCCAACAGCCGCGTTGTCTCTTAAGCCCAGCGGGAAGCGGCATGTAAATATCTTCTGTCCGTGAGGCCCGCCATTAATAAACCTTCCAGCATCATCACTTTCATGGTGGACTTCATGCTTTCCTGCTCTTCGTTCTTCTTTTTCTGGGGAATTCTTATTTATGGCGACTACGGCTACCATTCGTTCTTTGCCTCTTAAAAGCTTAATTGGAAAGGTTAGAATGGTCAGATTGTCGCTCTTGAAAGTGATGCAGTCATCAATCTGCCCTTCATATTTCAGATCGCTCTCTTTCATATCGGTTGCCTTGCGCAGGGACTCCAGCGCACACCATATTCGGCTTCCTGCAATATCCTCTGATTTGTCCAAGCCGTTTATGGTTTCAAACAGCGAAGCCCTTGCTGCTCCATGTAACATTATCCATTCTTCGTTTGTGCGATGTATTATGGGTTCGATGTCGCAGCCCTGTTGTTGTCTACCTACAACACACATGCACAATCTGTCATCATGACTGCACGATAATCCGACTGCATCATCTCCAGCAATAACAGGTTTCCCGTTCGCAGTCCATTTAACAGTTAGTTCATCGAGGAGGGGGGCATCAGGAGCGTTCAGCTTCCGGTATGCTTTCTTGATCAGTTCCCTCTCGACGAGGTGGCGCTGACTTTTTTTCATCTTGTGAAAACCTGATTGATGTTTGATAGAGATTATGGGAGGTGTCATATCAAAATGTTTGCAGTAAGACTGAAGCTTATTATTTATCTTTGATTCGTCCCAGCCGTCAGGGCTGACCAAGTCCGCTACTTTAGGGGCATTCTGCACCTCTTCGATAATCTTGCCCTTATACCCATGCAATCGTTCTATGACCCTGCCTGAATTATCAATAGAGGTTACGTTAGCCGTGATGACAGCATCTTGTCTAAGCAATGAGTCAACAATAACCTTGTGTGTTCCATTCTCTGAGTTGCTGCGATTAATCTCCCAGTTTTTGATTTCTACAGGCAATGCTATAACATCTGGTAGAATTATCTGTGCCGATTGAAGCAAGGTATCTCTAAAGAAAGGGTCACTGGCGACTAATTCACCAATAGATGAATTTAGAGACTGTTCCGGTATGGCCTTTTCAGAATCAAATACGCAGTATGTTTCATGCATTGAACGAATCGCGCTGATCCGTTGAAACATTTTACCCTGAAAGAGCATATGTCCATATAGATCTTCGCCCGGTTGGATATCAAGGCATTTTTTTGGAAGCTTCCCGGTATACTGTTCCAGGCTCTTTTGCGCCTGAAGAATAAACATCGCTTCAAAGTGATTTTTTGAAAAACCTGTTTGATCGACCGTTATGCCTGCCTTTACACGGATTACTTTATCTTCATCAGATGTATCTTCAACAACAGCACGGATATGAATCTCAGTTGCATTGCCCTGTTCTATAGTGATAGGGTAGCTCAACAGGACATTCTCCATCTGAAGATAGTCGAGGTTATCTCTGCCTGTGACAGCAGCTACCGCTTGTGCCATAGCTTCGATTCCAAAAACGGTTGGAAACAAATATGTACCTTTGAAGACATGGTCCTTCAGGTATGGGTCTTTATCAAGGGTTAGCAGGACCTTTGTTCCTATTTCCACGCCTTTTTCGTAGAAGATTATTTCTTCAAGGAAGCGGGCGGCGCGTGGTTTGAAAATTGGCGATTTCTGAATGGTATTCAGGTCTCCCATCCTGCTTGCCACAACAACCTGTCCAACTCCGAACTCTTTTTCTACTAACTGCATGAAGTGTTCAGTTCCCTTTGCTTTTGGTATCGGTAAAATGCCCATTTTCGACAAAAACGTCATACTTCCCATCCGCGTTCCCATGCCGACCTCGCCCCATATGCTGAATGCACAGGTGACAGCTTTGGTAATTGCATTAGATGATGCGAATTGCTGCAGGAGCAGATTCAGTGTTTCGTTGGCAAACCCATACCAGGCATTCCCAGTCATCCCGGTGACTCCGATAATAGATCCGAACCCGACAAACAGTTTCGGCGGATGGTCTTTAAGGCACTCGCAAATATTTATTGCTCCGATAAGTTTCGGCGCTATTTCGCTGAGCGCTTCGGAAAGAGTAACCTGTTCAGCACGGCGGGGCTTGTTGATAGCTGCCCCATGAATAACGCCGGTAATCGCCCCGAGGTCCTGTTCTATCCGCTTCTTAAGGTCTGCAACTCTCGCTTTATCGGAAATATCGCAGGCATAGTAACGGTAAGTATTTCCGTTTTCCTTGTAGCGCTGCAACACGTTCTGTATCTCTTCGTTATTGTCGATCAGGACCGTGCTCCCGACGACTGCCAGTTTCACACCTGTCTTAATGGCAAAAGCAAGGGCACACTCCGCCGTGATTCCCTTGGCCCCTCCCGTAACCAGGACTACATCCTCACCCGTCCATTTAATATTTCTTTCTTTGACAGTCTCCCTGCTGATAAGCTCCAGCACGGGGACATATCTTATGAATTGGCTGTCAAAGGTCGCTGTGCTGAATTTTTCATCGGAATGGAGTTCCTCAGTGATCTTCTGAAGAATATGAAAAG
>PMYY01000112.1 GCA_003170655.1 Nitrospiraceae bacterium
AGATTATGCGGCGTACGCGCCCCGAGAGACCTTGCACGGTCTCTCCGGAGAGCCCGAGATTGAGCACCTGGTGCTCGGGGAACCGCTGCTGCCAATCGAAATATTCGATAAGCGAATCGCCTATAAAAATAATATTCATCGCATCGTTCAAATAACCTGACTCCTTGATCATTTTTTAATATATAAACAAAAANNAACTGGAAAACTTCGTTTTCCGTGATGTACGCCGAGCAATACAATAGACTGCCCGGTCTTTACCGGCGCATTCTGGATGCTGCCTTACTGGAACAACTCCCGCTTTTCCCTGATGGCCGCCCCGACAAAGGCGCTGAACAAGGGATGAGGTTCTGTGGGCCTCGACTTGAATTCGGGATGGAACTGACACCCGAGGAACCATGGATGGTCGCGGAGTTCTATTATCTCGACGAGTTCATGATCGGGCGAGAGGCCGCTTATGACCAGTCCCTTAGAAGTGAGCAACTCCCGGTATTTATTGTTGAATTCATAACGGTGGCGATGCCTTTCAGAAATCTCCTTCGCACCGTAAGCCTTAAATGCATGCGTACCTTCTATAAGCACTGCCGGATATGCGCCAAGCCTCATGGTGCCTCCCATCTGGGAATCCGCCGTCCGCTCTTCGATTTTGCCTGAACGGTGATTGTACCAGCTCTCCATGAGATAGATAAGTGGGTCTTTGACCTTCACGTCGAATTCGGTGCTGTTTGCTGAAAGTCCGCAGACATGGCGTCCGAACTCTATAACTGCCAGTTGCATACCGAGGCATATCCCGAAGTAGGGGATCTTCTTTTCCCTTGCATACTGGACCGCCGCTATCTTCCCCTCTATCCCCCTGCTACCGAAACCGCCAGGCACCAGAATTCCGTCGACTTCGGATAGATGATGTTCAACACCATGGGTCTCGATTGCCTCGGAATCCACCCATTCCAAATTCACGCGCGCATTGTTGGCGATGCCGCCGTGGATGAGAGCTTCTTCGAGGCTTTTATACGAATCCTTAAGATTCACATATTTCCCGACGATTGCAATTGAACATTCGTACTTCGGGTTCTTTATCCTTTCCACAACCTGGTTCCATATCTCTACATCAGGCTCCCTAAGATTTAGCGCCAGCTTTTTTTCGATGAGCTTGTCGAGCCCTTCTTCCATGAATGAAAGCGGCACCTCGTAAACCGTGCTGACATCCATGGCTGCAATGACCGCATCAGGATCGAGGTTGCAATGGATTGCTATCTTTCTCTTCATCTCAGGGGGAAGGGGCCGCTCGGTCCTGCATAGCAGCAGGTCGGGCTGGATACCGATCTCGCGCAGTTCGTTCACACTGTGCTGGGTCGGCTTTGTCTTAAGTTCGCCCGCTGTCTTGATATAAGGGACAAGCGTCAGGTGGACATAAAGAACGTTCTCTTTACCTACGTGATAGCGGAATTGTCTTATCGCCTCCAGGAAGGGAAGACTTTCGATATCGCCCACTGTGCCGCCGATTTCGACAATGTTTATGTCGTATTCGTCGGAGGCGGCCGATTTGATCGCCTCCTTGATTTCGTCAGTAATGTGTGGAACAACCTGCACGGTATCGCCAAGGTAGTCGCCTCTGCGCTCCTTGGTTATGACGTTGAAATATATCCTCCCGGTTGTGTAGTTGTTGACCACGGACGCGCGCAGGTGAGTAAAGCGCTCGTAATGTCCGAGGTCGAGGTCCGTTTCACAGCCGTCGTCCGTGACGAATACCTCTCCATGCTCGAAAGGACTGAGCGTGCCGGGATCGACATTGATATAGGGATCGAGCTTCTGTATCGTGACCCTGAGACCCTTTGCCTCCAGCAGGGCGCCGATGGCCGCTGCCGCAATTCCTTTTCCTAGTGCTGAGACGACTCCGCCAGTTATAAAGATATACTTAGGCATTTTTCCACCTTTTTCAGATCCATCGGCGTATCCACCCCAATGGTTTCGTAGATTGTTTCTCCGACTTTTATAGTTATACCGTTTTCAAGTGCCCTCAGCTGCTCAAGCTTCTCAGTCTCTTCGAGCCGCGAGGGCGGCAGTTTCGAAAACCTTGCCAATACGTCCTTTCTGTAAGCGTAGACGCCTATATGCTTGAACATAACCAGTTCGGAACCTACGCGTTTCTGCGCTTCCACGCTTCCTCTCTTACAAGCCTCTGTACCGAAAAGGTCTCGATGATAAGGGACCGGTGAACGCGAAAAATAGAGGGCAAAACCTTCGCCGTTAAAAACGGCTTTGACTACGTTGGGATCATCGATCTCGGCAGCATCGTCAATGCGTTTTACGAGGGTGCCTATGTCGGCCTTGCTATCAGCCATAAGCGCGACCACCTCATCAATCATCTGGGGCATGATCATGGGTTCGTCTCCCTGGACATTTACGATTATGTCTGCCGAATGCCCTTCTTTGCTTATTATTTGCTCCGCCTCGGATATCCTGTCGGTACCGGATGAATGGTTCTCCGAGGTCATAACAGCCTTTCCTCCGAATCCCCGTACCGCATCACAGATGGCCTTGTTGTCTGTGGCTACGAACACCTCTTTGATCAACCGGGCGGCCTTTGACCGCTCGTAGACATGCTGGATCATCGGTTTGCCGAGGAGGAGGGAGAGGGGTTTTCCGGGGAAACGGGTAGATTGATAGCGAGACGGTATGATAACAATAGCGGACATAACTTTTTCTATGATAACATAAACGATTATCGCAAACTACAGATTATGGATGTGATCTCATGAAATTATTGGGCCGCATTGATTTCTCATACCTTTATGCCCTGCTGGGAGGCGGGCTCCTTGTCCTGTCCTTCCCATCCTTCGATATCTTTCCACTCGCATGGATTGCCCTAGCGCCTCTGCTTGTGATGATATACGACAAACCGAGGGGCGAATCATTCAAGATCGGCCTGGTGTTCGGACTGGTTTACTTCTTCGGGACCGTCTACTGGATTTATTACTCCGTCAATCACTTCGGGTCCATCGCGCTCGTGCCTAGTCTCATCATTGTGCTGATTTTGAGTCTCTATCTGAGTCTCTATCCAGCAGCCTTCTGTTCCCTTTATTCGATTATCATCAAAAAAACCGACCTGCCTGCACTCCTCGTGGCCCCCGTCCTCTGGACCGCTCTGGAGCTGCTTCGATCATATGCCTTTACCGGCTTCCCATGGTCTAGCCTTGGATACAGCCAATACCTTTTCCTGGTCTTCATCCAGAGCGCCGACATAGTCGGCATTTACGGTATCTCATTTTTGGTGGTTGCCGTAAACGGAGCTATTGCCGATTATTTCATCATGAAGGAGCGGACCCGTGAACGGCCTCTTTATTCGCGACTGTACACATATGCAGGATGGAGCATTTTGGTTGTCGCCATTCTTGCTAATACCGCATATGGGTTCTACCGGCTCCATCAGCAACGGCCCGGCTCATCTCTCAAGGTGGCGGTTGTCCAGGGCAATATTGAGCAGGACAAGAAGTGGGACAGCGCTTATCAGACATCTGTCATAGATGTCTACCGGAAGCTGACTCTTGATGTGGCCGCCCATTCTGAAGGTGTTGCTGGACCCGATCTTGTCGTATGGCCGGAAACAGCTGTGCCTTTCTATTTCGGAGCCGACAAGCAGCGGAGCGAAGAACTGACAGATTTTCAGCATAATCTTGATACATATCTCCTGTTCGGAAGCGTCCTGAAGAAGAGCGGGCCCAAGGAAGATTATTCAAACAGCACCGTGCTGCTCACCAAAGATGGAACGGTATCATATATTTATGATAAAATTCATATGGTTCCTTTTGGTGAATACGTTCCATTGAGAAGTGTACTGTTCTTTGTAGACAAGCTGGTCGTCGGTATCGGTGACTTTCTTCCAGGCGACAGTTATATAAAAGCTGTTACCCCATTCGGCAGTTTTGGTACGCCAATATGCTATGAAATCGCATTCCCTGGCCTTGTCCGAAAATTCTATACTAAGGGCGGCGATTTTATCGTTACGGTTACGAACGATGCCTGGTTCGGCAGGACAAATGGTCCTTACCAGCACTTCAGCATGGGTGTCTTCAGGGCCATAGAGAACAGGAAGCCGGTCATCCGAGCGGCAAACACCGGTATTTCTGGCTTTATAAACAGCAACGGCGAGATATTGGCAAACACCAGTCTTTTCAGTAGGACGACGCTCAAGGCGGACATAATGACCGACAGGACTCTTACTTTCTACACTAAATACGGCGATCTTTTCTCTTTTTTCTGTATTGTCCTGTCTCTGTTGCTGATAATAAAATACCGGAAAAAAAGCCCTATTTATTAATAATCAAAAAGCAGCTGTACTGTCGGGAAGTTTTCGATAGCGGAGGTAAAAAAGAAATGCTTTTACAGAACGAACTGCAGGAAGATATAAAAAAGATCAAAGAGAGACTAGGCTCGCTTCGAGGTTATCTTTGATGTTGATAAACAAAGAGCTGACCTTGCACAGATAGAAAAGGAACTCTCTTCAGAAGCAGTCTGGACCCTGCCGGAAAAGATCAGGGAACTCCAGAAGAAAAAGGCTGTCATTCTGGAAAATATCACTCCTTTGGAAGCGGCCCTCAAAAGGGTCTCCTACCTGGAGGAGTCCGTCGAAATCCTCGACGAAGACGAAGGAGAGATCTTTTTCGAAGAGATTCGCAGGGATATCGGCGGGCTGAAGACATATCTTGATGAAGTAGAGTTCAGGCTGCTCCTTTCCGTTGAGGCAGACAGGAATAATGCCATTGTTACTATTCATCCTGGAGCCGGCGGTGTCGAAAGCCAGGACTGGGCTCAGATGCTCATGCGAATGTATATGCGCTGGGCCGAAACGCGCGGCTTTAAAACCGAGATAGCCGATCTTCAGATGGGTGACGAAGCCGGTATTAAAGGGGCAACATTTACGGTCGAAGGCCCATATGCATACGGTTATCTCAAGGCAGAGGCAGGCATTCACCGTCTTGTCAGGATATCACCATTCGATGCAAACAAGAGAAGACATACTTCATTTGCCGCAGTGCTCGTTTATCCGGAGATCGAAGATGACGTCATCGTCGATATAAGAGACGAAGACCTTAAGGTTGATACTTTTAGAGCATCAGGAGCTGGCGGACAACATGTAAATAAGGTATCTTCGGCTGTACGAATCACCCATATTCCTACAGGAATAATAGTCGCTTGCCAAAGTGAGAGATCTCAGCTGAGAAACAAAGAGCTAGCCATGAAGATTGTCAGGTCAAGAATTTACGACATGACCGTTAAATCCAGGGAAAAGAAAATCGATGGTTTTATCGGCGATAAAAAAGAAATCTCGTGGGG
>PMYY01000024.1 GCA_003170655.1 Nitrospiraceae bacterium
ATGCTTTTTCTGCATTTGGGATGATGGACACATACGCTGGGCATGCTGATGGCTACGAGCACTAAGATGATTATGTCAGTCGCCAACAGTGTCGCTACGGTGAAGGGACAGGATGCATCTCTCGAAAGTAGCATGCGTGCACTCAACTGTCTCTTTGGCATGCTCAGCGGTCAACAAAGCGATGAACTGTGCTGTAACTGTACATCATATGCCGCTACGTTGACAGGTGCAAAAAAACAATTGCTTGAAGCGGAAACCCGTATGGCCGATTGCGATTGCAAAGAAAGCACGCGTCTTCTGTTTCTGGAGATCTACAACATTGTCGGCAACATTATGGAGCCTGACAATCCGGTGCAGCAAAGAAAGGTCGGCGCTTGCGTCATGCCTAACGGAGCATGTCTGCTTGCGGCTTCCGCTCATTTAGCGGGAGTGGATTAGTTTTTTTGAATATTATTAAGGACATAAGCCCACTTGAAAGGAGGTGATTGATATGCCAGGATTTAATCAGACAGGACCCTTGGGTAATGGGACAGGTGGCGGCAGAGGACTTGGACCGTGCGGAGGTGGAAAGCGGCATAGAGGCACCGCAGGCAGCCAAGGAATGGGCCGGACTCGTTTAGGCGCTGGACAGGCGTTGAATGTGGACGAACGCACCGCGCTAACTCAGGAGGCAGAAACATTGGAGCGGGCGCTCTCAGATGTGCGGAAGCGCCTTGATAAGCTAAACAAAGTCGAATAAACGAGCTATGCGGAACGGAGAGGAGAAGAAGATGAAAATCTGTATAACAGCCTCAGGGCAGGGGCTAGACGCTCGTGTTGATTAGCGCTTCGGTAGGGTACCGTTTTCTGTGATTATCGACTCGGAGACCATGAAGTACGAGACTATCAAAAAGCCGGCGATGGATGCCGGAAAGGGTGCTGGCATCGCTGTAGCGCAGAGTGTTGCTCGACAAGGTGTTGGAACGTTGCTGACCGGCTTTGTGGGACCGAAAGCATATTCGGGCCTGCAGGCTGCAGGCATACAGATATTCGATGGGCTCAACACTATGGATGTGTGGACCGCTTTAAAGCAACATACTGATAGGCTCCTCCTTCAGTGCAGCGGTACAAACGCACGCAAAGGAATACCGGATCGGGGCCACTCGTGATCGCGGAGGTATTTTCAAAAGTGCAGCTGGAAGCGCTTCATCAGCGCCCGTATACCACTCCCATAGTTGCTGTCACCGGAGGGAAAGGCGGGGTCGGGAAGTCTACTGTTGCCGTCAATATTACAGCCGCCCTGACCGCTCTCGGCTATTCCGTCGCGCTTGTGGATACAAATGTTGAGGCGCCAAATGATAACATGCTCCTCTCCCTTTCACTAGACGATCGAGTCTATGTTCAAGTCGCGATGCCGATTGTGAAAACTAACCTCTGCACTCAGTGCGGCGACTGCATTGCCGCATGCCGCCGTAACGCGCTTTTTCTGCCGCCCGGGCAAACACCCATTCTCATGGGCGAGTGCAATGGCTGCAAAGCCTGCATCAACGCCTGTCCCACCGGAGCCCTTCTGACCGGTTGGATGCCGGTCGGTGAAACGTTCCGAAGCGAATCAGGGGAATTGACGTTGTTTACCGGAGTGCTGCAGCCTGGACGCGCGGAGAGCACCGTCATCGTCCAGGCGCTGAAAGATCGATTAGCGGCTGAAGCAGCTCGTTACGATGTTATTATTGTCGACACTGCAACGGGTGTTCACTGCACGGTTATTGCCGCGCTGGCCGGTGCAACCTGTGCCTATGCTGTTACGGAACCTACGCCGGTAGGGATGCACGATCTAGAACGAATCCTTGAGCTGTGCCGGATTTTAGCTATTCCGACGCAAATTGTACTGAACCGATCCGATCTGGGAGGGTGGCAGGGGCGACTGGGAGCCTGCGAAGCAGGAACCGAGATTACCTTGGCGGCTTCCATCCCTTATGACAGTGTCCTTCTGCAGAGTTATATAAAAGGAATGCCTGTGACTCAAATGTCACCGAATTCCTCTTCCGCGCACATATTTGCCGGTCTGGCAATCCGTATAGAAAAGGAGTGTCTGGAATGAAAGAACTCCTAATTCTTAGCGACAAAGGCGGCGCAGGTAAATCGAGCGTCACCGCTTCCATTGCTGCACTCCTGTCTGGAACCCTGAACATCACATTGGCAGATACTGACGTCAATGCCCCGAATCTGCACATAATAAACAAAGCTTCCCTCATAAAGAGTGCCCCTATCTATGCCTCTGAAAAAGCGTTTATTGATATGACGGCATGCACCGGCTGCATGGGCTGCACGGATATGTGCAGCTTTGGTGCGCTGATGCGTGGAAACGGGACTCCGGTTCTGCTGCAGATCTTCTGCGAAGCCTGCGGCGCGTGTATAAAAGAATGCCCTGAGAAGGCAATTGAGATACGTCAAATTCATAACGGGTACCTTCATCTGTTTGATGCTGGGGGAATAAAACTTGTTTCCGGCAAGCTCAGCATCGGGCAGGGCAGTACCGGTAAAATCGTCGATATCATTAAAAGTGAAGCACGCATCGCAGCCCAAAACGATAATGCCGATTATCTGATTATTGACGGACCTCCTGGCCTCTGCTGTCCAGTGATTTCATCGCTGAAAGGCTGCGACGCCGTTCTTGCGATTACCGAACCGACAATGCCTGCCCTCAGCGCCCTGGAGAGGCTGCTTAACGTTGTTGAATATTCTGATCCAGCGGTTGGTGTTATTATCAATAAGGTTGACATCAATCCGGCCGGTGCAGATGCTGTCCGCCGCAGCATGGAAGAACGTGGCATTCCCGTCATTGGGGAGATACCCTACGATATCCATGTGTCGTTCGCAATCACGGAAGGCGTTCCTGTAGAGATTTGCTTTCCAGAAAGCAAGGCAGCCGAAGCGCTGCGAACCATTACTTCGAAAATTCTGTCACTTTTCGAGACCAAACAACAAGAGAGGGATATTGATCATGAGCAAGACACCTGCATGCGGTAGCAATGACACCAAGTGGATTGAGCAGGAACAGGATGCAGTGCAGCACCGTATGGCGCTGATCCGGCATAAGGTCCTTATACTCTCTGGCAAAGGAGGGGTAGGCAAAAGTTCCGTAGCGGCCAATATCTCGGTTGGTCTTGCTATGAAGGGGTTGACAACCGGGCTGGTTGATATTGACATTCACGGACCGAGCATACCTAAAATACTGGGATTGGAGGGAAGCCTTCTGGTGCAGGACGGAGAAGCATTGGTTCCTGTAGGCTACGATGGATTTCTGGCGGTCATGTCGGTCGGATTTCTGTTGCCTGACCGAAATAACGCTCTTATCTGGCGGGCGCCACTAAAGCACGGGATTATCAAACAGTTCCTTGGCGACGTGGCATGGGGCCAGCGCGACTGGCTTATCGTCGATTGCCCTCCTGGCACTGGAGACGAGTCTATTTCGATGGCGCAGCTTTTAAAAACCCCGGACGGCGCCGTTATTGTAACAACGCCACAAGATGTAGCCTTGGAAGATGTGCGCAAATCAATCACCTTCTGCCGCCAGGTCGGCATACCGATACTCGGACTCATAGAAAACATGAGCGGATTTGCCTGTCCGCATTGCGCAACTGTTGTGAATATTTTCAAAAAAGGTGGTGGAGAGGCTCTTGCAGCGGAGATGCAGATTCCGTTCCTCGGTAGTATCCCGCTTGATGCAGCGGTTGTTGACTCTGGAGATAGCGGAGAGCCGGTTGTACAGCATGAGCCGGATAGTCCGGCAGGTCGAGCCTTTGCCGCTATTGTAGACAGACTCATACTGAAAGTATCATCATAGCATGGGCAAACAGCCCCTCGTGCTGAGATTAGGGCCAATGTTTTTTTGTCAATATTTACCAGGAGGGTTCCATTCATGGACATTACCAAAAGAATTATTGTAATTGGCGGTTCCGCTGCCGGACCGAAGGCGGCAGCCAAGGCAAGGCGTTGCGATGAGCATGCTGAGATTGTTCTTCTACAAAAAAGCCCAGAACTTTCTATGGCTTCGTGTGGCTATCCATACTATGTCGGCGGTGACTTCGATGACCGAAATATGCTGTTGAGCACCCCTGCTGGCGTTGTACGCGATCCACAGTTTTATTTAAACGCAAAGGGCATCGATGCAAGAATCTCTACCGAAGTGACCCATATCGATCGATCGGAGAAACGAGTTGTATTTAACAACCTGATGAGTGGCGATACCGGCTCACTGAACTATGACAAACTCATCATTGCAACCGGTTCCCTCCCAAAGATGCCGCCAGTTCCCGGCGCAAACCTGAAAGGAATCACAACGCTACAGTCAATGCACGATGCAGACTTTTTACGCGAAGCCCATGATGCGGGTAAGATTCGAAAGGCGGTTATCATAGGTGGCGGTCTTATTGGCATGGAGACCTGCGAGGCGCTTCAGCTTGAGGGAATTGAACTGACGGTCGTCGAAATGCTGCCACAACTGCTCACGTTCCTCGATTTCGATATAGCAAAGCTAGTAGAGAACCATGTCGTATCTAAAGGGGTCAACGTCATCACTGGTAATGGCATAGCTGCCTTTATGGGAAGAGATGGGGTTCTGACCGGAGTAAGGTTGCAGGATGGTACTGAATTATCGTGTGAACTGGCGGTCGTTGCTGTGGGTATAGCACCTAATGTGACCTTGGCGCGAAACGCCGGTATTTCCATCGGAACGACCGGAGGGATTGAGGTTGATCAACACATGCAGACATCCGATCCTGACATTTATGCTGCAGGAGATTGTGTTGAGCTTGTGCATCGGATTACCGGAAAGAAAGTATTGGCACCCTATGGTGATCTGGCAAATCTGGAAGGCAGAGTTGCTGGCGAAAATGCCATGCTTGGCAACCGAGCCATATTCCCCGGTACGATTCATAGCGGTATCTGTAAGGTATTCGATTACATCGCCGGTGCGACGGGACTTTCGGAAAGTTCTGCGCGCGAAAACGGTTTCGATGCCATTTCGGTGATCAATGCGAGTCCTGATCTTCCAGGCTATATGAAGGGTAAGCTCCTCGTTAGCAAATTGGTCGCTGATAGAAGCACCGGCAGGATTCTTGGTGCTCAATGCGCAGGACCCGGCAATGTAAACCGCCAGATAGCACAATGGGCCATGGCTATAATCGGTAATTTGACGGTTGATGACATGGTAAACGCTGATCTCCCATATGCTCCTCCCTTCTCGTTAGCGATAGACCACGGCATTGCGACCGCACATCTCATGCAGAACAAGCTGATGAGGCGATTGAAGGGACTGAGTCCGGCAAATGTCAAACAGAAACTGGATCATGGCGAAACGCCTTTTTTGCTGGATGCTCGAGGGCAGGATGAATTTAACCGGACGCGGCTTGGTGTGGGCGAGATGCTCGTGCCGCTGGGAGCCCTCAGAAAGCGCCTCGGTGAACTGCCAGAAAACAAGGAGCGCGAGATTATTGCATACTGTCAAATTGGCCTGCGCGGGTATGAAGCCGCTCTCGTCCTCGAGGCAAACGGCTGGAAGAATGTAAAAGTCATGGAAGGTGGTATCGCCGCGTGGCCCTATCCCAGAGAAAAATAAACGGACGCAATATTGAAAACGTTAATAGTAATAAAGTATACATCTGAATCGGCACGGAGATTACAGATCATGCTGTGTTAAAATAGCCATGATATCGCACTTATTACGTGCAACATTAAAAGGAGCTATTATGCCTAAATATGACTACCGCTGCAGTGGATGCGGGGAGCAGTTTGAAGTCACTCACTCTATGCAGGAAACACAGGATCGACAGTGTCCAAAATGTGGCTCAACCAGTCGCCGCATTATTTCGGGTGGAAGTGGATTTATCATCAAAGGTGGAGCAGTGCCATCGGGACCTCGGTGCGGCAGTGCGACAACCTGTTGTGGTAGTAAAACACCCTGCGCAGAGCCGCACTGTGACAGCTAAGACCGACTGCCGCAGGACGGGCAAGCGTTAGGACTGCGAGTTCCACTAGCCGAGGTCTACATTTTCTTGCATGTACTAGTTTTCTCTTAGGCCACCGATCCTGGCTGCGCCTGTTGCAATGTCTGTTTAGCGAGCAACCTCGGCGATTCACTCTGCCCGTCTGTTTTCACAATAATCAGTTAGCTTTAAGTCGGTCGGTTGAGGCCGCTGATGATCTCCGCGCGCATCCTTTTCCGACAACCCCGTTAAGGTGCACTTATTCTTATGAGTTTTCTGACGAATTGAGCTTACGGGTTACCTGTTCCGTCTTCTGCTTTACAGCGCCCTTGGCTATCACCTTGACTCGCTTCATCAGCACAGCTTCAAGGTGCTTCGTAATTTCTCCGAGTTTAGCGGCATGCGGGTCGGCGATTTCGGCGACAACCACGATCTCGTCCCGCTCCTCTTTGGCGCTGAGCAGTCTTGATATGCCGAATGTCCTGTTCAGATTAGGCCTCTCGCTACGCAGGATATCTTTGAGCTGCTTCGAAGTCATAATTTTCAAATTACCACACTGGAGTCGAATCTTGGCGAAGATGATAATAGAGCCATGGTGATTACCGCTCGAAGAACTTGTTCGGAGACGTTGTTTTTAGGATATTGAGTTTTTTGTGTTGATTCTATTTAGAGGCGCTGGGACACCTATTTATACTTAATATAGAATGGATGTTAAAGCGGACATGGCTATTCGCTATCACGAAGAGACGAAGCACCATCCACATCGGTATGCCAAATCGCCAGGTTTTCTCGACTGGGCAAACGAGCCCGATTAGTTTGACACTCCAAAGACGTGAACAGTTGTTGCAGCTGGTTGCTAAACGAACTTACAAGTTAGGGGAAAGTGAGGCATTACAGCGTTTATTGCTGGATACTATGCCTATTGGAGTAGTTATTGTAGACCCTGTAACTCGAATTATAGAGAGGGTTAATCAGCATGTCGTGTTCTATTTGGCGCTTCAGTTGATACTTTATTAGGATAAAGATGTCACTCTTTATTATGTCCCGCAACCGAAGGATCTTGCCCAGTATATAACTGGCCTATTGCTGACAACTACGCTTGCTACAGTTGTTGTTCACGTTCAATATTTCAAATAAATCTATTATCATTCAAGCGAATACTTGATGGCGTTGTCGAGAAGATTTGCGATTACTCTCTGAATCACCGCTTGGTCTGCCATTAAGATCGGAAACGGAGCTTCTCAGAACTCGCAAGCTTACGTTTCTTGATACAATTGAATTGTATTTGATAATGAATTGGATAGTACCAAATTCAATACCTGAAATCGTAGAGTGCACTTATTTGAATCGACAAGTTACGGGTGCGCAAATGATGATTCGATGTACATATTACAGAGACGGGTGTGGATAATCTAACAAATACAAAAACTCAACGCATTTTTTCATCCGTTCCTTGTATTGTCAATGGTTTCGAGGGGAGGGCTTTCGGGTGTCGAACTTTTTACGCGGGCAAAGAAAGAATAAATCCATTAAAAATAGCGAGTGAGAAAAATTCCAATGTGTAAAACTTTTTTTGTGCGGAATCAAAATCTAAAGGTCTGACCATGAGACTGCCAACTATACCAAAGAGGGCTAAAGAGCCATCGTTAAACAGCGATGACATGATACCTTACACACTTACTCGTCCCGGAGCCGCACGCTTTTGGCTGGCGTTGTTACTCACTGGTGCCGGCACCGGCGTGGCAGCAGCAGCGTTGACTCGGCTCCTGGAGATGGTGCAGCACGTTATGTGGAAAGGCTCAAGTACAGATCTGCTGGCCGCAGCCTTGAATACTGGTGCGTCGCGGCACGTTCTTGTGCTGCTCGGTGCGGGATTAATCACTGGCGCCGGGCAGGTTATCCTGAGACGACTGTCCAGCGGTAACGGGATCGACACTACGACTGCCATCTGGTTCCATGCCGGGCGACTGCCAGCATTGCGCACTTTGGGCAGTGCTGTGCTTTCGGTAATCATCGTTGGCATGGGCGTGTCGCTGGGTCGAGAAGGCGCACCGAAGCA
The DNA here is from genome assembly GCA_003170655.1 of Nitrospiraceae bacterium. GTDB lineage: Bacteria > Nitrospirota > Thermodesulfovibrionia > Thermodesulfovibrionales > Dissulfurispiraceae > Fen-1308. The sequence goes on from PMYY01000024.1 coordinate 8,026, forward strand.
AGCCGGGGCGGTCATAGCCAACTTCTTTTCAGACAAGGGGCATCTGTCGGACGAGCAGCGCCGACTCTTGGTGGCCTGCGGGGCCGGGGCTGGGCTGGGCGCGGCCTACGGCGTACCGTTGGGCGGTGCGCTTTTTGCGCTGGAGGTGATGCGCGGGATGTTGGCACTTAGGTATGTGCTGCCCGCCCTTTTCGTTTCCATGATTGCCACGGCGGTCTCGTGGGTTGCGCTACCTGATGCGCCGACCTACGTCATTCCTGCTTATTCCAGCTCGGCTTCGATTGTGGTATGGGCCCTGTTGGCAGGCCTAATCGCGGGCGTCGTTTCCATCGGTTATGTGCGCATTATCAGCTGGGCCTATCGAAATAGGCCGCAGGGCTGGCGGCGAATAGTGATTCCTATACTAGTATTGGGGCTTCTTGGTGCTGTCTCGATCTGGTTCCCGCAGGTGCTAGGCAACGGCAAGGACATCTCCGAGTTGGCGTTTAAAGGCCAGGTGGCAATAGCTTTGCTGCTAATACTGCTCGTACTGAAGCCAGCTGCAACTATATTGTGCGTACGTAGCGGCGCGCCCGGCGGTTTGTTCACGCCATCGCTAACTGTAGGCGCATTGCTGGGCGCTGTCCTGGGGTATGCCTGGTCCTGGTTCTGGCCCGGCATTCCCCCTGGACTGTTCGCCTTGCTTGGAGCTGGAGCTGTTTTGGCAGCAACCACACAGGGTCCGATCTCGACGGTAGTGCTAATGATGGAGTTGACTGGCCGGGACCGATCGTTCATCTTGCCGCTGTTGGCGATAGTGGGCACTGCCACGTTGGTTGCACGGAATATCCAATCTAGATCGATTTACGACGCAAGCCTGACCGATGGGGAGGTCGAGGCACGGCTGAAGTTCCGCGAACTTCCACGGCAATAGCCGTTAGCTGCCAGTTGATAGTCCAACTGGTTGCGCGGCACTCTAATGAGGCGACAACGCTGGTTTCGCAAGCGGCAGCATAAAGAAGACCCACTCCGCAGTAGAAGAAAAGGAAACACCTCAATGAGAGGATGAGTAGGTAATCTGCTCTTCAAACCGGAACATAATACAAAATCATGATTGCGAGGAGAACCGCCATACCAACAGCAACCAACAGCATAATTATCCAGCTTGTTTTTCGCCGCGAGTACCCTTTCATTCCGAAAGCTCCCGCGTAATATTCCATGAACTCAGTATATCACACCTCAGTGATCACTAAAGGCCGTAAGCTAGCATTGATATTGACTTTGGACTTAGGCTTTAAGCTTGCCAAAATATCTTAAAAATGTAGCTTAATTAAATTATGACTCACAAATTACAGCTGTCAATTTGCTACAAAGGAGATGCTCTTGATTTTACCTACCTGATAAAATATTGCGAGTGGCATCGATCGCAATATTCGAAATACATCGCGTCTATTCGACTAGGCAGAAATTATCAGATTATTTTTAGAAATCATCGATTATGTCATACTGCGGGCACCTCGTGACTTTCAGTAGTTATAAATAAATTAGCTTCATAGTCTCAATTTTTTATATTGGTGTTCCGAACCCCGATGGGCTTCCGCGATCAAAGACTGTGTATCAAAGGAATAAGAAGAATACCTGATATTTCAGCAGACTCCTGATATATCAGAAGACGACACTTTTTGCAATATCGTTCCATCATTGTACTTTCACTGAAGTTTCCACTTTTACAACAACATAGAAAGTCCCGTATGTCATCAACTGTCATGGCACATATTATGCCATTAATTCACATGTACTCAACAAAACATGTACCAATTTTATGAGATATGTGCATTTAAAAGAATAGTTGCAAATTAGCAGGAGGTATAAAATGACCTGTCCTTTTTTCGANNACAGTTTCGGCTCTTGTACAAATTATTTAATTAATAGCCTTCCGGCAATAGAGCATAATTTAATGCCTTGCAGTTAACTTAGAGCGTAGCAATACCAACAAGGTGTAAGGTCTCTCATTAAAAATGGTATATGAATCACGTGCGATTAAGAGCCTTTGAAGGACCAATATTACAGTTAAAGACAAATAGGAACCGTAAGGGATCACGGAAGGATTTTTAGTGCTAAACATAAAAAGGAGAAAGAAAATGAAAAAAGTTCTGGCGGTTATGCTTGTGATGATGTTAGTGGCGTTCACCTTTGGATGCAAAAAGTCTGAACCACCCAAATCTGCTGATGCACCGAAGTCTGTAGAATCTTCGGCTCCAGTGGCTGGTGGGACGGCTGTTGGTGTTACGGTAAGTGAGGTAGTAAACGTGGCAAATGGATGGAGCGTCAAGAAACAGATTATGGGGCACGATGTGTATAACGATATGAATGAGAAGGTGGGACAAGTGTATGACATCATCATTGCTCCGGACCGGGCGGTTTCTTACGCGATCATAGCGGCTGGCGGATTCCTGGGCATTGACAAGCATGACGTTGCAATTCCTGCAAATCAGTTCAAGATGCAGGATGGCAAGATTGTTTTACCAGGCGCTACCAAAGATGCCATTAAGGCGATGCCCGAGTTCCAGTACGCAAAATAGGAATACGGCTACCTGTCCTGTCACGAACGGCGGGACAGGTGCTACTTGCCGATCAGAAAACAGCAGTCAAAACATGATGTTGGCTAATTATTTTGAAAATCCAAGCCTTCTTGTTAACCAGTGCGTTTAATCTGATATTGTGCGCATTTCTACATCCAAGGCCTTCGCAAGCTCGAATTACGACGCGAATTTATTACACTAACGCCGAAGGAGGCTATATCTATGTTCCACTGGCTCCGTGATCATCATCGCGCCGAGGCGAGAAAACGCCAGTTCCCATCCGAGTGGGAGGCCTTTTTACGCGCAAACGTGTCCCACTACTGTGTGCTTAACGAAGCAGAGCGCGCCGAGCTGTGCGCGATGATACAGGTCTTTGTGGAAGAAAAGCACTGGGAGGGGTGTGGCGGTCTCGACCTCACCGACGAGATTCGCGTCACCATTGCGGCACAGGCTTGTCTGCTGCAACTGGGCCTGCCCCATGACTACTATCGCAACGTGGAGTCGATCCTCATCTACCCCTCCACCGTAGTGCCTCCAACGCACCGCGCCGGTGTATTCGAGCGCGTAGATGGTCCAGTAGCGACCTCCGTCCCGATTCTGGGCCAGGCCTTCGTCCGTGGTCCAGTGATCCTGGTGTGGGACACTGTCCTGCGTGGGGCGCGCCATCCGGAGCAAGGGCATAACGTGGTTTACCATGAGTTCGCCCACAAGCTCGACATGCTTGACGGAGCCGCTGACGGCACCCCGCTCCTCGCCGACCGTGACCAGTTCGCCGATTGGGTGGCCGTGTGCTCCCACGAATTCCTGCGGTTACGAGGCCTCGCCGAGAAGGGGCACAAAACATTCCTCGACACATACGGCGCGACAAACGAAGCTGAGTTCTTCGCCGTGGCGACCGAGGAGTTCTTCGACCGTCCCATTGCCCTCCAGAAGCACGCCCCCGATCTCTACCGTGTCCTCAGCGCCTACTACCGACAAGATACAGCCGGGCGCGCGAACCGGACATGCCTCGTAAAAGAATAAAACTCGGTCGGCACGTCGCTTAGCTCGCGCCTTCCTCGCACTTCGCGTACAGGGTATTTACCCTGCACTTGACCAGTGGGTCTCCGCTCTTCGAGCTGCGACGCCCTGGACCCCGAAGACGCAAGGTGTCCGCAGC
>PMYY01000008.1:0-1457 GCA_003170655.1 Nitrospiraceae bacterium
ACAGCTTGTTCGCGATCATCGGGATGAATATGTTCAACCCAGAAATTGGGTTCTTTCAACCATTGTTCAGTAGGATATCCAAGGATGGTTTCCGCTCTGGCACTCACGAAGGAGAATTGCAACGTAGACGGGTCAGCTTCCCAAATGATAGCGTCGAGACCTTGAATCAAAAGGCTACATCGTTCTTCGCTTTCATAGCCGTTTCCGTCCGAGTTCTTGCGTTCATTCATTTTTTCACCAATACCGTCATGGCAGCCGATCAAGTACTTCGGTCAGGAAAATACAATTTATTATGCGCCTTATCTTATGTGCAGCTTATTATAAGGCAGCCCGCCTCTTCTTCCTTCGGATTGCTTATCTTGATCGTTGCGCCTCTGTCGCGGATGGCACTACAAAAGGTATCACCGTCACGTTTTGCAGCAAAGATGTTGTCGTTCCCTGGCAAGAATAACAAGATTATGACGGTAATTATTGAAATAATGATAAGCAGTACGAAACAGGATCGAAGTCTCTTCCAGGCACTGCATTCCATCTTGCACCACCTTCTGTTCTCCATACTCACAAGTATAGTGCAAAATAGACTTCTTTTGAACTTCGACTCTCTTATGAGGTTATGAGAATTTGATTTCCTGCCTTCGGTGCCAATTCTGCAAACTATATTCCTATGTGTTTCGACTACGAGGTTTCGCAATGGTTAGCTGCGTGTAAAGGACTCTTGGATCGATGCACTCGTTGGGAGCCTGCAACAAATGTGTTGATGCGGCAGGAAGTGAGGGGCACTTTATTTCTACGTTCGGGACCGTTGTAGCGGCTCGTTTGGGTTAAAATTCTTCTCAATCAATGTTCCATCCACATTAACCCAGGCTTCTTCCGCGTCGCTGTAGAACATTTTAATTTTTTTACCGTTAAGGCTAAATTCAATGCCGAAGTGAAGCATATGCGAGAAGATTAAATCAGTAGTATTATCATCAAATATGACTTTNNGTTATTCATCAACAATAGCGGCACGCAGTAAGGAGAATCGCTAAAACCCATTTTTTTGAATTATGGCAACTCCGCTTTTACCATTTCTTGTTGAACAACTACGATATATGAGTAGATGAATCTGTCCCTGAACGAGATGTCATCACTTGAAATGGATATATCTACGTCGTTCATCCTGTTGAATCTCTCGACAACTGAGCGGATAAGTTCGCTCAATGCCATATTCTCTGATAGATCGCGCACCAAAATGCAATGCCTGCCGCCGTTGTGCGTAATCGACACGTTCTCCAGACATAGAATTCCGCATTCCAGCTTGTCCATTAANNGCTCCCATTATGTGCATGTATCTTGGGGCCTTTTTAACTATTGGCTTATTCGATTTCTTGCCACTAGCGATATTACTGATCATTATAAAGTTCTCCTTTTTTTATCTCAAAACAATAAAAGTTTTTATGTATCTGTCATCGCTCATG
>PMYY01000008.1:1464-5251 GCA_003170655.1 Nitrospiraceae bacterium
CATTGGAGATATCCTTTGCAAGCGCACGGTCAATTCCGCCTATTCTAAAGAATCCTACTATCATCCCCTTTTCCTTGGATGTCAGGTTGCTTCGATTAATGCAATCCTCAAATCTATCGGCTCCGAGTTGCCGAAAAGAATATCTGGCAAAAGCCATGAATTTTCTGGCGTCATTCTGAGTTCCGCTTTGACAGAGATCGACAACTTTGCGCAAGATCCGTGAATTATCAAAGTAGACCTTGCAGATAAACCAAACCTCCATCTTCTTAATCTGCTCGGAAAACCTCAATGCCAAGTCAGGATCTTTCTGATGAAGCTCTCTGTTTTCCAAGAAATTGTCGATCTCTGAAATTACTTGTGAGAGTTCAAATCTCTTTGTCATCAACAGTTGTCCTCCTAGTTCCAATTTTCTGTTTGCCCCGATAGATTCCTCTTTCTGCTCCTTGGACGCCGGTTTTCGGCCATATTCCCTCAAGTCTTACTAAAGAGAACATGATGTGCCTTCAAATACTGGATTGTCATACCCTTTTTTGAAAGCCGACTGGATACCCCTACCAAGGTCCTGTGCGGTGAATGGTTTTTCGATGTATTGTGAAATACCTACAGAGCGCAGCCGCTTGTCAGCTTCGTCGCACTTCAAGCCGGTCATGACTATGATTTGTATATCTTGGTATTGCGCCTTCACCCGGGAGACAAGTTCGCAGCCATCCATGACAGGCATCTCCAAGTCAGTCAGGATTAGGTCTATCTGCTCTGAAGCCAATATTTTCAAGGCTTCCTCACCATTCTGAGCAGTTAGGGACGTACACTCTTTCGAAATCGTCGTACAAAACGCCGGCAGCAGGCGCCTTACAATCGGATCATCATCTACGATCAGAATATTCATGCAGATGGGAAAGCAAATTCAAGGCCACAAAGAGAAGTTACATATTAGATCAAGATTCCAAGGAGTTACAAATTTGTTAGATCTATCGATAATTGAAGCAGCTCAGTTTAGGAGCTCATTTTGTGCAGGGGTGGCTCAGAATGAGCCGTATTCTTTGATCCGTCGTTTGAGAGTCGCCAGGGACATGCCTAAAGCCGCAGCGGTTCTTGTGACATTGCCAGAGCATCGCTTAAGAGCCATTTTAATGTGACGCTTCTCCATTTCCTCCAATGTCACGATCGATTCTTCATGAGGGACGTTGACTGTATTATGAGAGCCGCTTCCATTAATCAATTCAGAGGGTCTGACCTCGGAGCCGTCCTGTAGCATTACCGCCCTTTCGAGAATATTCCTCAACTCACGGACATTGCCGGGCCACTGATAATCCATTAGTCTTGTCAGCTCAGACTCCGAAAGCGTTATGTTGTGCCCTGTAAGTCCGTTCAAAAAGAAGCGGCAAAGCTCCGGGATGTCGCCCAATCTTTCCTTGAGGGGCGGCATGTGTATCCTTATAACGCTCAGACGATAGTAGAGATCTTTCCTGAAAGAAGATCCCAAGGCCTTTTCAAGGTCAATGTTTGTAGACGCTACAATACGAGTTTCGAGGTCCCTCGAAATCACTCCGCCCAGTCTGCGCAAGCTCTTGTCCTCTATGACACTAAGCAGCTTCGCCTGAAGATGAAGCGGCATTTCGCCTATCTCGTCCAGATAGATGGTGCCGCCTTCGGCCATCTCGAAGAGTCCCCGTTTAGTTGCGACAGCACTGGTAAAAGCGCCTCTTTCATAGCCGAAAAGCTCGGCCTCAATCATGTTTTCAGGCAATGCCGCGCAATTTATGGCGATGAATGGTCCCCTTCTTAAAGCACCTTTATAGTGGATTGCTTTTGCAGCAAGGTTCTTTCCAGTACCGGTCTCTCCGGTAATGAGCACAGGCGCGTCGGATGCTGCAGCAAGATTTATCAGTTTGTTGGCGTCCTGCATGGCAGCACTGTCCCCTATTATGACAACACGGGCAGAATCCCTCGCGCTTTGAGCTTTGATGCGATCTTCGATTATTCTCCCTTTGATTGCCTTGTTCAAGGTTAAAGGGAGGATCTTGAGATAGTTACGGTCGCTATCTTTGATGAGATAATCGTTTGCCCCAGCTTTCATAGCGTCGACGGCGACCTGTTCACTTCCGGCCCCCGTCACAATAATGATTGGGACATCCAGTCCCATCTCCAGGATGTCAAAGGCATTTCCGTCCGGCAGGTGAAAGTCCGTTACAACGACGTCGAATGATTCTTTCTTGAGGAAGGCTTTTGCCCCGTATATAGTGTCAGCCATTTCATATGCCCATGGAAGGCGCTCAGCTAAAACAAGCCGCTTGAATGCCAGCTGGTCCACGTAGTCGTCTTCGACAAACAAGCAGCGAATCATTTATCCCATTCCTTTAGATACGGCCGGCCCTGGAAGAGAGAAGAAGAAGGTGCTTCCTCGTCCAACTTCGGAATCAACCCAGATTCTGCCCCCATGCATCTCCACAATCTTCTTTGTTATGGCTAACCCGGCGCCCATACCTTTTTTCTCATCGCCATGGAGCGACTGGAAAAGCTGAAATATTCTCTCATAATGTTTCCTCTCGATTCCTGGCCCGTTGTCGGCCACACTGAACGTCCATTGTTTGCCGTCTCCTACACATCCAATCCTGATTTCCCCTTCATGCTTATCCATATGTTTTACAGCGTTGTCCACTAGATTTTGGAATACCTGGCCGATGCGGACCATATCACATGTAACTACAGGCAACTGATTGTCTACGGTGATGCGTATGTTCTTGGGACATAAAAGAGAAGCTATGACCTTATCCACCAAACTACTGAGATCGACCTCGGCAACATCCTTGACGAGCCTTCCTATGCGGGAATACTCCAAAATACTGTCGATCAGGTCGCGAAGATGATCGATCCTGCTGTTTAGAAGCACCATCTTTTCCTTACCATACTCGCCTATTGCATCCGCATGGTCTTGCATTACCCAGTCCGAAAGAGATTTTATGGCGCGAAGCGGCGCTTTAAGGTCATGAGAAATAATGTGAGCAAAATCGTCCAGTTCTCGGTTGATGCTTTCGAGTTCTTTGATAAGATGCGTCTGTCGTTCCTCGAAAAGCTTCCGCTCGGCAATCTCTGCATCCAGAGCTTTGTTGACTTTAATAAGCTCTGCTGTACGCTCCGCTACCCTAGTCTCCAGNNTCCCTGAAAGTAACGACTGCTCCAACGATTTCATTATTTTCTCTAATTGGAGTGCTTGTCATTTCTACAGGGAAGCTTGTGCCGTCCATCCTCCAAAATAACTCTTCGGCATGATGAATTGAGCCATCTCTGTATGTAGCACAAATTGGAGATTCAAACTCAGGATACGGACTGCCATCAATTTTGGAATGATGTATAAATGAATGGCTATGTTTGCCGCTGAGGTATCCGGTTTCATACCCAAGCATTTTTCCCGCAGCAGGATTTACAAAGGTATAATTTCCGTTCAGGTCGAGTCCGAAAATTCCTTCTCCGGCAGAATTCAATATAAGTTCAATTTGATGCCGCAGCTTTTTTATTGCCATTTCTGATCGCTTGCGCTCGATAGCATACATCATGGAACGGGCCATCAGTTTGCCGTCAATCTGCCCCTTGACCAGATAGTCCTGTGCCCCTTCACTGACTGCCTTGACCGCAACGGACTCATCATGCAGGCCAGACAAAACCACTATCGGCACTCCTGGAAATTGTGATTGGGCCTTCGAATATGTGTCAAGCCCCTGGCTGTCGGGTAACCCCAAATCCAGCAGAATCACATCAGCACCGTCTTCAGCAAGTTTCTGCAGTCCCG
>PMYY01000008.1:5265-6527 GCA_003170655.1 Nitrospiraceae bacterium
CAAACGTGCATCTCCGGGATTGTCCTGTGTGCTTATTCTTATTGCCGGATTATTAAAAGGGGCCCCTCCATCTTTGTCCTTCGGAATGCTGATTTTGATATTGGTGCCCTTGATGCGGTCGCCTGTTATCTGCACGTCACCTTTCCATGGGTAAACCCGCTCGCGCATCCCAACTAGGCCAAATGAATTGGACTTTGATAAATCTTTCTCGGTTATCCCGATTCCATTGTCAGATATCTCAAACACGATACTGTTGGCGTGCTCTGCCAGCACTGCCCTGACTTTTGTGGCTTTTGAATGGCGCAATATATTGGTGAGCGCCTCCTGAAGTATGCGGAATAGTGCTATGCCCAGATTTTTATCATCAGTGACTTCTTCGGATGACAATACGAGTTCGCATTCAATGCCGCTCCTCTGTTGAAACTCATGCACCTGCCATTCGATTGCAGGACCGAGGCCAAGATGATCCAAAATCCCCGGCCTTAATTCGGTACAAATCTTTTTTACGGTGCTTATAGTCTTATCTATAAGCTCAACGTCACCGCTCACAGCTTTATGAAGAGGTTCGTCTATATCCTTCAGTTTTGCAGCAATTCTAACCCAGTTGAATTTTAATGCAGTCAGGATTTGCCCCAATTCATCATGCACCTCTCTTGCTATGCTGGCCCTTTCCTCTTCCCTTACGCTTTGCATATGAGCGGCAAGATGGTGCAGATGCTCATGGGATGTCCTAAGCTCTTCCTGGGCCTTGTACCGTTCTTCGCGCATACGGATCGTGAGAATGCCGAATGCCACATCATCGGCAAGTTCCTTCAATAACCTGATCTCTTCATCAATGAAGACATCCCGTTCAGGCGCGTAGATGGTCAGTACGCCGAAGCTTTGCTCATAAGCGATTAAAGGAAAAGCGATCGTTGATGAATACCCTCTCTTCAAGGCCTCTTCCCGCCAGGGAGCAAAGTCAGGATTTGTGGAGATGTCGTTTTGAACGCACACCGAACAGGTCCTGACGGCTGTCCCGGTGGGGCCACGACCACGTTCTACGTCCTTCCAGGTTATGTTTACAGTGCTGAGATAGCCGTCCTCATGCCCCGCATGCACCAGCGGCAGCACCCTATTATCACCTTGCTGCTCGGCATAGCCGATCCATGCCATGCGATATCCCCCTTCTTCAATCAGCAAATCGCATATCTTCTGCAGAAAGGCAGATTCTTCTACAGCATGCACCAATGCTTCATTGCACACACTGATAGTCTTTAAGG
>PMYY01000125.1 GCA_003170655.1 Nitrospiraceae bacterium
AAGAAGCCCTGAAAAAAATGGGCTGCGAAGTCGTTTCGGTAAGCACTGATACTAAATTCGTCCATTACGGCTGGTTCCACCAGGAAAAGCTGCTTGAGAATGTTAAATATCATATGGGAGCAGACCAGAAAGGCGAAATATGCGACCTCTTCGGCATATATGAGGAAGAGAGCGGTCTCGCCCTCAGGGGGACTTTCATCATCGATCCAGACGGAAAGCTCGTCGGCTCCGAGGTCAATTTCTTCAATGTAGGCCGGAATTCCGATGAACTCCTGCGCAAGGTAAAGGCTTTTCAGTACGTGAAAGACAAGCCTGCAGAGGTATGCCCCGCCAAATGGGAGCCCGGATCAAAGACATTGAAGCCTTCCGAGAAGCTTGTCGGCAAAGTCTCGGAAGCATTGAAATAGGAGACGACAAGCAATGACGACAGTCGGGCAAAAATATAAATGCGCTGTTTGCACCAATGAAGTGGTTGTCACTAAAGACGGAGTAGGCGTGCTCGCATGCTGCGGACGGCCCATGGAGCCTATAGGCGAGGGATTTGAATGTAAATAGCCTTTTGTATAAACTACCAGTGCGAAGAAAGCGTCCGGGTCGGTTCGACGCTGACCGGATGTTTTCTTGCACCCTAGAGATGCAGGCCTGAATTACTTGCACATTGTGGAGGCGAAATGAAACCTATAGAGCTTAAGAACGGAATTTATTGGGTGGGAGCCATCGACTGGTCCATACGGGATTTCCACGGATACGAGACCCCACGCGGAACTACCTATAACAATTATCTAATCCTCGATAACGAAATTACCCTGGTCGATACTGTAAAGCACGATTTTTCAGATATTACTATTGAAAATATCAGGGCCATTGTCGACCCTGCGAAGATCAAGCATATCGTAATAAACCATATTGAAAACGATCACGTTACCAGTATCGACAAAATCATGGCCCTCTGTCCCGACGCTACGATTCATATATCAGCTAAAGGGGAAAAAGGACTCGCCCGCTTTTACGATCTATCCAAGTGGAAGATTCGGATAGTGAAGTCAGGCGACACCCTGACTATAGGGAAAAGGACACTCCTCTTCCTCGAAACGCCGATGCTCCACTGGCCCGATTCGATGATGACCTATATAAAAGAGGAAAAGCTGCTTATCAGCCAAGACGGCTTCGGTCAACACATCGCGTCAGCATCCAGATTCGATGACGATTACACTACGTGCCAATCCGTGTCTGAACTCGAAGATGCAATCACAGATTATTATGCCAACATACTCATGCCGTTTGGCCATATAATCAAAAACAAAATTGCCGATATCCAGAAGTTAGGCTTAGAGATAGATATGATCGCTCCGGACCACGGCATCATCTTCAGAAGGGACCCCGGCAAGGTGCTGAATATGTACATGGACATGGCCAACGGCAAGTCCGATCTGAGCGTCTCGATCATATACGATACGATGTGGCACAGCACCGAACAGATGACGACTCCTTTGATGCGGGGCATCTGCGACGAAGGTGTGGGCTGCAAGGTCATCAAGCTGAGGGCGACGCCGCAGAGTATTGCCGTCAAGGAGTTTTGGAAGTCACGCGGGGTACTCATCGGCACGCCAACCCTTAACAATATCATGTTCCCGAGCGTCGCGAACTTCCTGACATATCTGAGGGGATTAAGGCCGAAGAACAGGATTGCAGGCGCTTTCGGCAGCTTCGGATGGGGTGGAGGCGCAGTAAAGGAGGCATACGAAATCCTGAAAAAAATCGGCCTCGAAACGTACGAGCCTGGCCTTGAGGTCCTCTATCGTCCGTCGGCAGATGATACATCCAGGTGCTATGACTATGGTGTGGCCTTTGCAAAAAAAGTGAAAGAATACCACAAGAATTTCGCATAATTTGAGGAGGAATACAATGTCCAAAACAGAAACTAATCTTCATGATGCCTTCGCAGGTGAATCACAGGCCAACAGAAAATATCTAGCATGGGCAAAAAAGGCCGAACAAGAAGGCTTTAAGCAGATCGCCAAACTTTTCAAGGCTGTTGCGGAGGCCGAGACGATTCATGCGCACAATCACCTCAAACAGATGGGCGGCATTAAAAGCACAAAGGAGAACCTGGAAGAAGCCATGGCAGGAGAGGTCTTCGAGTTTCAGAAGATGTATCCCAAGATGATCCAGGAGGCTGAGGCCGAAGGCGACAAGAATGCTGTCAGGACTTTCACCTATGCAAACGAAGTTGAGAAGGTGCATGCTGAACTCTATAAAAAAGCCCTCGCCGACCTGGGAAAGAATGAGGATGCGGATTACTATGTCTGTTCGGTCTGCGGCCATACGGTCGAGAACGAACCTCCTGACGAGTGCCCTGTCTGCAAATCTAAGAAACAGGCATACAAGAAAGTAGAGTAGGCAACATAGGCCGAATAGGTGGTTGCTATGATTAGCCAGAAATACTCTCGGGAAGAAACATCTAAGAAGCAGGAGGCCATGTGAAGATTGTCGCGTTCCAAGGAAGTCCGCGGCCCAGCGGCAACACTGATACTCTCCTCGAAGCAGCATTGAAACCCTTAAAAGAAGCCGGGCATGAGATCATTCTCTTCAAGCTCAATTTAATGCGCATCAAGCCCTGCCAGGATTGCGGCTCATGCGAGAAGAGTGGCAAATGTATAATAGACGATGATATGATCGAGATTTATTCGGCAATACGCGCAGCTGAAAGGATCATACTCGCCTCACCCATATTCTTTTTCGGATTGAGCGCTCAGGTCAAGGCAATGATCGACCGATGCCAGGCCTTTTGGTGCGAAAAATATTTAATGAAACAATCGATACCAGAAGGTCCATACGGCAGAAAGGGTCTTCTCTTGCTGGTCGGGGGCATGAAAAAAGAGATCGGCATGACCTGCTCCGACGCCACGGCCAAGGCGTTTTTCAGGACTGTGAGCGTCCCCCACCATGAGACACTGAGTTTCATGGGCGTTGACGCAAAAGGTGCAATACTTGAACATCCAACGGCACTGAGCGAGGTGCGGGAAGCCGGCAGGAAGCTGGTTGTTGTCTAGTTGAGGGGACAGTCACCGGATTGAAGTTTAATGAATCAATTAAATAACTACCACCACGGAGGCCTGCATGTTACCTAACCAGTACATGAGCATCAAAAAACGATTCAAGGGCTTTTTCAAGGCGTCTGAAAATCTCGGCAAAGCCGCCAAGACCGCCGGTCCGCTCGACGACAAGACAGCACACCTCATCCAGCTGGGCGCTGCCGCTGCCATACGCTCCGAAGGCTCGGTCCACTCTCACACCAGACGCGCGCTGGAACTCGGTGCAAAGCCGGATGAAATTTATCACTCTATCATCCTGCTTACAAGTACTATCGGATTCCCGACGGTCTCTGCTGCGCTTAGCTGGGCCGACGACGTCATCACAGAAAAAAAGAAGTAGTTGTACATACAATTCTTCCCGACATTTAGGTGCAACGAGTCGTGTTCCTTCTGCTTCAACCGGGGGATGTCCCCGGTTCCCGACATCGGCATCTCCGACTTCGGGCGACTAGTGGATATCCTTGCGGGCGAAGGGATCCAAGAGATCGATTTACTCGGTGGCGAGCCGACGCTCCATCCTGATCTGATATCACTCATCGAAATCGCCCGGGGAAAAGGCTTGCGCGTTTCGATGAGCACGAACGGTTCGGATATTCAGTCTTTGATATCGCTGTCCGAAATATTTGACCGGAACGTGCTTACAATCGGATTATCGCTCAATGACAAACTTATTGATAACTCGACNNGGACGGCATCATATGTTCATGTCCATAAGCCGCTTTTGAAGTCTGTTTGTGCCAGTGACCGTTTTCTGCCAGAGAGCGCGGCGAGTTTTATTGCTATGCCGGATATTCGTTACTATGCGATATTTATGGATACTTTGCATTCGTCCGACCTGCGGAAGTGTCTCTCATTCCCTCAATTCTATCGAGAATTGCAGGATCTCAGGGGCAAGCATGAGAATATCGAAGGAGTGTA
>PMYY01000249.1 GCA_003170655.1 Nitrospiraceae bacterium
ATGCCTAATTGCTTTGCGTAGGTCGATAGCTTCACGATTCATTATACTATGATGATAAGTGTCTATAGTAGTATTGAAGATTAAAGATACTTCGCCTATAATTCTTCCCCAAAATTAGCCGTATACCTCTCTTTGAATTCGTCCACCGTAAAGTGGTGCTCCTGGGTGCCGTATTTTTCTATAGCGTAGGTCGCGGTGACTGCGCCGATCTTCGCTGCTGATTCGAGGTCTTTACCGGTGACCAGCCCTTTGAGAAGGCCCGCCCTGTAAGCATCTCCTGCGCCGGTCGGATCGGCTACTTCTCTTGCTTTAGCCGCAGGGACGGTAATGTCGCCAGCGGCGGTGCTGATGAGGGAGCCTTTCTCTCCGAGGGTAGTAATGATCGTTTTTGTTAGGCCGAGTAATTCCTTTTTATCTTTGCCGGTCATCTTCGAGATCAGTTCCAGCTCATAGTCATTCGAGATCAGTATTGCCGAGCCGGAGATCCACTCTGTAAGGTCGTTACCGTCCCACGCGGTCAGGGACTGGCCGGGATCGCAGATGCAATCTATCCCTTTTGCCTTGTAATGCTTTGCATACTCCATCATGTCGCCCAGGTTTCCCGGCGCGATCAGCCCTATGGCTTTATCAGTTCCGGAAGGGAATGAATATCCCGACTTGTGCTTCATAGCGCCTGGATTGAATCCCGTAATCTGGTTGTCGGCCTTGTCGGTGGTTATGTAAGCGCCTGCGGTAAATTCTTCCTGAATGATCTTGATGCCTTCGGTTCCAATATTGTTGATCTCCAGCCATTGGAAATAGTTCGCATAGTCCTTGCCGATGGTTGCCACTATTGTCGGGTTCTCGCTCAGGAGTCTCAGCGAATATGCGATATTGCCCGCTGTGCCACCGTATTTTTCCTGCAGGCCGTTTACGGTGAAACAGACATTAAGGATATGTATCTTATCCGGCAGGATATGGTCCGAAAAAAAACCGGGGAAATCCATGATACGGTCATAAGCTATCGAACCCGAAATGTAAATATTCATTCTGAATTCCTCTCCTTTAGATGTTCTATTATTGTTCCCGATATTATTGCGTTGAATCCCTTTATCTTCGCTATCTCTTCAGGCGCCGCCTTCCTGATATTTTCTATGCTTCCGAAATGCCTCAGTAGTTCTAGCCTTCTCTTCTTGCCGATGCCCGGGATCTTTTCGAGGAGCGATTCTGTCAGTCTCTTATCACGCAGCTTGCGGTGAAAGGTAATGACAAAGCGATGGACTTCGTCCCGAACTTTTTTCAAAAGTAGTGACGATCCATTTCTGTCTTCGAGGTCAACAATTCCGCCGTCCACAAGAAAGGCGCGGTCGGGCTTCTTGGCCACACTGAGAATGTCTGTATCGATGCCGGAATCCCGTAATGCCCTGCGCGCAATTTCGAGCTGGCCAGTGCCGCCATCAATAACGATGAGGTCCGGCACGTTTCCACCGAGGTTTCTGAATGCCCTCACGATAGTCTCATACATCATTGAATAGTCGTCCATACCCTCAACCCACTTGATCCGCACGTGCCGGTAATGCTCTTTCCTGAATTCTCCGCGTTCCCACCAGATCAGCGCTCCGACCGATTCACTTCCGAAGAGGGTCGACACGTCAAAGGCCCCGATCGACCGGGGCGGTTTCTGAAGGTTGAATCGTATCCCCATTTTGTCCATGAATTCCTCGCTGTGGGCTTTTCTTTTTGCCCCAAAGTGGAGGCGGGCATTCTCGTTCGCCATTTCGAGCAGTTCGAGCTTCTTGCCTTCGTGAGGTATTTCGAACATTACCCGCAACTCTTTCCTACTTTTAAGCCATGTGCGAAGTGACGCCTTATCGGCAGGCATGGTATTCAGCAGGATGGTCGAAGCAGGGAGGATTTCTTTGGAATAGAAGAGCTCTATGAAGCTCCTCATGATCTCAGTATCGCCCGAATTCAGCTGGTCGTCGATGAAGAAGTCCTTTGCGCCGATCATCATGCCGTTCCTGATAAACAGTATATTTATCGACGCATCCCCGCTGCCTTCGTTCTTGTCTTTGAAAAAACCTACAATATCGAGGTCGCCAAGTTCTGGGGCAATGATCTTTTGTGACTCAAAGGCCTTCCGCAGACGTCCGATACTGTCCCTTACCTGCGCGGCCTCTTCATATCTCATCTCCCCGGAATAGCGCCGCATCTTTTTTTCGAGCCGCTCAAGAAGCCCCTTCTTCTCGCCCTTGAGGAAGAGGATGATATCATTCACCATCTTCATGTATTCTTTAATGCCGATTTTTCGGGCGCAGGGAGCATAGCAGCGCTTCATCTGGTACTGTATGCAGGGTTTCATGGGTTTGTCGAGGAGGTGGCCGCAGGTCCTGATCAGGAAGTTCCTTCGGATGAACCCAAGCGCTTCCCACATGGCTTGCGCTGGTATGTACGGCCCAAAATAAAGATTGCCGTCCTTCGTAATCTTCCTCACAACCTCGACCCGCGGCCATTCTTCAGTTACAGTCACTTTTAGATATGGATAATTCTTGTCGTCTCTGAGGACTATATTGAACTTGGGCTTGTACTGTTTGATGAGGTTGGCTTCGAGTATCCAGGCCTCAAGCTCATTGCCGGTCACGATGTAGGAGAAGTCCTTGATCTCGCCAACCATCGAAGCCTTTCGCACATCCAGCTTGGATGAACCCTGAAAATAGCTGCGCAGGCGGTTCTTCAGGTTTTTCGCCTTGCCGACATAAATGATCCTGTCGCCGGAAGCCTTGAAAAGATATACCCCCGGTTTTGCTGGCACCTGTGATAGATCGATTGCCATGTCATAAATATAACACACCGCCTGAAAGCAGAGGATTGGGCCGTCTGAATTCTGCCTTTGGAATATGCGGACTAAGGATTATAGAGACGAGTAGAATGAAAGAGATTTACTGAAAGGAGCCAACTAATGAGACCTCTCTTTGTTTTCAATCTGACTGTTGTACATACGCTTGCTTTAATGTTTTGATGTCAAACTTATCCATTCTAAGTAATGCCTTCATAACTCTTTCTGATTTCTCGGCATCCTTATCTTGTAATATCTCTCCTAAAATAATGGGAACGATCTGCCATGATAGGCCACATTTATCTTTAACCCATCTTCAACACTTGCCC
>PMYY01000040.1:0-3275 GCA_003170655.1 Nitrospiraceae bacterium
TGAACATATTTTCAATAAGTTGCCGAGTTCAACTGCGTTTTTTAGGATGAAGCCGATCATCGCCGGGTTTGTTAGCGCCTACTGATAATATAGAAGCCAGGGCGTTCAGCAATATCGATGATTACAGGACGTACAGTCCATCGCTGCCGGAACTTTAACAACCTCTATAAAATGTCGAAGTCGCCTCGGCAACCATATCGTGGCTGCTGAGTTAATACTAATGGAGTCTCTATTTTACCAGACCAAAGATCATATGTCATGTTGAAAGGGTCGTAATAGTCTGTGAGATGTTTGACTATGAAGATCCGTAGTATCGAGTTCCCTCGATAGTTGAAACGAATGCATAGTCAATTAGCGCGCTCCCAGCCACCACCCAGCGCACGATAGAGACTCACCAGATCGATGCCGACCGTCGTGCTGCTTTCAGCCAGAGAGAGCTGATTTTGCTGCAGCGTCCGCTCGGCATCGAGAACTTCGATGAAGCTAGCTACGCCGCCATCGTAACGTTGACGCGCCAACAACCATGCGTCACGGTTCTGCGCCACTGTTGCGTCGAGCCAGGCATGCTGATCTTGGTGGGCGCCATACGCAGCGCGAGCATTCTCGACCTCATGCAGCGCATTGAGCACGGTGGCAGCGTAAGCCACAGCTGCTTCCTTTGCCCGCACGTCTTGAAGATGGATCATCTTCCAGCGACCCAAGTCGAATACGGGCAGTTCCAGGGTGGGTCCAAGCGAGCTGAACCGACTCGCCCACCGTGTGAGCTGTCCGATCGTTTCAGATTGAAAACCACCGCTTCCCGTGAGCGTAAGTCGAGGAAACAACCCAGCTACCGCGACGCCGATCCCAGCGGTTGCCGCATGCAGGCTTGCTTCGGCCTTGCGGATGTCCGGACGGCGCCGCGCGAGCTCCCCGGGCAATCCGATGGGCACCGTGGTCGGCAGCGGTGGAATCGGCGCCGCCGTGTCCAACTCAGCGCGCAAGCCTTCCGGCGCACGCCCCAGTAGACGGCTGAGCTGATTGATGGTTTGCGTGATTATAAAATCTAATGCAGGCAGTTGGGCGCGCGTTGCGGTTAGCTGTGCGTCTGCCTCGACCACGTCGACATCACTGGTAAGGCCCGCAGCGCGTCGTTTCCGCGCCAGTTCTAACAACTCACTTGTGGTCGCTATGCTTTGCTCTGTAGTGGCTTTGCGTAACTGTGCACCGCGAAGTTCAATGTAACTTTGCGCCACATCGCCCAGCAGCGCAACTAGCACGGCATGTTGATCCTCGACCGATACTTCGATATTGGCATCTGCGACCTCGACCGACCGACGTATGCGTCCGAATAGATCCAATTCCCATGAGGCATCAACGCCGAGCTGGTATTGGTTGTACGGGTTCGGTATGCCAATGCCCGGGGTTGTGAATAATGAGCCAGTCGCTGTGGTCTCGCTGAGGCGGGTGCTGGCGTAAGAGGCGTTGGTCGAAAGGCTCGGCCAGAGCGCGGCTGCTGTGACACCACGCTGCGCACGCGCCTCCTCTATTCGCAGCACCGCCGCGCGCAAGTCCAGGTTCGCGGATATCGAGCGCTCGACGAGCGAGGATAGTGTCGGATCATTGAAATCGGCCCACCAGCGGCGCAGATCCGCTGTGTCTTCAGTGGTCGTGCTTTTGCACAGGCTGTCAATCGGGCGGGACGTGTCCGAAGGGCTTGACCAATGGGCTGGCGTCTGCGGTATCGGTCGTACGAAATTCGGCCCGACGGCGCAGCCGGCTAGCACCATAACTAGCGCTACCGCTAACAACGCTGGCATCACCATGGCGCTCCGCACACTGTAAGAAGTACGTCGCCACAATAAACAACAGTAACAATTAAGCTGAGGGCGGTAATGTTCACGAGTTTGCATAGTCGTCATTGCATCCTATGGCTGAACATCCAAGCGGCCGCCGCAAGCGTCAGTGCTGCTATCAGTGCGAGCGGCCACAAATCAGACCGGAGCAGATACAGGCTGGCACCCTCTAGATATACCCTCCGCGTGATGTCGATCGCGTAGCGCAGCGGATTGATTGCCGTGAAATATTGGACCGCGGGCGGCATATTGCGTAACGGTGTGGTCATGCCGGAGAGCAGCGAGAATGGGATGATAAACAGCATCGAATAGAGCAAAGCCTGCTGCATCGTAGCCGCAACTGACGATACCAACAGGCCGATGCCAATTGCTGCCAGTAGGAACAGCATCAAACCTACGTAGAGAGTCAGATACGAACCGGCGAATGGAATGCGAAACCAGAGCTGCGCGACCAATAGTACGCCGGTGGCCTGAATCGTCCCGACTGCCATCGCCGGCAACGCCTTGCCAGCCATGATCTCGTATGGACGGAACGGCGTGACGAGCAGTTGATCGAATGTACCCTGTTCACGCTCCCGTGCAACCGACATAGCGGCCAGCATCATCGTCTGAATCAGCGTGAGAGTGCCGATCAACCCTGGAATCATATTCCAGCGCGTTTCCAAATTGGGATTATACCAAGCTCGGCTTATAATACCGAGTGGCGCCGCGGCGAGTCCGTGAGTACTGCGCCAGTCGGTGTTAAACTGCTCGACGATACTGTTTACATAGCCCATTGCTGTACCAGCAGTGTTTGAGTTGCGTCCGTCGGCGATAACCTGCACGTCGGCACTCGTTCCAGAAAGCAGGTGCCGCTCGAAATCCGGCTCGATTTGTACAACCAGCAGCGCGCGCCGGTCGTCGATATAAGTTGCCAGATCACCGACACGGTGCAGATCGGCGATGCGCTCAAAGATGCCCGAGCCATCGAGCCCAGCCAGCAGCTGGTGTGAGGCCGCACTACGATCCTGATCCAACACCGCATAGGGGACATGATTGAGATCGTAGGTGGCTGCATAACCGAAGATCAGTGCCTGCATAAGCGGTGGCACTAGCAGGCTCATTCGGGTACGCGGATCCTTCAATACCGACAGTAGTTCCTTGCGTGTCAGCGCAAGAATGCGAAGAATGGAGTCGAGCATTGACACCTCAGTTCAACCTTTTGCGCATCACGGCGCGGCTGCTAATTGCCAGCAAGATCGCCATAGCGGCTAGCACCAGCGTATTGGGCACGATCACCGACCAGACATTTCCGGCGAGGAACACTGACTGCAGCAATGCTACGTAGTAACGTGCCGGCAGCACATATGTGATCAAACGCACCGCCGCGGGCATACTGCGCAGGTCGAACATAAAGCCAGACAACATGAAAGCCGGCATGAACGTAGCAAGCATCGTCAG
>PMYY01000040.1:3305-11308 GCA_003170655.1 Nitrospiraceae bacterium
TGAAACAGAAATTTAGCTGCGAGCACGCAAACAACCAGACCGACCATGCCGAGCAGAAAGTATGGCAGAGTCTTGCCGATCAGAATCTCGTCGCTGCGTACTGGAGTAACCAGCAATGCCTCGAGCGTGCCGCGCTCCCATTCGCGAGCCATGACCATCGCTGTCAGCAGCGCCCCGATTAGTGTCATGACGAGCACGATGAGGCCTGGCACCAGGAAATAGGCGCTCTCATTGGCTTCATTGAACCACATCCGCGTCTGCAGCATCACCGGAGCGCTTTCAACGCTTCGGCCCTGTGCCGTGCGTCTCGCCGCCCACACGCCGACCGCACCCTGGACGTAGCCTTGGATGATGCGGGCCCGATTCGCGTCGCCGCCTTCGACGATTAATTGCAGATCGGCGTGCCCTGCATTAAGTTGCCGGACAAAATCAGACGGAATACGCACAATGCCATCGACCTTCTGTTCAAGCAGTAGTTGCTGCGCGACGACCATAGATCGTGAGATCTGCGGCTGAAAATACCGTGAGAGCTGTAAGGAGGCGAGCAGCTCGATCGCCTCATCTGATGTCTCATCAATGACGACAGCCAACGGCACATTCTTCACATCAAGAGATAATCCATAACCAAACAGCAGGATCAATATCAGGGGCAACACCACGCCCATAGCGATGCTGGACGGATCACGCAGCACCTGATACGTCTCTTTGCGCACTAGTGCGCGGACCCGCCGCAGCTTTGCTGGCCACGAGTTAGTGTCCACTAAGGTTTCTACCGTCATGCCGCCTCCTTTGGTGCAGATGCGACAAGTTGCGCCTGCTCGACACGCGCGTCCTGGACAATAGCGATAAACGCGTCCTCCATGCTTGGCTCAAGCGTAGTCGGAGTGCTAGCGCGTTGACGAATATCTCCCGGCGAGCCTTTCGCCAGCACCTTGCCCGCATCCATGATCGCGACCCGATCGCAGTACTCCGCCTCCTGCATGAAGTGTGTCGTCACGATCACGGTCACACCCTGTTCGGCCAGTGCCGTGATTTGTCGCCAGAAGACCCGCCGCGCCAACGGATCGGCGCCGCTGGTCGGCTCATCGAGGAACAGGATCTCCGGCTCGTGCAGCAGTGCCGCAGCCATCGCCAGTCGCTGCTTGAAACCTCCCGGTAACTGCGCGCTCATCATGTGTGCATTAGTCTCTAGCTCGAACTGCTTCATGGCCCAGGCGATGCGTGCACGCCGGCGCTCGCCCCGCAAACCATAGGCACTGGCGAAAAACTCCAGATTCTCGGCCACGGTAAGTGGTCCATATAGGGAGAATTTCTGCGCTACGTACCCCAGGCGTGAGCGCGCCGACGCGGGCGCACGGAGCACGTCTGTTCCAGCTATATTCAACTGGCCGCCACTGGCGGTCAGTAGACCGCACAACATGCGAAACGTCGTAGTTTTGCCAGCACCATTGGGACCCAAAAGCCCAAAGATTTCGCCGCGGAGTACTTCGAAATCGATGTGATCTACCGCTACGAAGTCGCCGAAACGCTTTACCAGATCTCGGACCTTTACGATAACCGGCTGACCCTCGCCAATCACCGGCCGATCGACCGTAATAGCCTTCACCTGCTCGTGATCGGCACTGCGTCTCAGGAGCATCATGAATCCATCTTCGAAACTCGCGGGCACCGGCGTGACCGTCAATTCTCGAAGCAATTCATCGGTAGCTGAGACGTCCTGCCCTTCCGTCACACGCACGAATCTGACTCGGCCTCCGTCCGGCACCGCATCAATGATGTCCGGCCGATCGAGCAGCTGCCCCTGCAGTGTGCGAGCGCCATGTGGTTGCGAAGGCTGAACGATGAAACTCAAGCCCTCTGCATTGTGCGTCACATCAGACGGAGTCCCCTGCGAGAGCACCTTGCCATGATGGAGCATAACGACGCGGCTGCAACGCTCCGCTTCGTCCAGATAGGCTGTGCTGAGCAGCACAGTCATACCCTCATCGGTGACCAGATGGCGCACGATTTCCCACAACTCGCGTCGTGACAAAGGATCTACTCCTACCGTGGGCTCATCCAGAAGCAGCAACTCCGGTGAGTGAATCAATGTGCAGGCTAGGCCCAGTTTCTGCTTCATGCCTCCGGACAGTTGACCGGCCAGACGCTGTTTGAATGGCGCGAGTGCTGTCATCGTCATCAACTGCGGGTAGCGCTGTGCGCGCTCATCGGCGGAGACGCCATGTAAGTCAGCGTACAGATCTAGATTCTCTGCAACGGTCAGATCCTCGTACAAACCAAATCGTTGCGGCATGTAGCTGATGCGGTCCTGCACACGTTGCGGGTCAATATTAACATCGACACCCAGTACCCTCAGTGTTCCGCTATCGGCGCGCAGCAACCCCGCAGCAAGACGAATCAGCGTCGTCTTGCCGGCGCCGTCCGGTCCGATCAGAGCTGTGAGTTCGCCGGAGCGCACTTCGAGAGATACCCCATCGAGCGCCTGAACCAACGGCTCCTTTTTGCTACGAAAAGCCTGGCTAAGATTCTCTGCAATCAGGGCTGGTGAAACTAGCACTGTTCGCGGAGCAGCAATCACGATCCGCCCTTGCCGATGGCAAGGGGCAAGTGTACCGTTGTGGGCATACCAAGACGCAGCTCATTCGCCGGATCCTGTACGAAGACGCGGACCTGATAGACAAGGCTTGAACGAAGCTCGCTAGTCTCGACGGACTTCGGAGTAAATTCAGCAACTGGTGAGATGAACCCGACCCATCCCTGAAAGCTTCGGGCAGGGAATGCATCGGCGGTAATGGTTGCCTTTAGACCTTCATGCAGAGCGCCCAGATCAGTCTCCGACACATATGCGCGCACCCATTTTGGATCTGTAATCGCCAGCGTAAAGGCGGCTTTCTGCGGCGAGGCCATTTCGCCCGGCTCAACAATCCTGGAACGCACTACTGCGTCCAGTGGCGCCAACAATTGCACATCCTTCCACTGTTGGTGCAATAGCTCGAGTTGGGCTTCTTCGGCCCGAAGTTGCGCTTCAGCCTGCTCGATGTCCTCTTTGCGTGGTCCAGCCAGTTCAAGTTCAAGCGCCTTCTGGCTCACTACGAGTTTCGCTTCCGCCGCATCGACTGCGTTTTTCGCCGAGTCCAAATCCTGTCGGCTCAGGGCGCGGCCCGCGGAGTTATCGGAAAGGGCACGTAGCCGCTCATATTGCGCGCGCGCATTGACCGCATCTGCCCTGGCCGCATCGACGTTAGCTCGCGCCTGCGCGATCTCCTCGATACGATTACCGTGATGCAATCGGTTCACAACCTGCTGCTGTGCCGCGAGCTCGGCGGCGGCCTTCTCCACCTGTGGTGCCAGACGGGTGGTGTCAAGGCGTGCGAGCACTTGTCCGCGTGTAACATGGTCGCCCTCCTGGACCAATACGGCCGCGATACGCTCGTTGCCATTGAAGGGTAGATCGATTTGGCGTAGGTCGATATTGCCATAGAGTGTAAGTTCCTTGCGAGGCTGGTGGTGAGCCGACGACCACCACCATAGTGCTGCTCCCAGACCTACAACTCCGGCAAACGCAAGAGCAAATAGAGTAGTTCTTTTCATTCTAAACCATCCCTGACATAATGACAGCCGAGCACATCAGCCAAGCCGAATCGAATTTTTGATTCGTTGCTCGTCGTTTATCTTTGCTAACGCTAGGTCTAGCTTTGACGCCGTTAGTCTTGGTTGTGTCGACGGTAGCGTACTTACGAACTCTTGCAGCTGTTCACCGAGGCGTTGAAGTGAAGAAACAAGTGCCACTACTTCCCGCTGCGAAAACGTATCCTTCAACCGAATGTGGCTGCGATCCGAATGTGGTTGCGCCAATTTCGACAGCAATGAGGTGCAACGCTTGACCAGAAAGCCGACCCTCAACGATGGATCAAAATCTCGTCTCGAGTAGTGATTTGTGAGAGTGTTTTTCATATCAACAATAGTCATTCCCATGCGTAATGAGAACATGCTTTAGTGTGCACTATAACACTATAACATTATGTAGCAGAATGCGGCCAGGACTGTTGACACCGGAACAGGAGTTTCTAAGATGTTGATAACATTGATATGTCGAGCAAGACTAAGAGGTTGGGATGATACCGTAAAAAGCATAGCGTTTCTGGAATATCAGGAGTCTCCTGATATTTCAGAAACGCTGCATCTTTCGCAGCATCAACCCCACACGAAGGCGGCTCCTCGGTCTTTCGAAATAGGTTGTCTTGCTGGTGAGGCTTGCCGGTAAGTATACGGCCGATCTCTTCCCATCCGATCCGTTCTTCTTTGTCTAATCAAGGCAACTTACCTATGCTTGCTACAATCCTCTGACGAGGACCACTTGCAGTGCGGACCGATTCCACAAGTGACCAGTATCCGTACTCTTCTCCGTCAACTTTCTTGGCATAACGCTGATGGTACATGACTGTTATTATGAGTTATTTGTTTGTCAGCTTCAAGAGGCTTTTCTTCACTACATTTGATTTTCAGAATATGACTATCCCCAATCCTGAATTGACGCGCGTTCGCGCATCGATCAGCCGTATTTTTGATGAAATTTGCCACGTAGCTGCGGAGAATGGGTTAACAAGCCAACTGGTTCTTTTAGAGACTTGTACTGGCTATACGTAACGTCAATTTTCTGTCGATGAGCTATAGTGCAACTGGAAATCATTCTGCCTAGTGAAAAGTAAAATTCAAGACTCTTCGGGGTGACCCTCTTACTCTGATGACCGTCGATATCAGTTTTGGGGCGATTTTCGATATCGCCTACAGCCACGCCTCAACTGTCAAGGTGGAAGGGATTGCCATTAGTATTTTTCGTGTGGTTGTCAGCTATGCGAGAAAAGGATGCCACTATCCCCGGAGCTATTTTAACACCAAGTCTCACCGGACGCCAGTTTATTGGCGATCCGGTGTAGCCGTTTGTTGGCTGATCCTCGAAGATTCACCTGTTCAATTTTTCTCGCAGTTTGCTGTATGCCAGCTTGTATTCCTCGGGAGTCAATTTGATATGGGATTGCTGTCGGACTGAGTGTGTGAGATTTCAATATCCGGAGTTGACCTCATCGATGGGAACGCCGGAAGTCACCGGAAGGTTTATCACATACTGAACACGCAGTTTCCATCGACAACTTCCATCCTCCATAGGTGTAATTGCTGTCGTTCTCCGGGTCGGCCGTGGCTTCTGCCAGGGCGAATATACTCCTGCTGCCTCCTGGTGCATAGAGAAATAGATGGTCGCCCATTCGAATTCCGGGCATTCTATGCCTTTCGAAAACCAATGTACTCCGCATTGAAGTTGCCGTAGAAGGGATGCTCAGTTATGGGTTTGTCGGACGAGCCGATAAGTTTCAACCAATTGTTCATGGTTCTCTCTCCTTTACTGCCAACAATGAGTTAACCCGCTCAGGCCGGTGGCATGACTGGTTAGTCTTTCTCACGTTTTCGCTGCTTTTCAGCATTAAGCGGGCGTTGTCCCTTTTGCGATCTTCCTTTTTCTCCAACGGCATTTCGCCCGGACGCGTCGGCGTACCATATTTACGGATGCGCACCATCTTCTTCTCCTTCACTTTTCAAGTGTTAGATTATCTGTAGTGACCCCGTTATACAATTTAAATAGGAAGTCTGCAAGAAAGTTCAAATTTTTCTCAGAATTAATTTTTATAACGTATTCTGACGTAGCCTCATGGACTGGTAATTTTGTTGCGAGATAGATCATGTCAAAGTTTCGATTACTATATTCCAAATAACTTTTATCAATATGCAACTGAATTCTAGTTTGACTTCTATCATAAAAATGTAAAAATCTTCTGCCTTGCATAAAATAACTTGTATATCTCTTCCCAATTTTAGCCGAGATGCCATTTGATATTGGTTTTAGCACTTTTTCTATAATCTGTTCAACTAATAGTGGGAACTCCGAAGTGTCAATCAGATCAATTTCCGCGGGGACTTTTATTTCATTAAACTGATTTAACAAATTCTCTTCCTGAAAGAGATGCTCGAAAGTAGTATCACTTTTTTCACTCAGAAACGATTTAAGAGTAGCAAAATTAATTTCCATCCAAGCAAAACCGTAATGATCAAGAGCTTTTCTCAAGTTTGGGGGCACTCTTGTTCCAATAAGCATAATTCTAATATCTAGATCTTTATCAGAGAGGACACCACCCTCGTATGCCATAATTTGCCGATATGTTTATCTAAGATTGGTCCGGATTTTAACTCGACAATTAATTTTCTCTTATTTACGTCTTCAAATAACAAGTCCATCCTGCGACCATAAACGGTCACCTGCCGCCCGACTAGATGCAAGTCACTTTCAATTAATTCCGGATATTTTGCGAGTATATTCTCGACGTCTATTCCTTTCATTTATTAAAATCCAACCAGTTATTAGACTGTTTATTAGTCCGGTATTAGTCCGGTATTAGTCACTTGCACAACTATAGCAGAATGTTTGACTAAACGCTAAAGCTTCCGGGAAAGCGTGGACATTTCCCGCCGATCCGACGCATCGCGCCGCTATGCCTATAGTTTGGCCAGTTCCTCTACTCGCACTTTAGCACGTGCAACAGCTTCTGAACTGAATTTGTCAGGATGACGAACAATGACAGATTCAAATGTCAGATCGTGCAGGCCCAGCTCCGCCAACACCTTGTATCCTGTTGCTTCAATGTCTCTATTTACAGCCCTTTCGGCTGCAACCACAATCCCATGCCTCTTAATCATCTGCCAAGTACGCGATGCAGGAGTTCTGCGCTTATTCTTTTCTGATAATACTTCCTCGTATGCATAAACAGCTTTCAACAATTCTAATTCAACATCGGTCCTTATATCATGTGCAGCAGCCCGAAGTTCTATAGCACGTCGACGAGCTCCCCGCGCGAGGTCTGGATTTCTGTCTCGACAATTTATGGCTAGTTGCATACATTCCGCTGGCGTTTTTATTTTCTGAAGTATGTCGTCCATGTTATCTCACAGTTCCTATTGCACTGGTCTAATGAGTCTGTAGAAAAAGTCTGTTATTCAAAGCTTCTTCCTTGTTAGTGTTCAGCTTCAGTTTCAAGTTATTATATCCGATCTTTCTTGCCACTTTGGCTTGCTATAATATCCTTCTTTCGATGCCATTAAGTCAATATAAGTGGTCATTATCTCCCTTTTTTATGCATACCCAGTTCCGTAACCATTGAATGCAGCTTCCCTGTCTAAAGAAAATACAAAATCAATGTTTCTATCGGCTATCACCAAATATCTGACAAGTGGTAAAATCGTGACTTTCAGGTAAAGCAAGTCAGCTGCCCCCACATGTCTGCCTCAAAGATTACGACATGTTATACGTAACGTCAATTTTCTGTCGATTATCTATAGTACAATCGGAAATCAATATGCTTGGTGAAATTAAAAAAACGCGCCTGCAGGGGGAAGTCTCGAACCGACCCAAATGATTTACGGTGATACCCATCGCCTTCTGACAGCTTTTTTTACTCATCGAGCTCGGAATCTGAGCCAAACATGAATCGGCTTGCCTGCAAGTTCTTTTTCTTAAATTCTTTGACTTGATAGGAAAGTATTCTTTTATAGGAAAGCGTTTTCTTTCCTCTGCCTTTTAACGCATCCGGAAGTGTGGGGTTAGACACTTGAAGTAATTGCTCCGCTTGGCGGGATGTTATTGATACTTTCTTTTCTTCAAACCCTCTTGACATAAAATGGAATATCCAGTCCGTGATATGAACATATTTTTCGAGTGTAACAATGGGACCACCGTGCCCGAGCAGACGGGCAAGAACAGCCAGCGCGTGTGTAATAGGAGACATGTCGGCGAAGCAGTCGAGTGGGAAGAGTCTCTTAAATCTCGCCAATGATTCCTCCTGAAACAATTCGTACTTCAAAAAGGGGATGTCGTCAGCTTTATACTCAGGATAAAAGATAAAAAACCACCTTAAAAGGAACCAATTGGGGAAGGCGTGCCTGAGGATATGGGCAGT
>PMYY01000215.1 GCA_003170655.1 Nitrospiraceae bacterium
TACGGCCACTTCCTACCAGATTGGATTTATTAGATATGCCTTATGATTATGACCTTTCGATAAATCTCATTTAATCAGAGGGTTATACTAATACGAAGCGAAGATTCGTAATCAGTAGGTCGCCGGTTCGATTCCGGCAGGTGGCTTATTTTTCAATTAGTTATGATGACGATAAAAAAGCATCTCGTATTTATCTCGTATTCACTCAATTGCACGGCGACAGTAACATAATGATTCTATCTTGAGTCTGGAGATTCGATGGAGCGAGATAATTTCTCTCAGAAAGTATTACCAGAGATATCCTTTTTACACTGGTGGGCACGAAACGGAAATCATCGATAGTCGTTTCAACAATTCATCATGCTAGTTCTATCGCTTTCATGTCGCTAATCTTTGCGGCAGCCATATCGAGGCTGCTGAATTGGTGCTACTGAAATTTTCGATTTTACCAGTACCAGGAATTTGGTGATTACCGAAAAAACTTTCATGGTGACTTTGCAGATTGTCTTCTTATATGACGCCTTGATCTGCGTCGTTGAGAAATGCGCTGTTCTTCCACGCATCAAACACTTAAAAATAATCCAGTAGTGTCCAGTAAAGAATTATAAAACAATGGCTGTTACATTCATCCGCTGTATAATAAAAATTGCAAGACCTGAGAACCAAAAGGTTTGCGATGTAAGTCTTCTTCAGGACTTGAGTATCATCTGGTTTGTTGATGATCTCGCTTCTCCTATAGAGGTAACGCGAACCGCGGCCTGATCGCGGATAGGACACTTGTTTTCACAAATCCCGCAACCGGTGCATAGATTCGGGTCTACGTAAGGGCGCTTCATCATTTTTGTCGTTCCATCTCTAAGCTCGACCTCAAAGGTCTGNNGGTAGGCACCTTCCGCGGTCGTAAAAGGCAGTGCCAATCTTGAGCGGCTTCTGTCCAGCACCCTTTCCAATTTTTTTATCGACCGTAATAGGACTGATAGCTCCGGTTGGGCATACGTGACTGCAGAGCACACAGTTGTACTCGCAGTAGCCAATCCTGTTGATTAGGATTGGTGTCCAGATCCCCTCGAATCCCGCCTCCAGCAAAGCTGGCTGGATTGCGTTGGTCGGACAGACCTTCATGCATTCCCCGCACTTGACGCAGCGTCGGAGGAAGTCTTCTTCGGAGATGGAACCAGGTGGTCTGATTACGCGATGCTGCGGCGATGTTTTTGAGGTGATCGTGCTGTGCATCATTGGAAGGAGAATCGCCCCTGCGAGGGCGCTCTCGATCAGCCTGCGACGGCTTATGTCGAGAGGCATCTGGGCGGAACTTGAGGGTTTTGACAGACCGTAATGGATTGCTCCCTCAGGGCAGTCTTCGATGCAGTTCATGCAAAGGTGACATTCGGTAACTCGAAGAGCAGCGTGGGGATCACATCCGCCGTGACAGTGGCCGAGGCATTTTTTGCAGTCGGTGCAAAGGTCGACATCACGCCAAATCCTAAGAAGAGGCCGGAAAGACAGCAGTCCGAGAAGAGCACCCAAGGGACAGACCGCACGGCACCAGAATCGCGGAAGAAACCTGTTTGCAAAGATTACCGCAAGCAAGATCAGGCCCAGCAAAGTTCCGCCATTAAAAAGGGGCTGTTTCAGATAGAGCCAGCCCTGGCTGCTATTAATCATCGGAAATACTGAGATGGCGAAGGACCGCGTGATAAATGGAATTGGATCGAGCAATCCAATCTGAAGCGAACCAAAGGCAGCAAGGGCCAGGGATATAGCAAGGAGATAGTACTTGAGCCGGTAGAGAGGNNATAAGAATTCAGTGAAACGGTATCTACCGCCCTAAGTTTGGTGAAGATACTTCCTGCCACCTGGTTTATGATGCCCATCGGGCACACCCAGGAACAGAAGAAGCGGCCGAAAAAAAGTGTACCGCTAATGATAAATAGCGAAAGGGCGAGCCCCTTATAGACTGTCCAACTGGTGAGAAAAGAGGCGATAGCAGTTAGTGGGTCGAGTTCTAGAAAGAGCTTAGTCTCATACCCCTTCATGCTCCCGAAACTCGTCATCCAAAGAAGCAGGACGAAAAGCACTATGAAAAAGATGGCATAAATTCTCCTGATATTTCGCAGGCGCAGGATCTTTTGGATCATACGTTCATTTCGGCAACGTTGAGCGATTTCCAATCGGAAATCCCGATGCCTCTCTTTTCCGCCATTATAATAAAAGGGATATCCTCAACCTTCAGATCAAGAAACCTCAGCCCATAAGACTCAATCGCCACCATGTCTACTCCAGCGATAATAGTGTTCTCCATGGAAACGTCCGAGAGGTTACCGCCGGTCGGACCGTTTCTCTTGAGTACCCTAATGGCATCCATGACGGTGAGTGTCGGTCTGATCGCACAGGCGAGGTCAGCAATCGCGGGGTTGATGTCCTGATGCAGGCGGTTCCTCTGTCCGCCGAGAGAGCCGTAAAGGTTCTTCATAGCCATTGTGCACTTGCTAAGAGAGTGGTTTTTCACTATCGGCAAATTGATAAGCTTGTCAGCTTGGTGGTAGAACGAGCTTACCGGCCACACCTTGAGAGATTCTCCTTTCAGGTTGGTAAGGACAAAGTCGTTTTCGGTGGTCAATCTGATCTTTCCGCCAGCTTTCTTCACTGCATTTTCGATCCCGGAACGGGCGAAACATCTGTAGGGATCGTTTACCGAAACATCTGTTACCCAGACCTCTGATGCTCGCGCCTCCAGGCAAAGCCTAACAACTGCGGCAACCACCGCGGGGTTAGTGTTGGCTGCCTGCTCCGGTTGTCTGTCCCATGACACATTTGGCTTTAGTAAAACCTTTTCGCCGGGGTTCACAAACCGGCCCATGCCACCGATCTTTTCAATTGCCGCCCGGACCATCTTCTCCGCGTCTTGGCCGTGGACTACGGCAAGATTAGGATAGACTGTATTGTCTTTGACTCGAAAGTCCTTGAAGGTGAGGATCCTGCTTTCGCTCCTTCGAACCGGTTCTTTACTGTAAAAAACATATCCCCATACTCCCGCAGTTGCTGCAAGGCCGCAGGTGGCCGCAGTTTTTAGGAGAAATTGTCTCCTGCTAATGTACGGTTCTCTTTTGTTATTCTTCGATGGCATAGGACTATCTCAGAGGTTTTTTACCGTTCCTAAAAATATGTGGTTTTATATATAGAGCCATCAAAACGGCTCCAATATAGTGATACACTCACATACGCCAGCGGAACGAAGTGCTCCCTGAAATAGATGCGCTCAACCTTATACATAAGACTGGCTGTAGCATCCAAGGCAGAATATAGGGAGGCGTTTTTAATCTTGCCGCAGACCGTTGCTTGCATGGTTTAAATTACACCTCCCAAATAAAAGATAGGAGTCTTTTCTTCATAAGAGCTCAATAGATATTGTGATATAAAACAAAAGAAAATAAGCACATTTGTCAAGATGTTCTCAACCCCTTATCCTTCATAAATAATTTCAAGATTCCCTCGTCATCTGTCCCGAACACGCCGAAAACCGCATCGCGAGACCGGACAAGAAACCAATTGCCCTCATATTTGTCTATAACCCTGTATGCTTCTGATCCGCCGATCTCGATTTTTTCATACCGCATCCCGGATTTACCAAAGTAGTCAAGAAATGAGGATAGCAGTGATCGCATTTCACGTTCACTGCCTGCCATAAGTGCTACTTTGATCTTACCACTGGTTGTGGAGTATTCCCGTTCGACTACATTATGGAGGAAATCGAGACCGCGATAACCCTCTTTTGCAAACCTCGTGTTTTCGACCTTTCCGAGATCGGGGAACTTCGAGAAGACCTCGAAAGAATTCTGTCCTGCAGGAAGAGTGTCGGCGAATCCCTTAGAAAATTTGATTACCGCCGTCTTGGGGCTGAAGGCCGATATCTTTACGTAATACTTGCCTTTGATGTAGTTAATGCCCATTGAGGTCTTGTAACCCATCGTTCCGACAGAGACCGGAGTCGGTTTTTCTCCAGACTCATCCGCCAGGACCCCGAAGGCTTGAATGCTTTTACCCATGTCAAAGACCTCGACCTGGATCTCCGCCTCTGTAGCCTTTGATCCCGCGGCAACGTACTCCGTAACCGTAAGCCCTTGAAATCCGGCACTGATAAAATATTCCGCATGGCCGTCTACATGTTCATAAAGATTTTCCTTTGTGTAACGATGAGCCTCACCGATCTTCCGGAAGCCCGCGATATCCTGAACGACAGGGAGAGGCTGTGACTCTTGTACAACCTTAGGTGATGCCACAGAACCAAGGACTTCCTGCTGCACCGTTTTCTTGAAGTCTATCAGGGCTGGATCATAGTTCTGACCTCTGAAATATAGGACTGCGGCGATAATCGGCAGCAGCCCAATCAGAAGAAGGCGGTATTTAAGCGGAACTGAGTTCATCAGACTGTGAACGACATCGACTCATGGGCATCGCAAAGCATGTCTTTCACAGGTAGACCATGTGGACAGCTGCCGACGCAAACGGGATCAACACATCCGGAGCAGGTTGATGCGTTCTTTTTTAGCAAGGCATAGGATTGCATCGCCCTCTTTTCCATGCCGTAGTCCATAAAATACATCCGGTATCTCATAACTGAGGCGATCTCCACTCCTAATGTGCACGATTTCTCGCACTCTCCGCAGCCTGTTCTGCAGTATTCGCTTCCATACAATCGAGCATAGCGATCGAGGACATCCTGATCGGCGGCGGTAAATTTCGACCCCGAGGCCTTTAGATAGAGCTCTATATCAGAAGCAGTCTTCATTGTGACGATAAGGCCACTCACCTCCGGATGCTTCAACACCCACTTGAATGCTGCATGGGAGAACTCCACTCCTTTTGCCTCCATATTCATATCCTTAGCGCCAGCAAGGGTTTTCATTGCGATTACGCCAACACCTTTTTTGTAGGCTTCCTTCATAACCTCGGGTAGTTTCGGAAACTTCATGAAGTTGAAGGATGGCTGTATCACATCGAAGTGCCCTGAGTTGACCGCAGTCATCAGGAGTTCCTCCATATTGTTAGGTCCATGAGAAGAGGTGCCCAGAAAACGGATCTTTCCTTCCTTTTTCAGTTTAGCTGCGGCTTCGAACATCTCATCGTTAAGGAGCCTTTTTTTCTCGGCTTCCAGATCCTTGCTCATCTCACCTATAGCGTGTACAAAGCAGAAATCAAGGTAATCGGTCTTCATCCTAGACAAGCTTCCTTCGACTGAAGCTATGTAGTCTTCCTTCCTGGAACCAAGAGGTAGATGACCTGGATAGGGCTGCGGATGGCAGAATTTCGATGTAATGATGACCTTGTCCCTTCGGATCTTGCCCATGGCTTCGCCGAGCGTATTTTCAGATTGGCCGTAATCAGGAGCGGTGTCAAAATAGTTAATGCCACTATCCACTGCCCTTAGGACCATCGAAGCAGCCGAAAGTTTTCCGGCACCGAAGGAAATATCGCTCATCTTCAACCCGGTCTTTCCGATTTCACGATAACTTTTGACAGAGGGCACTTCGGCAACTGTTTCCGCATAAAGCGGGCGAGCTGTCACAGCGGCTGCGGTCAAAGCCGCCACCTTAAGAAAATCGCGTCGTTTCATAATGAGACCTCCTCATCCGGCTGCCAGAGAGCATTGCGCCGAAAAGTTATTAACAAAGGGTTATCTATATATAAGTATACTAAATCGGCGACAATTAAAAGAACCGAGTATCACGTCGTATCGATTTGTACGCTATGTATCAGGTTCCAAGAAAGACAGCTGCAAGGGTTATTAAGGGTAATGCGGTTACTCGCCGACATACAACCGTAAGTTTAGATCACCTACTGGGAAATACGAGGCGGACCTTCTCAACACTATGGACAAAAGGATATTCAGCGATAAGGCGGGTATTATGTTGGCAAACAACAAAAAACCATTTCTGTTCTAAACATATATGCGGGATACCGGAGAGATCATCAATGATTTCTCTATGCCACTATTTATCAGGGGGAAACACAAGGGCGCGCTTAGGATCGGCATTATGTCGAAAGCGCTGGTTGCCGACTAAGCGGCCGAGCTTCAGCAAAAGGCTTCGTAGGGGGAAGTCGATTACGCCGGCCTCTTTTATTTTATCGCAGGGGTCTAATTCCCCGAAGCTTGCTTCGGCTTTGCAGTTGTGACTAAAATTTATGGGTGAGCGAATTTATACACAGGAAGCACAATGTGTCGGTATTGCTATACCACTTGGTGTGCCCAGCTAAATATCGGAAGGTGGTATTCACGAAGGATGTGGATAAGGAACTTAAGGAGATATGTTTGGAAATCAGCAAGAGATACGAAATAAGTTTCATAGAAATAGGGACAGACGATAATCATGTACATTTCTTACTTCAGACTGTACCGATGTATAGTCCAAGTCGTCTGAGTCAAGTGGTAAAAAGCATAACAGCAAGAGAGATGTTCAGAAGAGTCCCAGAGGTGAAGAAGAAATTATGGGGTGGTGAGTTCTGGACGAAGGGATATTTTATAAATACGGTTAGCGAACATGGGAATGAAGAAGTTATACGGAAATATGTTCGGGAGCAAGGACGAGAGGAGGAGTACAGACAAATACATCGGCCACAGCTGGATTTTTTTGATTCCTGATACCTCGCAGCT
Source organism: Nitrospiraceae bacterium (assembly GCA_003170655.1). Taxonomy (GTDB): domain Bacteria; phylum Nitrospirota; class Thermodesulfovibrionia; order Thermodesulfovibrionales; family Dissulfurispiraceae; genus Fen-1308. The sequence continues at coordinate 6,653 of PMYY01000215.1, forward strand.
TGCTGCGGGGTAGTTCATGTGCGCCCAGCATGGGCGCG
>PMYY01000061.1:0-12213 GCA_003170655.1 Nitrospiraceae bacterium
TTGAATCCTCTCTTGACGTTGGAGATCACAGCCTCGATCCCGCTCCGTTATCTTCCATTCGCGGCTGGCGCACATTATGGGTAACGGTCCTAACTTGACAAATATATTTTGAGAGAGAGTGCAATGGCAAAGATTATGTCACCTCGGATGCAGCGCATCCTGCATCCTTGATAGACTTAAATCCATTTGCCGGGCAAAGGCGTCCCAGCGTCTATAAACTCGCGCATCTACCTTGAGCACATGCGGAGCTTCTTCAGTCGCTTTCAGCTTCTCCTTAAGCAGATACATTGTCTGCCCCACATTTTGCGCAACAGGATAGGCATTTCGCAGTGGAATCATATGCGAGTCCAAGAAGCCCTTGCTTATCAATTTCGGACCGCGCTTTAGGTGGTCGTCCCAGAATCGCCTTTCCCTATCATTCTGGGGTGAGACCTCACCCGACTCATACTGGAGTGCCCACTTACAGAATTCTGTTCTCATTTTTTCAAAGTAATCTTCTGATACGATTGTTAGGTCCATATCAGATTGGTCTGAGAATGGCCTGCCGAAATTATCATCCGAGAGCGATTGACCAAGTCGGGCACTCCCTATCATAGTAATTTCTTTAGGGTCAATTCCGAGCATAACGGCAACCCACATTCGTACTGCCTCATAAATGCCGGGACTTTCGCGGAAAGCAAAAGGGATACCTTCTGAGAGCCACAAACGGGCTATAGCCAGTCTTGCATCGCGACCGCCAATAAGAGAAGTTTTGCGCATGTCTGACGCTGTAGGATAATGATCTCGAAGTTCAGCTAATGGTTTAGGCATACTAACTAAATGGTTTCATAATCAAGTATCCTCCTAAGGCCACGATATGTGTTGCTCTTTGCATGCTTGTTAGCTAGAAATAAAAGGTGTTGTTGTCTGATTCCAATTTGTTCCCCCCGTCTAGGGGGCATTACACGCGGTTCAGGATACTTTAGACGTGCAACCAGTCCAGTAGCATCCTGCCGACTCATTGACAAAGGGTTCAAGTTGAGTTGTCTGCATGCTTCCGTGAACCCATTCATGTGCCAACCGTAATACGCAACGCGAAGATAAAGAGCGGGCAGTTCAGACTTTGGTAAGATCTCAGAAACAAGTGTAGCAAGAGCTGCTTCGCGAAGTTTTCTCAATAACGACCTTTCGTATCTTCCTGTAAGCACCCTGACCAACTGCATTTCGATCGTGCTGGCACCTTCCGTCTTCCAGTGAACACATCTTCGCCATACTATTCTGGCAATGGCGATTAGATCAACCACGCAATGATTAAAAAATCTATGATCTTCTCCAGATATCAGAAAAGCCTGCATTATTCTTGGCGGGCAAGCGCCTGAGTCTCGCTCATGGATATGGTATAAACTAATCAGTTGTTCGCATAATGTTGTCCATTCTTTATGAACAAGTCGACGACACATGTGCCGCGTGATAGTGGTAATAATCATTGCAATTTCAATATACAGCGTTAGTGATAATCTTACGTTTCTGTCAGTATACCATGGCCTAAGGTTAGAAAAAACACCTCTGCTTATAGACTACAGCAATTATCAGATTATTTCAGAAATAATCACTCTGAAACATAGGCCTCATATGATGACTTGGAGGCGACACATTTCTACCACTGGTACTATCGCTTAGCGTGCGGGTGAGCTTGAATGATCTCCAGTACGCCATTCCTCTCACCGCAAGGTGCAACAGATCATAGGTAGAAAGCTCACTCNNCTATAGTCTACAGCAAGAGAGAACGTCAAAGGAGCTTGCAACATTCGCTATCACGTATCTGTTCACGGGGCAGAGCAAACTTTTTGTATGTCAAGCTGGTATGTACAAGGAGATCCAGTTGGCCTGTATGAGTCTGGCCTTGAAGTGCATGTAACATCCTCGATAATACCTTCTTTGCCATCTGGCGAGCATAGAAGGATAACTCCCACCCCGTCCTGTATGCGGGCCTTAAGGACATAGCCTTCGAAAGGCTTTATCAAGTCAGGGTCACCGCTGAGTTTTACAGCAGTGGAAAAGATTTCATTGTCTTTTGCATCCGGAGGAAGTTTGTCCACCACGACATCGACCGCCTTCGCAAGTGGAACCATGTAATCATTGAAGTGCATAATAAGTTTCTGCTGAGGATCTATCGATGGACATAGAGCGCATCCAGGAATAAGAATGATAGCGAGAAGCCATAGTACATATAGACTGCTACATCTCATATCAGGCCACATCCCAAAAAACAAGCCTTTGATCCGAAGCACTTTTATTCCGCCCGGTGTCAAGGTCCCACTCATCCTCGCAAAATGCAATGGTATCTCCATAGCCGAGCGAATAACGGGTGACGTTCAGCCATACCTTCTGAATACGATCAATCGCAAAATTGAAAATATCGTCATAGCACATTCGCATGTCGACTCCCTGGGGAGCAGGTACCTTAAGGTTATCGATGTACTCTGCCATATCAATCTCATCCGGTGTAGGGTAGTCGAAACCTAGCCCATTGCAAACGTGCCGAGCGAAGCCGACAAACCGACTCGTCGTAGGCAAAAGCCCTTCTAGAACGTTGTAACATCTTCTGTGCCACTTGTCCATATCGGGAGGATCATCTACGAATAATGCAGGGTGTATAGTCTTGAGCACTTGCTCCCATAATTCTTTTACGTCAGGATCGATCCGCTTTGGGTCAGTGGAGGAGCCGCACTTGAGTATGGTTGCCTTAATATGATCAGCGGTCTGAGGCATACTAGTGCCGATTCGTCTGAAAATGTAAGCATCTTGGTGCATCTCACATTTCCTGTGCGGGGTCTCATGGCCAACGTATGGCCCAACTTTGAGTTCTACGACAGGATGGACACACATGTCGGCGATGACATGTGCAGTATAGCCCATGTGCCAGGCTAAGCACTTATCCTTTACAATTCCTTGAGGGAGAGAGCGGACAAGATCAGCTCCAACGCAAATGGCTTTACAGGTGTGGGTGTAATGCATGGCGTCAGCCCAACTTTTAGAGTCCGAAGAAGTAATGTCTAAGTATGGATAATCGGGCTTATGCCACCGAGTTCAAGAAATTTAAAGTGCAGGTTTGCAGCATCAATAGCTTCGCGCGGGAATCCCGGAATGTTAATGAGGCGTCTCTTTTCGCTACTCTCATTTACCGAAGTAATATGGGCATAACTTCCAGGCATATATATTGTTACTCCTTGCAAAATAATAATGCCTTAATTATTAGGGTAGTCTATCACAGTCATGCTGGAAATGCAGTTGTTAGATTACTTCGAAAATCATTGATTCTGTGACACTACGGCCACTCGCGATTATCAGTAGTAATATCTGGCGGAAATATTCGCAGAACAACAAAATGAGCTCAGGCGCGCTCGAGACTGATTTCTGTTGCGCCTTTCGCACGCTTTAAAATAGAGGCATCTCCATTGATCGCTCCGACAATATTCACAGCGCTTGCAGGTACGGGATCGCTGCCTTTGCTCATGGGAGTGGGGCCGAAGAAGATAGCGAGGGCATTGCCAGGAGGCCAGTAGCCGATATCTCCGACTTTTACCGCGGTGGTAGCGGTGTCATCCAAGGTCTCAGCAACCGGAATTTCGAAATAGAACTCATCTCCCCATTCATTGGGCACTGCAATAATGGGCAGAGCTCCTGCTATAGCCCTAGCACACGGGGTGTCGAAGAACTCGGCTTCGAGAATGATGTCCTTAATCATGATATTGATTTTTATCGGCATGATTCCTTGAGAGTGTTACCTTACGCCAAATCCTGACCCGCATTCAGAGCCATTATCCTGATCACCCGTGCATAATCATTTCCTTCACCGTCTTCAATTGGAGCGAAGAGAACTTTATCTCCGACTCTAAGTTCAATCTTAGTCCTGAGCAGCTCACGAGCATCTATGGCATAGATCTGCCCATCGGCGATGGATTTAATCTTTCCAGTGTTCAAATCACCATCGAATGTGAGGATAATGCCCTCCTCCTTTACGAAAACTTCATCCCACATTTCCTCTCTTTCTTCACGGGTCATGGAGACTAGTGGACGCTCTTTCTGATTTTTTTCTTTAGCCATATTCTCCGATAATAAAGACAGATTTTTATCTTTATCACTTTTTCAAGAAATATTTATTAATATACGCCTGAAATCAAGTAATATCAAGCATCCAGCAAAATGTTTGGGCCTGTTACGGGCCTGTTATGGGCCAATTGGCCCAAAGTGGTCGATAAAAGTGATTTCTTATGACATCTTCAAACGCCTATTTGACACCATGTTCAGGGTATGATATCCTGTAGATTGGCTATTGGCAATAAAAAAAGGGCTTGCATCTCTGCAAACCCTTGATTTTGCTTGGTGGCGGGGACAGGATTTGAACCTGTGACCTTCGGGTTATGAGCCCGACGAGCTACCGGACTGCTCCACCCCGCTGGTATTTACAATACCGGAACAGTCTGGACAATGTCAACGACGGTGCCGCAAAGGCTTGAGCATCAAGTGTTTTCACGAGGAGGCACTGTCGGATTTCAAATCATGCGCCTTCCATTGTTAGGTCTGCCTTCCATAACGATCATCGGTCCTTACAATATCGTCTTCGCCGACATACTCACCATTTTGGACTTCAATGATCTCGAGATGAACTTTACCGGGGTTTTCAAGGCGGTGGAGGGTCGATTTCGGTACAAAGACCGATTCGTTCTCATGAACGAGCATCTCTTTGTCACCAATGGTAACCTTTGCCGTTCCTCTCACAACCACCCAGTGCTCTGATCTGTGATAATGCATCTGGAGGCTCAGCTTTTCAGCAGGGTTTACTACAATGCGCTTTATTTTATAGCGAACTCCCTCCTCAAGCACCGTATAGTGTCCCCAGGGCCTATAGGAGGTGACATGTTCATCCACCTGGCTCCTGTTCTCTTTTTTCAATCTACTTACAAGGTCCTTGACCTTTTGGGTCTCTCCCTTTTTTGATACAAGAAGCGCATCTTCCGTCTCGACGATGAGACAGTCTTCCATGCCTATGGTTGAGATCAGCCTTTTATTGCCGATTATCAGACAATTCCTTGTATCCAGCATAGTGACATCTCCCAGCACGACATTACCCTCGCTATCCTTATCAGTGATAGCGTACATGGAGTCCCAGGAGCCGATATCGTTCCAATAGACATCTATCGGAAGCGTCGCCACTTTAGCCGATTTTTCCATGACGGCATAATCGATGGAAAGGTCCGGCATCTCCCCGAATCGGGCCGCCATATCGTCGAAGGTGAGATCTAGCATTTTCCCTATTTTTGGAGCATAAGTCCTCAATTCTTCGCTCATCACCCCGATAGTAAACGCAAACATACCGGAATTCCAGAGATATCCACCGCCAAGATATGTCTTGGCCGTATCGAGGTCCGGCTTTTCAACAAATGCCTCGACCCCAAAGAAATCTTCACCTGCTGCAATGCCTTGTCGCAACCCTTTTTTGATATATCCATAGCCCGTTTCGGGTCTGTCCGGAGTTACGCCGAAAGTAACAATATATCCTTTCTTCGCGATCTCCTCGGAGCGACGCACGAACTCAATGAAACGTTTATCCGGTCTGATAACATGATCAGAAGGAGACACGAACAGTACTTCGTCATTTCCGGCGCCCAGTTTGTCCCTGCAGTAAGCAATGCCCAAGGCTATTGCCGGCGCGGTATTCTTAGATGCAGGTTCGAGAATGATGTTCGAAAAGAGGCCTGGATCGACGGTAGAGAGCGAACTCATATCTGTGCCGACGTGAAAGCGGTATTCCTTATTTGTCATAACCACTATGTCATCAAGGGAAAGCAAGTTCAGGAGCCGTTCGGCCGTCTGCTGAAGGAGCGACCGCTCACCATTTATCTTAAGAAACTGCTTGGGATAGTTCTTTCTCGACAAGGGCCAGAGCCTCGTTCCGCTTCCGCCTGCAAGAATAAGCGCTTTCATGATAAATTCCCTCCGTTATTTATAACATCCGTTGGGGTGACCCGGTGGGTCGCCCTTTTTAAGATCTCGACCTTTGCGGACAAGGCATCACCTCGCCTCTACATGTACTGCCTGTAAACCTCACCGATATCGAAACCGCTGATACCCCCGACAATATCAGCCTTGCCCCAGTCACCCTTCTCTATGATCTCTTTAAGAGTCTGCATGTCAATTCCGTGGATCGTCTCCCTGCCCGCGCTAATCTTGAACCCGTTATATTCGGGAGGATTGTGGCTTCCGGTTACCATTATACCGCCGTCAAGCCCCAAATGCACTATAGAAAAATATTGAAGCGGCCTCGGGGAAACCCCGATATCTACTACGTCGATCCCCTCTGCCCGGATGCCATCAATAACACCCTCCGTGAGCCATTCAGAACTCATTCTGACATCCCGGCCCACGCTAGTCTTTCTCGCATCCGGGTTACGCCTCTTCAGGAAAATAGCAAAGGCCACGTCGCGGTCGATGTCGCTGCCTGCAACACCTCTTACATCGTATTCCCTGAATATCTTGTCATTGAGCACTGGAATCCCTCTCTCCATAGTTTTTAGCTATCCAGTTGCGGTATTCTCCGGTCTTGATCTTCCCGATCCATTCGCCATTTCCCAGATACCATCGGACAGTCTTTCCGAGCCCCGTTTCAAAAGTCTCCTTAGGCTGCCATCCGAGCTCGCGTTTCAATTTAGATGCATCTATAGCGTACCTGAGATCATGACCGGGTCGGTCGGTGACATATGTTATGAGACCTTCAAGCTCTGCCAGCGGTCTTTCGATCTCTTCCGAGAGGACTTTGCAGATTGACTTCACGACCTCGATGTTTCTTCTTTCGCTGCTGCCACCGATGTTGTATGTTTCTCCGACCCTTCCATTCTCGAAGACAAGCCAGATGGCCTCGCAGTGGTCTTCTACGAATAGCCAGTCACGCACGTTTGCGCCCTTTCCGTAAACGGGGAGCGACTTGCCCTCAAGCGCGTTTAAGATCATGAGAGGGACCAGCTTTTCAGGGAATTGGCGCGGGCCGTAATTGTTCGAACAATTTGTAATCTTGACAGGGATACCGTATGTCCTATGATATGCCTTAACCAGATGGTCGCTGGCTGCTTTTGATGCAGAATACGGGCTGCTCGGGTCGTATCTGGTCTCCTCGGAAAAAAGACCTGTATCCCCCAGAGAACCGTATACTTCGTCGGTGCTTACATGATGGAAAAGATTGCCTCCCCCGGGTTTCCAATTGGTTTTGCAGGCCTCAAGAAGATTGAAGGTACCGGCGATATTCGTCCGGATAAAGGCAGCGGGGTCGACTATACTTCTATCCACATGGCTTTCAGCTGCAAGGTGGATCACACTGTCGGGTTCATATTTACGAAACAGGTTTTTGACTGTTTCCAGGTCTGATATATCACCCTTCTCGAATATATAATTCCGGCAACCATCTATGTCCTTGAGGCTATAAAGGTTTGCAGCGTATGTTAGCATGTCCAGATTGATAAAGAGGCGATCCGGATTTTTCGGCACAAGTAGATTCAATAGGTTCGATCCAATAAACCCCGCACCGCCCGTAACAATTATTTTTTTCATTAATTCCCCGCTAGCACTGCAAGTTGTATTTGAATCAACTCAATATTCGAGCAGCATAGTTCATGCAATCGATGATTGCAACGTCAACATATTATACCGCATTTTGTACCGCTGATTTAATAGAAATGGAGGTACTCGCAGACTCTTCAGCGACCGACGGGTCTACGGCTTCTGAAAGTGCCTGGTTCCGGCATCGGATTTTGCTGTATCGTCGAACCCTGGCCGGCAGACGTCTGAGGCATCATGGCAGGAGTGGGTGACGCCTGTGGATCACGAGCGATCGGCATGGCTGGTTGAGTCGCCATCCCACCCGGCATGGAAGGCATCCCGCTTTCAGCCACACCCCGTTCTTTTTTATTTTCCGGTGATATTACCTTAAGCGCAATCCTGTCGTCGCCGCGTACCAGTACCGCGCTATCAGGCAACACCTCTTTTAGGGTATACCCGCTCAAGGTTTCACCAACCTTGAGACCTACCTGTCGCTTTCCCCTCCCCGGTGTAGTACGCGGCGCTTTTTTGTCATCGAGATAGGCAATGCGGACGTTATCGACAATCAACGTCCCATACAGGACAAACTCAGGCCTCGGTATTGCCACTTCCTTCTTCTCCACCGGGATTATCCGGTCGGGATGAAACAGGTTCTTCTCAGGAATAACGGCGTAGTCCTGCATCGGAGGATTCACAACAGCAACTGCAGCCTGCTCCTTTTCTGGTTCGGCCTCCTTTATAGCAGCGCTCGATGCAGAAGGCACCTTCACCTCAACCGTAAATATCGGGACCAGAATGAAATATGCAAAAGCAAGTATGCATACAAGCAATATGCAATTGAGAACTGTAATCTGCCTCAGAAGCAAACTCATCCTAACGTCACTTGCCCTCGTACAGACCAGTGGCATCTATTCTGACCATGAGGTCCCTCGGTTCCCTGAAATTCCTCACACGTACGTCCAGCTCCTTCACGACTATATAAGGAGTCCTGGTCTCAAGCGAATACAGGATGTCGCTCAACGCCGATGTGTCCGGTAGCACCGAGTCTATACTGACGCCCAGAACCTGTAGCTTCAGGCCTGCGACAGGTTTGTCTGCCTTTTTTACTGCAGGAGCTTTTGCCGCCGGGGTTGCTGCAGCAGTTGTGGCTGCAGGCGGTTTTTCGAGGTCTTCGGGTTTGCCTATCCTTTCACTGGAAATTGTCCCGCTCCGTCCGCTGACTACACCTTTAACCAGCCCCTGCAAATTCGCAGATGCGAGTGATATCGGCTCTCCGCTGATAAGCTTGACGTCTTGGACCTTCGCCTGTTCCTTGAGCGCGGCAAGCTGTTTTTCTAGTTCAGGTTTTTCTGCGATCAGGGTGATATATTTCGTGAGCGTTGCCATCTTAGCGTCCTGCTGTTCTCGTATCGAGGCAATATCTGACATCACCCCGACATAAATATACTGATAGACAACAAATACAAAGAGAATGACCGCGACCGGGACAGCTATAATGAGCAGCCTTTTATTTCTTTTCATTCCCGGCCTCCGCGGTCTTCGAACCCCTTATGTCCATCTTTATCTGGAAGCGGTCCATATTCATCCGGGCATCCCTGAATGTCGGAGATGCGAATTCGACTTTCTGGAAATATTTGGACGCTTCCAGAATCTGTACTAGAGATGTCGCTGACGGTGCATATCCCTCTATATTGGCCTGAGTGTCGGCGATCCTGACGCGAGTGAGCCATACATTTTTGGGGACTACCGTCGTAAGTTCTTTGATAAGGTCTATATAAAGCGGTTTGTCGTGTCTGAAATTATTGATAAGCACTAATCTTTTGTTTACTGCTTCTATATCGCTTTTTATCTTTTCTACATTTTTTACTTCAGCCTTCCTTAAGTTTATCTGCCTGTTGATTTCCGCAAGTCTTTCGGTTTCCGTCTGTACGGGTACAAAAATGTATGCCAGCAGGCATGCTGCCATCACTGCAGCGAGAAAAGCGGTAAGCAGGAAAGGTTTCCATGAACGATCCCTTATGCCTTTGGAGAGAAGATTGAATCTACGGGCCTTCGGCCAGAGCAACTCCAGCACGCCTCCGATAAGCAGCGTCCGTGCTCCTTCAAGTCCTGTTATGCCGGCTATCTTATGTTGCAGGTTATTCAGGGTCTCGAATGATATTTTCCCTCTGGTTTTGAGTGCTTCCGCCAGGGATTCCGACTCCTTCCTGAAGAACAGTATCAGCGGCCGTTCTACGCCCTCTTCACCCTCTTTCCCGGATGATGTCTTCTGTTCCATGAGAAAATCTTCAATTATGACTGCCATTAACACGTCGTCATCACACTTGAAATCCTGTGAGGAGGAGGATTTCAGTATTCCGTCGTCAACAGTTCCACTCTTGATGCCGCACCGGTCGATCTCGGCAAAGATGAATGATGAGTATCCGGAGACGAAGCTGCAAAGGGTTGCCAAGCATGACATGTCGAAGGTGACGCTCTTGACGACCATACCCCTCTCCGCCAAGCTGTCGCAATAGGCTGTTATGGCCCCGGCCTTTGCTGCCGCTATAAAAAGTTCGATCTTCTCTCCTGTCCCTTCCCCCGTAAGATAATCGTAAAGGGCTTCATCTGCACTGAAGGGTGTCAGGCGGTCAAATTCAAAACGCACCACCTCCGGAAGGTTCTCTCTGACAGCAGCAGGCAGAGACGCGGCTTTCATCGCTACCCAGGATTTGGGGATTATCAACTGCACGTCAGCACGCCGAACGCCTAAATCCTTGATGGCCACCGCCAGGGTCGAGGCGACTTCGGAGGAAGAGGGCAGTGACTCCTCGTTGAAACGATAACTCTTGTGTGCTTTGACACTGTATTTGGAGAATGACCGTACTGCATAAATGACATCGATACGTCCCTTGTCGATTTGCGCGCAAAACGCCGAGGCGCGCGCAACTGCATCACTTGCCAGACTGAAAGTAAGCACCCTCAAAACAGGTCTGGAAAGTCTTGATATCTTCTCAGCGACACCTGCGGCGATATCGCCGAATCTTTTTACCGCCTTTATTGCGCCGGCTGTTTCCATTTGCTCATGTCCCACGGACTCTCAAAAGACCGGTAGCTGAATTTATTGCCTGCAATAGTTATAACTGCCTTCACCCCGTAGCCTGCCTTTTTACTACTTGTTCGGCCGACGGATTCGATCGTAAACGTACTGCTTTCACCGGCAGCAATGAAGGGGGCCATCGCAGTAAAAGCCCCTCCCACCACGCTTTGAATATCTGCAAGAGTCCTGATTTCAGTCGTCTTCCTGAAATCGATAATGTTACCAGCTATCTCCGGCGTCATTCCGGGTACCGCCATCAGGACCTCCTTCGGTGCAGCGTTTACATTTATTTGAGCACGATCAGAGTACACCGTCACGAAATCGGCCAGGCCTGCCTGCTTTTCACCACCGTGCAATATTTCCAGCGTCATACCCTTAACCAGTAAAAGCTCATTGACGCTTTCGAAATCGGCATTCTTCGCTTTATAAGGAACGGGAAGAGACATATAATAGTCGCTTTCCGCGCCATGAAGCCGCACGAGATCATCCGCATCTCTCCAGTCTTCTATCGAATCAACGATAGTATCAGCATCCTCATCCTTAACACCTATGTTAAGAAGCAGACCTTTTAATACTATATCAGAAACCTTGTTGATGTCTAACTTGCCCGACTCATCAATAATCCTGACCAGGCATGTGCCGTCTCCAACAGTGAAAGTGTTGGGCGTGCCGTCGGTTTTCCAGACATTACCCTCCTTTCCCTCTTCAATCGGCACACCGAGATTGATTTTACGGTATATGATCTCTTCCGCAGCCCTTTCGACACCCGCCTCGGCGATGAATTTTTCTTCGACGCCCTCCTTGAACGATATCGTGGACCCGCTCTCGACCTTAGTCATATAGGCGAAAGAGAGCACGATCACCATAAGGATCGCCAGGATCCAAATAACGAGTATTAGGGCAATGCCTTTTTTATCTCCGTGACGGTCCGTCATTGTCGCTATTTCGGCCCTGTAACAGAAGTAACTTGCTGAACATTTATTCCGGCCCTCACTGGAATGATCAACGGAAGTACCCTCGAGTCCTTGTCGATAGTCAGGCGAAGTTTGTTGGGAATATTGTCCTTGTCGGTCCACTCTTCTACCCAGCTACCTTTCTCGTCGGTAGGACCTTTATAGTAGTATTCAAAAAAGAGGTCCCTTGCATTATCGATGAGCTTAACTTCCCTTGCAGCGTCGGGGATCGCAATCGGAGCCTCGTTGGCGTACAGCGCCTTGCCGCCCCCGACGTCATCCCTCACTTCATAAGTCACGAATACCGGCCCTTTTTGTCCCCCCCACAATGAATAAAGCGACCTGAACTGCAGGTTAGTCCGCGACCCACTGAACTGGGAAAAATCCAGATCCAACGTGGCGTCCATCTTCTTTATTATAAATGCCGACTGCACCTGCGACTCTACAATATTCAATGATGTTCTGAACCTCTCAAGGGCTTCGATCTTGTTCTGCGCCGACTCGGTTGAGCGATATCCGGCCCTCAAGGCCCCTGCCGTGATAATCACGATAAAACCGAGCAGCGTTATGGAGATCAGCAGTTCGAGAAGCGTAAAGCCCATCTGTCCC
>PMYY01000061.1:12255-15218 GCA_003170655.1 Nitrospiraceae bacterium
TTGAAACGATATCCATCCAAAGTGCTGCCCGACAGGGGTACCTTAGGGAAATCGTCATCTTCGAGAATGTTCCGCATTACCGCCTCCGCGCGGGCGGAGGCATTTACATAACCGTCCGACGCAGACAGTGACCGGAGACCGGCAGAAAATATCTGCATCACAACGACTAGCACGATGCTGATCAGCGAAAAAGCCACAAGGATCTCAAGGAGAGTGAACCCATTCCGATCCTTCAGATATGACAGGTCCTTATTCATGCCCGTACACTTCATCCCTTCGGTCGAGAATATACTGCCCCGACGACGGGATCAACATTGAGATCAACCACCTTCTTGCCGGACGATAGTACGATGGTCCCGCCCTCGCTTACACCTGATGGAGAAAAAACGAAACGGTATCCGCCTTTGGTGATTTCACCATAGAGCGGATCCAAGACCTTTACCGCTATCTCATCAGGGATTGAACGGGGAGCCCCCCCGCCCTCAATGCTATACTGCCTGGAGTCGATATCCAGTGTCAGGACCTGCCACTGCCCGCTCGTCATGGCCGTAGATCGCGCCTGTCTGAATGTCGCGACCAGCTCCCTTGCGGTTGCATCTACCCTCTGGGAGGGCAATGCGTTGGTAAACATTGAAACGGAGATGGCAAGAATAAGGGTGATGAGAAAAATTACCAGCATCATCTCGAGGAGTGTGAATCCTTTATTGCCGTTCGTCCCCTTCATGGCGCAATTAAATCGGCAGATCAAGAATGCTGAATATTGCCATAAAGACGGAAACCACTATAAATCCTATGATCAAGGCCATGGTTATGATAATCAGCGGCTCGAGAAGCCCCATAAATCTCCTTATTGCTTCCCTGAGGCTCTTTTCATAAGTCGTTGCAACCTTGAGCAGCATCGTATCCAGCTGTCCGGTCTCCTCTCCCACCCTGATCATCGAAAGTGCGAGCTGCGGGAAAATCTTTGCCGCCGCAAGTGGGCCGGCAAGCCCCTTTCCTTCCTTGGCGCCTCGCGACAGGCTTTCAAGTGCCGCAGCGACTGCCCGATTACCCACAACTTCCCTTGAGTTATTCAGTGCCTGGAGCAGCGGTACTCCGCTTTTAAGCAACGTGCCAAGGGTCCTGCAAAAGCGTTCCGTCTCTATCTTAATGACCACATCCCGCATAAACTTCAGCTTCAGGGCATCCCATTTAAACCGGCCTTCGGTCGTCCTGATATATTTCATGAACGCTATAACAGCGACAGCCATGACTGAGCCGATTAGCCACCAGTAAGACCTCATGGCTGAACTGAAGATCAGGATAATTTTTGTAGACAGGGGCAGCGAGGCCCCGAGCTCGGAGAAGATCGTCGAAAACCGCGGGAGCACGAAGGTGAACATAAAAATGATGGACATACCGCCCGCAACTATCAATATCACCGGATATATCATTGAAGATATAATGTGGTCTTTAAGCTCCTTAGACGATTCCAGGAACTCGTTCAGCTTTTCGAGCACGATATTCAGCACGCCGCCCGCCTCACCGGCCCGGATCATGTTGACGTATATTCGCGGAAAGACCTTGGGGTGTGTCTGAAGGGCGTCGGAAAAGGAGCTTCCCTCCCGTATCGACTTGAGAATGGACTGAACTATGCCCTTCATTTCTTTGCTTTCCGAAACTTCAGCGATGATGTTGAGGCTGCGGTCGAGGGGCAGGCCAGCCCCGAGCAGGGCGGCGAGTTCGGTAGTGAAAGTCAGAATGTCCCCCTTTGCGGACCGGAGGAATATCTTCTTGAGCATCCCTTCCTTCGGAGCTTCTACGCTGAGGGGAATGACACCAGTATTGCGCAGCATTTCAACAGCGGTCTTTTCATCCGCCGATTCGATGGCCCCTTCCACTACAGTGCCTTCCCTTGTTGTGGCACGGTACGAAAAGATCGGCATCTATAACTCCTGCGTTACCCTGAGCACCTCGCTCAGAGTTGTCACACCGTCTTTGATCCGCTGCAAGCCGTATTCGAGCAGGGTCATCATACCCCTCTGCTTGGCCACTTCGCGAATCTGGGTTGAGTCGACACCCTTAAGCACCATCTTTCTGATCTCCTCATCGATAACAAGAAGCTCATAGATGCCGATCCTACCGTAATAGCCGGTATTCGAGCAGACCTCGCACCCTCTGCCGCGATAAATGAGCCCATCGCTGTCCGGCAACCCGAGGTGTTTCAACTCTTCCCTCGCAGCGGCAGTATTGTCTATCTCCTTACATGAAGGGCAGATGACCCTTACAAGCCTCTGCGCAAGGATTCCTCTGACTGTGGAAGAGAGCAGGAAGTGTTCGACGCCCATATCAAGCAGCCTGGTGAGCGCGCTTGGTGCATCGTTGGTATGAAGGGTCGAAAAAACCAGATGCCCGGTCAGGGCTGACTGGATGGCTATCTCGGCGGTCTCAAGGTCCCTGATCTCACCGATCATTATGATATCGGGGTCCTGCCTTACGATATGTCTGAGTGTGTTGGCAAAGTTGAGACCTATCTGAGGCTTCACCTGTATCTGATTGACACCCTTGAGATGGTATTCAATCGGGTCTTCAACGGTAATTATCTTGCTATCGGGAGTGTTGATCTTGTCTAGCGCACCATACAGAGTCGTTGTCTTTCCGCTTCCTGTCGGGCCGGTAACGAGAACGATGCCGTTCGGTTTTTGGATCAGCATATTGAAGGTAGAAAGCGTTGCCTCGTCAAATCCGAGTTGCTGCAGGTCTATAACGATTCCCTCTTTACGTAATATCCTCATCACGATGCTCTCACCGTACAGCACCGGAATCGTCGAAACCCTGAGGTCTATCTCGCGCTCTCCAACTCTCAGCTTTATACGCCCGTCCTGCGGAAGCCTCTTCTCCGCAATATTAAGTTTCGCCATGATCTTGATCCTGGAAATGATGGCCGCCTGAAGTTTCCTTGGGATGGACTCTATGTGATGAAG
>PMYY01000039.1 GCA_003170655.1 Nitrospiraceae bacterium
ATATTATCAGCGTTTCCATGCATAAAGAAATATTATTTAGGAGGCTGGAATGAAAATGGAAAAGGGTATACATGATGATATTACAAGGGGTGCATACGAACTTTATTCCGACAAATCCGTAATTCCTTGCCCGGCTACAGACCATAGAGCTTAGTTTCTGCAGTTCGGCCTTTATAGCTTCCCTGTCAGATATATCTTTAGGCAGAGTCATGCTGTGTCCTATGGATTTCGGATCTTCGTCCTTAACAATAAGATACCCCCTTATCTGAATTGCGCTATAATAGAAAACAGCATGGAAGAACACGGGGACAAAAAGAGGCGGCCAAGAGTTAAGGACTTCTTCACCAACTTGTCAGGACCGATGCCGCTCAAAGACAAGATCTCGCTTTTTCTCCGGAACAACGCCATCAAGATAAAGAACCGACAGGGCTGCTGCGGCCATCCTGGAGAGCCGGGGTGCTGACAGAAGTGGACAGACCCATCCGGGGGTGGGTAAGAGTGAAAAGATACAAGACGTGAAACTACGTTGGAACCCGTTGAAGGTATCCCAGTTTTGCATGTTACGTTTGAAAAGCACTTATGTCGACGTAACAGCAGTGTATATCAGGTGAAAGAGATCTGATCCTCGCATGAAAATGCAATCGAAAGCGGCGTGCAAAATCTCCAAACATCTCCCCAGAATCAACACGCTTTTCCGCTCTTGGGATATATCTCATAGGAACCTCAAAAAACCGAAATCAACATGATAATCAGTATACCCTAAATTTTTAATAGAGTTATCACAATCTGTCAAATGTGCAAACAAAAGCCTGTCTTTACTGGAGGACTTTATCTTCAAGCCAGCTCATAAGAATATAGACAATATACTCCCGCTCGGTACCGGTAAGTTCGACACCCTGTTTTATCCCATGCCATTTATCGAGACAGCCGCGGCAGCAAGTCCCGGTCCCATGCTGTGCCGCAAAAACAGGATGTCCTCGGTACGGGGTCTGCTTCCCGTCGCGGGCTGGTTGAGCAGGCGCCAGGCGTTGATTGACGAAGTCGATAGCATGCTGACGTATCTTGTCCGAACCATGCTTTAAAAAGTATGCTTTATCTTGCTTATTCAGGCGGATCCCCAAGCGAAACTTTGATCTTTTGAGACGCTCTTTGAGATCTGCCCATACTCGTTCTGTCGTGTCGATCATCCCCTGATTCTCGCCGAACTTCCGTCGTCCCGCACTTTTTTGCACTCCGCGTCCCCCGCCAACCTCATACCCTTCTTTAGTGTCGATTCATTCTATTCAGTGCAATGGAGCTTCGTAATAGCTGTCATCGCATCTCGGTCTCTCTGCAAAAAGCCAATGATAATCTCTTGATTTCAATACTCTATGAGATCTATCTTGGTAAGCGTGACCTGCGCAGAAACTCGGGGTGCATTCTTGAGATGCCAGACTGTATATTGCTCGGGATAAAGTTGTTCAGCCGAGAGCCCGTCGACCGGCACAATCACCTTCAAGCCTCTCAGAGCTGCGCCGCTTGCGGTATACAGGACCGCACCATGTGCTGAAGTGCCTACTACGATAACCGTAGTTATTTTTTTTGCTTTCAATATTACGTCAAGGTCAGTCCCGAGGAACTTATCAGGGCCCGAAGTTACGATAGGCTCTCCGTCAACATGTGACACTTCTATAGCGATATCAGCCGTGTCGGCTCCACCGGACAAGCTATATATGACTGCCACGCCCTTTGCCCTCGCTTCGGTGAGAAGCTTTTGTACCTTGGAGAGTGTTGCGATGCATCGCGGACTGCGGTCGGCATTGCAGGTCTGTTTGTTGAAATCGAGCATGAGAAGGGCTGTCGATGCTGGATCGATCCTAACTTTTTCCAAGGCCGGCATCTGAGGCGTTTCGACTTTGCTCCATTCTTGGTCGATGCTTTGAGCCGCCATACAGTTCGCAGCCGATATCGGAAAGATCAATATACAAGCTAATAAAATGCCAAAAAAGACTGAAACTGCCTTCATAACTGTTTTCATATTTCTTCTGGCCTCCAATAGATGTTTATACTTATTGATAGACATGAATTATAATGCAAGAGGCAATGCGCGAATCGCTATATGTTTCAGTTTATCTCTTTCCTACTGTAACAACAAGCGAGCAAGAAAAAAGTTGATTCTGCTGCTTACGTTTGTACTTATTGCTGCGGTGTTTATGAAGAGTGGAGGCACACCAAGCAGTCCGTGGGATTGGTCTATTTTCAGCATCTCCGGGTGTAACAAATGACCGGAGAGAGGTGCTTGCGTCAATGTCCCCTCAGTACACGCCCTCCTTCCAACACCTTGGGCTGGTTCACAACGGCTGCCATGACGATTGCGGCAGTGGCTTTGCTCCTGATTCTGGGTTTGGGACAGTAGAGGTGTCGCTTTCGCAAACATTAAAATACTTCCAGGGAATCAGAAGTCCATGGAGGCAAGAGGAAGATAATGCCGCCCCATAAATCCGACGAGCCACGGTCGAAAGATGCTCACAACTCATTGGGAGTAGCGCGTTTTCTCCCACCCTCGACCATTATTACCATAGTGCTCGCTGTAGCCGGAGTATGGGTGTTGATCCGGCTTCTGCCGGCTGTTCTCGTGCTCATAACGGCTCTCTTCATTGTCGGAGCACTGAGCCCGGTGGTCCAGTGGCTCGAAAAGCGGCGTCTGCGAGGGGATTGAGTATTTCGATCGTCTTCATGGCGCTCCTGGTCATCACCCTTCTCATCGTCACCTTGACGATCCCGGAGCTCCTAGCCCAGGTGACGAGCCTCATTGATCAAGAGCCCGTGCTGCGGGCGCGTCTTGTAGCACGTCTAGCGAGGTCTCCTCTGACAGCCACCCTCGCAGAGTCCCTGCGTACCATTCAATACGGTGTGCTAATAAAATCCTCCGCTGAGCTCGCATTCGCTTTTTCGGCACGCGCTCTAGAGGTTTTCGCGTACAGCATGGGCGCCATCTTCCTGGCGCTTTATATGATGATCGACCGAGACCGTCTGCGCGGAGGACTTTTCGCAATCGTGCCGCGCTCGCACCACATTCGGCTTTCTCGCGTCATGATGAACCTAGAGACGATCGTCGGCGGCTATATCCGCGGACAGATCATAACGTGCGTGTTCATGGCTGTCTTTACTTTCATCCTACTGATGGTATGCGGTGTGCCGAATGCATTGGCGATCGCAGTGTTCGGCGGCATCGCGGACGTGCTGCCGTATATCGGCATTTTTCTCACAATAGGCCCTGCGGTCTTGGCGGCGCTAGCCCAAGGCCCCACCGTCACCGTGCTCGTGCTCGTACTGATGCTGGCCTACGAGGAGTTCGAAAGCCGTGTGCTCGTGCCTGTCGTTTACGGTCGCTCGCTGCGCCTCCCATCCTCTGTCGTCCTCTTTTCGCTCATCGCTGGCGCAACGCTACTGGGAATCGTGGGAGCGCTCCTTGCACTCCCGGTCGCGGCGGCGATACTAATGCTCATAGAGGAGCTGCGTGTAGAGCTGCCAGGCGAGACAGAACTCAGTGAGGATGCGGAGCTGCGAAAGAGGGACGACCGAGGCGAACAGGAGTACGAGCGCCGCACGGAAGGCATGCCGGTCGAACAGGCTGCGGCCATTGCCGTAGAAATGTCAAACGATCGCAAAAAGGAAGAAGTCGACCCCCATGTCCCACCAGAAGCGTCCCTTCAGGACGAGAAGCACAGTTGAAAAGCCTATAATGACAATCAAGGGGATTAGACCGGAGATGGAAGAAATCTTTATAAGTCAATATGCCTCCAGCATCATCCAGAGCAAAGGGCTTTCATGACCTGATATTCTCTGTCGGAACACAGCTCATAAGGCTGCCTGGCCGCATAAAATAATCTTTTTTTATAGACCTATCAAGTCATTTGGAGCGCTCTCTTTTGTCAGATAACCATCAGTGCCTACTGTTAAGCATATTCCTCCGCGGGCGGGCATTCCCGATAATAATCATCCAAATTGATAATGCATCTGACCTGAGGGATTACAGAAATATTCTCTACCATGTCTTATGTGCTGACCATAAGGATTATAAGGATTCTATGATAGATTGTGAGTCCCCTAGGAGCCTGTCGGACTTAAGG
>PMYY01000109.1 GCA_003170655.1 Nitrospiraceae bacterium
TCGAAATATCTCGCGAAATTGCTTACCTCTCTCAGATATGTCTTTTGCGTACTCGGTTTGAAGCCTTTCAACTGAAGATCCGCCTTCATTAGCTCTTTCAACTTGCTCATCTCGATCTCCTCTTAAACTGATATCCGCCGGCAAATGCCAACAGTAAAGGGAGATTGTAAAAAGAGGACGATCATTCTACAAAGGGGTAAATGGCTAGCCAACAACTGCAATACAGGAAAGGCGATATAGCTCAGGAAAGGGTGGCTACTCAGGATCCACCGCGCAGCGGTTTAGTCCTTCTTGGTGGAACCACGATTGCTGATTGAAGCAGATCGCTGTGTTTTACATGAAATCACCAGGCAATGTTTCAGATCCGAGTCGATACTTATCCTGTTGGGGTGGCAGGTTTGCTCCGGAATTCATGGCAGGAAAGAATCGGAATGAGTGGCAGGAATAGTCTGGAAAATGCAGGTATTGGAGCACTAACAGATTAGACCTCATCTCAAATCAAAATTCAGACTATGCGTCCCGATTCCGCTCGATATGATTTCCGGCTCTTACTCTGGATTATGCCCCCCTCTTGTGATGTAGACTAATAATAGTGAAGATTTTACTGTCCATTTCCTGCTTCCTTATTCTTTTCTGTCTCTCCTGCCAGGGAAACCCCCAGCAATCTGGGCCTTCTGACGGGCAAAGACCTCCGGTCCACCTGAGCGGACCTCCTCTAATTATCTCCGTCCTGCCGGTCGAAAGCCCACGCTCGATGTTCGAAAAGTTCCTGCCGCTTAAATATTATCTTGAACAGGAGCTGGGGAGACCAGTAGTGATAACGATCGCGCGCGACTACGACTCCGCCATAGAAGGCCTAGTGCAGGGCTCTGTTCACCTCTCTTACCTCGATCCGGCAGCCTATTGCGAGGCGAGGGCCCGGTATAAGGGAAAGGTCATCCCCTTGGTTCGTGCTGTCGGAAGTGATAGTGCGGCATCTCGAAGTGTTCTGGTTGCCAGGGACCTGAAGGGCATAGAGAAGATAGTCGATGTGAAAGGCAAACGGCTTGCCCTTGGGACCGAGCGCTCTTCGTTCAGTCACCTAATCCCGCTTGCAATGCTCCACGATGTAGGGATTAGTGCAGGGGATTTCGCCAAGGTCGATTATCTGTTGCAGGAAGATCGAATCGCCTTGTCTGTGCTTGTCGGCACTTATGACGTGGGCGGCTTGAGTGAAGCGGTAGCAAAAAAATATGCCGCAGACGGTTTGAGGATTATCAAACGCTCGGACCCTGTGCCTCAACTCTTTCTTTGCGCCTCGGCTACACTTCCGCAAAAGGACCGCAATGCTCTTGTCAAAAGCCTGATCGCCCTCAAAGACAAGGGCATACTTGCTTCGATCGAGCAGGACATGGAGGGCTTCGTTCCGGCTGAAGACAGGGACTTTGACCTCGTCAGAATAATGATCAAGAACCTAACCGGGAAAGATTATATCGCATACGGCCCGCGCACAGTGCGCTTTGCGGTCCTCCCGCTTTATCCGGCAACGACCATATACCGGCGTTACGAACCGCTGATGAGATATCTTTCGGATAAGACAGGCTACGAATTCAAGCTAGTGATTCCAAAGGATTTTGAAGAATTTACACATGTAGTCAAGAGTGGCAGAGTCGATTTTTCATACCAAAACCCCTATATATTCGCACAGATTGACCGCGATTACCCCATCACAGCCCTCGTCTCATCCATAGGCTGGCCCGATGAAGAGACCGGCGGCATTGACTCTTTTCGCGGGGTCATTATTACAAGAAAGGGCAGCCCCATAAAAAATATAGCCGACCTGAAGGGCAAGCGCGTCATGATAGTCTCGCCAAAGTCGGCCGGTGGTTTTTTGTCGCAGAAAATCTTCCTGGCTCAGCGCGGCATAAGCGTCGAACGTGATCTCACGATNNGTGCGTGAGGCGGCCCTCCAGGTATTGAAGGACGAGATCGACATGAAAAACATTCACATCCTTGCGACGACAAGTCCGCTCCCGAACTGGCCGATAGCCTGGACAAAAAAAGGCAATCAGACACTGGCTCTTGAGGTACGACAGTTGCTGCTCGATTTCGATGACAAAAACATCCTGAGGTCCTCCCATATCCGCGGGTTCAAGGCTGCGAACGAGCAGGAACTCGAAGAACTGAAGAAATACTAGCCATGAAAGAACGTATCGCATCTTTTTTCAGAAAACTTCCTATTGCCCGGAAATTTACCCTTTCGGTCGTCTTACTTATCCTGGTGATAATGATCGTCGTCAATGCTTTGATCATCACTTATCAGAAAAACGCTCTCAGGGAAGAAATGGAAAACAGCCAGCTTCTCCTCATGCGGAATTTCGCAAAGGACAACATCGAAGCCTTGATGTTCCTTGATCCGCTCAAACTCGACGAACATCTGCAAGTTGTCTCGCAGACGCCTGGCTGCGTCTATGCTCTGGTGGCAGACCGTACCGGAAGGGTGGTGGCCCACACCGACCGGAAACAGCTTGGTACGATGATCAGCCGCTATGCTGTTTCTCCATCCCCTGCGACCACTGCTAAAGTTCAAGGCCCCATTCAGACAAACACCGAAACTTCCATTAAAGAGATAACTGTCCCGGTCGAAATAGGCTACGAGAGGATCGGCACAGCAGTGGCCGGTTTCTCTATAGAACGGATGGATGGACTCATCGCCAGCAGCCTGACAGGGCTCGAACGCTATATCATAATTATATCGGGCATCATGCTTTTGACAGGCATAGGCGGCGCATTTATGCTATCTAAAGTGCTCACCACACCTATGCGGAATCTCAGGCGAAGAATGGAAAGTGTAAGAGCTGGCGTGCTTGACATCGAGATAGAACAGAATGGTCCGGACTGCCACAAGGTACTTATGTGCGGGCGCACCGACTGCCCGGCATTTGGAAAAAGCCGCTGCTGGACCGTAAAAGGCACAAAATGTTACGGCTTGTCACAGGACAACATGCAGGATAAAATTGAACTCTGCCGTAATTGTCCTGTTTATATGGAGGCGAGCGGAGACGAAATTGGAGAACTTATAGAGTCTTTCAACGATATGGTGATACGCTTGAAAGAAAGCATTGACGATCTTGAAAGGAGCAACCGCGAAAAAGCCCGTCTCGAAAAGCTCTCGGCACTTGGAGAGATGTCCATGACCGTAGCCCATGAAGTGAAAAACCCTCTCAATGCAATCCGCGGGGCCGTATCATACCTAAAGAATAATTTCGAGGGGGAGGTGCTGAGTGAATTTCTCTCGATCATCGAGCAGGAGACGAAACGACTGAACGAAATCGTTACAGAATATCTTGTTTTTTCAAAACCTGCGCCATTGAAGCTGATTACTTCCGACCTAACCCGCGCTATTGTCGATATGGTCAGCCTTGTCAGGCAGGAAGCTGCGGAGCACAATGTGGAAATAGTGACAAATTTCGATGAGGCATTGGAACCATTTTGCTTCGACTTGCAACAGATCAAACAGGCCCTCTTAAATATCCTGGTCAATGCCCTAGACGCTACCCTTCCCGGAGATACGATCAGGATTGCCACAGGAGTGCGTGACGGTAAAGTTGATGTTATCATACAGGATAGCGGGCAGGGTATCGATAAAGAGATCATCCCCGAAATATTCAAGCCGTTTTATACAACAAAAACACGTGGATCGGGGCTGGGACTCGCCTGTGTCGAGCGCATCATCAGGGACCATCAGGGCGAGATCTCGGTCCGGAGCGAAACTGAAAAAGGCACAGAGTTCATAATATCACTACCCATGGAGCATTAGTCGTCAACCACTCGGGATTGAAATCCCGANNAACCGAGTATCCGCGCCCAGGAGATTTCATGAACGGAATTACCGGATCGGTCCTTCTTGTCGACGATGAGATAAACACTCTGAAGGTGCTCTCAGCCATCTTGAAGGACAACGGTTATGATGTTGCCACAGCCCGCACTGCCGAAGAG
Organism: Nitrospiraceae bacterium; assembly: GCA_003170655.1. Taxonomy (GTDB): domain Bacteria; phylum Nitrospirota; class Thermodesulfovibrionia; order Thermodesulfovibrionales; family Dissulfurispiraceae; genus Fen-1308. Next base: position 3,979 of record PMYY01000109.1, read on the forward strand.
GGACTCGACAGGTCTTCCAGGGACGTATTCGATGTGATAATAACCGACTATCGATTGCCCGGCATCGACGGACTCATGTTTCTCTCCGAATTGCGCAAAAAAAGTCCGGGCGTGCCGGTCGTCATGCTGACGGCCTTCGGGACAATCGAAATGGCCGTGGAAGCGATGAAAACGGGTGCCTTCAACTACATTTCCAAGCCTGTGAATCCCGATGAGCTGCTCACCGTCACTAGGGAGGCCGTTTCAAAGCACCGGCTGCTTGTTGAAAATATCTCTCTCAAATCCCAGCTGAGAGATCGGTACAACTTTAAAAACATTATAGGTAAAAGCGATGTCATGCAGGAGGTATTCAACCTGATCGAGACCGTTGCGAGGAGCAACTCTAGCGTGCTAATTGCCGGAGAGAGCGGCACCGGCAAGGAGCTCGTCGCCAGAGCGGTCCATTATGAATCTCCGCGGTCCGATAAGTCTTTTATTCCGATTGACTGCACTGCCATTTCTGAGCAACTCCTCGAAAGCGAACTCTTCGGCCACGAAAAAGGGGCCTTCACAGGCGCATATGAACGAAAGTCCGGCCAGATCGAATATGCCAACGGCGGGACTATCTTTTTGGACGAAGTCGGTGAACTCCCTCTTTCTGTCCAGAAAAAATTCCTCCGTTTCCTCCAGGAACGCGAATTCCTGCGTGTCGGCGGCGGCAGCAGGGTAAAGGTGGATGTGAGGATAATTGCTGCCACTAACCGGGACCTCGATGCAGAGATTCAGCGCGGCAATTTCAGAGAGGACCTTTTTTTCAGGCTTAATGTAGTCAGGATTACAGTTCCTCCCCTTCGCGAAAGAAAAGATGACATTCCCATTCTTGCTGCGCATTTCCTAGCTAAGTATGCAGCAGCAAATACCAAGGTTATAACTTCCATTGACAGCGACGTCATTGAAGCCTTCTTGCGATACGACTGGCCCGGCAACGTGCGGGAACTCGAAAACGCCGTAGAGCGCGCGGTGGTCCTCTGTCCCTCCGGCATGATTACAATGCCCTTTCTGCCCCGTGCCATCCGCGAACTGAGGGTGACACGGACGGATGGCGGCGAGGAACTGAACCTCGTAGAAACCGAGAAACGCCTGCTCCTCCGCGCCCTCGAAAAGACGGCTTGGAACCAGACGCGAGCGGCGGACGTGCTCGGCATTTCCCGCAAGCAACTACGTACAAAAATGAAGCACCACGGACTGCTGCCGGAAGAGTGACTACCCTCTTAGTGAATCAAATTATCGGAAGCATTGCATCTCAGACAGTGCACTGACCGTCAGATCAAGTCACCCCTTATGGGAAAAGATCGATCTGATCGCTCCTAAGCTGCTCAAAGTTATCAGGCGGCAAAAGTAATTTATTCCTGAATACTCTGTTCATTACAGAGACCAATTGGCGAAATTTATAAGCGTCGTGGTGGGAATCTCCCTTTTGTTCAGAGTTAAGCCAACTCTGCTCGTCCGATATCCTCAGCTCCACGCTCAGAGTGTGCTGCTCGGTCTTCTTGCCTATTGAGTCCCGCTTCGAATACGCAGACGTGCCGGGGACCATAATCTCATTTGATTCAGCTGTCCGATGTATGGGCAGCGAAAAAGTTATTTTACACTGGAATTTCTTATGGCCAGCAGATGAATGCAGGTTCTTTGCTGCGTTGACACTGAGGGCATCAAAAAATCTCGTCGCATTGCTTAGCAGTTCTTCATCCCCTGGTGTTTCATTCTTGCCTTCACTTTTGGAAAGGCTGCTCATCAGTATTCGCGTGGCTTCGATCATGTCCGCCGGATCATCGAAGAGGGTCTGCGTTATCGAATGCGAAACCGTATTTTCCTGCAGTATCACACCCCTCTTCTGCAGCGCATGGAAAAGCTTCAGGGTATCGTCCCTGCTTTTTAAGATGAAGGTGATTGCAAGTATGTCCCTTATATCATAAGCTTCTTCTTCAACGCTCTTGCCCAGTTTGGTGAACATGCTTTCAGGGCTCTTCAGGCGGGCCTTGATCTCGGCAATATCGACCTCGACGCCGTCACCGCTGTTGAAGACCAGGCATNNGAAAAAGTCTGATATCTTTACAAATGCCCTCTGCGCGGGTTCACTTCCAGGAAGCTGCTCCGGATTTCCCCAGTCGTAATTGTACAAATCCTGCAGGCTCTGTCCCTGTCCTTCCAGAAATACTCCTAATTGGGCATAATCATTTATATCCTGACTATCTTCTTCTATTGACTTTACCAGGTGCCCCGTCTTGAGAATGGAACAGGCCAACTGCTGCCAATCAGGCGGGACCTCCATATTTCTGTCCTGATAGCCATAAAATACGTGCGGATACTTTTTGGATGAAGCAAGAAGCAATAAATGACGTGGGTCTTCGGTAACTATCTGTCGAAATGACCTATCCGTCAGGACCCTTTCGAGGTCATTAATAGTCTGCAGGCAATCCATGTACAGGTTGACGTTGGCGGATTTCAGGGAAGCCAACATCTTGAGCTGTTCCCTGCAAAACGGGAACATCCAGTCGACATAATATTTGTAAACCTGTTCAATGTAATGCCGCGCCCTCTCTTTCTCGCTCTCCCTGAATTCGTCGTAGCCCTGGGTATCAAACCCCCGGTTGCCAAGCATTTTAGTCGCCTGCTTAAGTGCTGCTTTATAGCCATCGGAGCGCAATAACAGATAGGGGGTCATTTCGGTCCGGTCTAGGATAGAACCGAAAATCTCGTGATATAGTTCCTGGCGCGATGATAATGTATCTTCCATTTAAGGGCTGTTTCTGTGGCCATTTCCATTATATCACGATTACAGTGATGGTTATTATTCTTATGCAGACCCTACTATCGCGAATCATTTGTCCCATTTGGGACAGCTTTCAAGGCCATTTGTCCCGTCCGGGACAGCGCCACTGGCCGGCATATCCGCTTCCTCACCAATTTTCTTTTATTTTACTTAGTGTTACGCCATACTCCATTGGCGTCTCGCATGGGGCATCATACTTGCTCATATTCAGGGATTTCGATTTAATTCCAACGGGGGGACTTTATGAAACGTGTTTGGGTATCATTGGTAATTGCCCTAAGTGCAACGATGTTCATGATGTGGCAGAACGGCGCCTTTGCCGAGAAGGCAAAAGATGCGGCGCCGGCAGCAGCAAAGGCTGAACAGAAGGCGGAGACCGTATCAGCAAGCACGATGCCGACTATCTCTATCGACAAGACTTCTCTTAGCAATGGCGGCACCATTGCTGTCAACGGCACAGCGCCGGCAGGTAAGCCAGTCTATCTCGAAGTATGGTCGGACGATAAAGTGCGCGTCTCGCGATTCGACGCCGATGTTGACAAGACGACCGGCAAGAGGCCATATATCCTGTACATGACTGAACAGATGCCGGCTTATTACAAAATTTTTATGCCTAAAGATAAGAAAGAAACGCTTGACGGGATCAAAAAAGAGGGTAAGAACTGGAGTGTTTCCAAGACACTGAAAGACCTTGGCGCCGACATTGCTTACTCTGCACCTGCCAAGGCCAAGGTAGATCGTTACCAGGCTACACTGATGGGAAGCATCATTGGATCGCGCGGAGATCTTCTCCCTCAAATGGACGAAAAGGAAAACAGGCAGCGTTCGATGCAGCTTATAAAGGTCCGCTTCCGTTCTCCCGACAAGGTCCTGGGCGCTGATGTCGAAGTGGATCCGGCTGGTACCTACAGGGCTGTTATCAATATCCGCGAAGGTCTTGCGCCGGGCAAATATTCGATCGTTGCGGTAGTCGACAAGGGCGTACAGAGCCAACCCGTCAGCTTCGAGAACAAGATAGTCTTTCCCGTTATGTATCTCAGCAATGCGGGTACCAGCCTCAACATCGTCTGGCCTTTCATACTCTGCCTCGGAATATCTATCTTCGGCGTTCTCATGGGCGCAGGTGGAGGCTTCATCCTGAATCCGATCCTCGTATCTCTTTGGCCGCTACCGCACACCGTGGTTGCAGGCACAGTAATGCCAACCGTTCTCTTCTCGCAAGCCAGTGGCATTTACAACTACTCCAAAATCAAATTTATCAGCTGGAAACTCGGCACAGCCATCGGACTTGCGATGCTCGTTGGCGGATTTATAGGCCCAAAGCTGACCGAGCTCATCACCCTAGATCAATTCAAATTCGTCTTTGGATGGATACTTCTCATACTAGCTTCGCTTATGTTCTGGCAGACTACGCCGGGGTATATATCCAAGAACAAGAAGGAACAAGCCATTCTCAAGGAATTCAAGAAAAAGGCCGAAGAAACTACTAAGGCCAAAGAGAAATAGGAGGATATCATGATCGTAGAATTTTGGGGACACGAATTCAAAGTTAATATAATTCTGGGTTGTCTGGGCGGCTTTCTGATCGCGATAGTATCGTCGATGTTCGGATTCGGCGGCGGTCCGTTTATGACCCCCCTGCTGGCAGTGGGTCTCGGTCTACCAATGTATTTGGTAGTTGGAAGTTCCCTTCTGGCAATCTTTTTCAACACGCTCATGGGTACGATGCGCCATTACCAGTTCGGGAACTTCGACCTTACTTTTTTTCTCATAATGTTCCCGGCGGCAATACTTGGCGGCTTTATAGCTCCACAGATCGCCAAACGTGTCAGTCCACTTGTCGTTAAGAGGGTTGCAGTCGCGGGGCTGGTAATTCTTTCCCTGAACCTGCTCGGACTTTATTAGGCCTAATAACCCTGCGTACTTCCTTAAGAAGAAATGAGCAATCAACTCCCTTCTTTTCTTGAAGAGGGGCTGTGGGAGTTACTAATTGAATTTGTGTTAAGCTGATTTTAGACATGCGTTTACTAAAGAAGAACGGAGCAAAGGGATATATATGATAAACCAGAAGTCTGTATTCAGCATGTGCGGTATGTGCGCCGTCCGCTGCCCGATCCGGATCGAGGTCCAAAACGGTTCCGTGACCTGGATCGAAGGCAATCCTTATGTGCCCGGCATCGAGGGAGCGCTCTGCTCTAAGGGCTCGGCCGGAATTGCATTCGAATACGACTCGGAGCGGCCTCAGTATCCGATGATACGTACAGGCGAACGCGGCTCCGGTCAATGGAGAAAAGCGACCTGGGACGAAGCCCTCGGTTATATCGCAGACAAGTTAAAAATAGTGAAAAACAAGTACGGTGCAAAGGCCATCGCNNTGCGCCAAAAACGTAAATATGGCCTGCCAATCTCTCTTTGGCTACGGCCGGGGTGAACTTGGCTATGACTTTTCGAACACTAAATATATAGTGCTTTTCGGCCGCAACATATTTGAATCCATCCAGGTCAAAGAGGTGAATACTGTACTCGACGGCATGGAAAGGGGCGCGAAACTGGTCTACGTCGACATCAGGGCCACTGTAACCGCGTCGAAGGCGGACAAGTTTCTAACCATCAGGCCTGGCACTGACTATGCCATGCTCCTTGCCCTTGTCCACGTGGTGTTGAAGGAGCGGCTCTATGACAAGGAATATGTCAACCGTTACGTGCTCGGCCTAACAGAACTGGAAGCCTTTGTGGCTCCTTATACGCCTGAGTGGGCTGAAAAGGAGACCGGCATAGCAGCGCACGATATATATGCCATAGCACGCGAGGCGGCTGTGGCTAAACCGAACGTTATCTTCCACGGCGGGTGGATGCTGTCAAGGTATATCGATTCCTTTTACGCAAGCCGTATGCTCTATATCCTCAACTCCCTTCTGGGTAGTGTCGAGTCAAAAGGCGGCCTTATCATAGCAAAAGGTCCGAAGGACGCAGGCGTGAAGGGACTCAATTCGCTCGGAGCAAACATTCCCGATGTCGCTGACAAGATCGTGGATGCGGAGATGAAGGAAAAATCAATCGGGACCGGCCACCTGGTGAACCTTTATAAGGCAATCAAAACTGGGGAACCATACCCTGTGAAGGCCTTTATCGCCTACCGCTTTGATCCGATAGCTGCATTCCCCGACCCGGATGAACAGCGGCGCGTGCTGGATGATCTCGACCTCCTCGTGGCAATCGATGTTAACTACAGCGATACTGCATGGTATGCCGACGTAATCTTGCCGGAGTCGACCTATCTGGAGCGCTCCAATATTATCGCAACGCAGAAAGGGCCAAAGCCCGGCTTTGTAATGAGACGACAGGCGATGGCGCCGCGTTACGATAGCAAGCCCGCATGGGAGATATTCACGCTTCTTGCCGAACGCATGGGCGTAGGCCAATACTTCCCCTATAAAGGTATCGAAGACATATGGAACTACCAGTTAGCCGGTACAGGTGTAAAGATTGAGGACTTCGGTGCCAAAGGCCTTATCGGTCTTGCCAAAGACCCAATTATGATGCTGCGTGATGCCATCAAGTTTACTACTGTATCGGGGAAGATAGAGTTGGTCTCATCGAAGCTCGAAAAGTCGGGGTTCCACTCATTCGCACCTTATGTGGCCCCGAAAAAACCGGCAGAGGGATCCTTCCGCCTTACCTTCGGACGGACTGCCGTGCATGCGCATGCACAATCACAGAACAACCCTTACCTCAACGAGATCGTCCCTGAAAACTCTCT
>PMYY01000170.1 GCA_003170655.1 Nitrospiraceae bacterium
AGTACCGTCTCTCTATGCCCTATACAAGCAGCATCCAATTCTGGGCAGGCTAACCGGGAGAGTCCCTCCCTTAGTATGTTCTTTGCTGCATTTGTATCAGCATTTTCAGTATGCCCGCAAGCCTGACATTGAAACACTGCTTGAGATGGGCGGTTGTCCGAGTCGATATCCCTCACTACGAACACTTCTGACTCGTATGCTGCGACCGCACAAGAACAAGGAGTCCTCCACTCCAACCCTGCTTATATCCAAGTTTACGTGTTAGCTCTCCCCATCCCTGATCAAGTATTGCCTTGTTGAGTCCCTGACTTGGCATTTACGTTTCGTCCTGGCTTCTCAACGGTCCCTTTTGCTGACTTGGACATTTTGCTTACCGACAAGTCCTCATATACACACAATAGCGTGGTTTTTGCTCAGTGCGTATGAGGACTTGTGGAGGTAGTCTTCTCTGATGTTGTCAATATGCCAGTGCAGCTTCCGAATCTTCTTGACTAGCTTACGCCAATTGTTTGAGAACTTCACCTTCCTGGACAACTGGCGCTGCAAGCTCGCAAGTTTCTGCTGAGCTGACTGAAAAACGTTAATCGGCGGGATGAATGTCCCATCCGACAAGGCAATCACTTCTTTATGCCAAGGTCTATGCCGACTGCCTTTGTTGAGGGATGTACCGGATCGTCAATCTTGCTCTCTGTCTGGATGGAGATATACTTCCGCTTCATTTGTTTCGATGTAGCTTATACGTTGCGGTAGCTTCATCACTCATGCTCCATCATATCCATAAAGCCATACAGAATTTCTGAAAGTATATCAAATTTGATCGTAGTATGGGTTTTGATAGAGGCCGAGTAATACTTGTTAGATGATCGCTGCTGCTTGGGTCAAGTTTATTGAAGCTCCAGGCCTTGTCAAAATTCACAATTGTTCACAATCCCTTCATAGTGGGACCACATAAATTTGCTATCATGTAGGTGATAGAGGGCATATTGTATGCTTCGTACTATCGTAGCTTTTGATTTTCTGTAACCTGTTACGGCTTTCAAACGTCTATATATTAAACATCAGCGAAGGAGGATAAGATAATGAATAAGAGTTTTTGCCTTATTCTTGTTGCAGTCATTTTGATCCTGTCGAGCGCTTTGCCCAGCCAAGCAGAGTGGCATGGAGGGCATGGAGGGTTTTCTTTCAGAGGCAGCATATGGGTCGGGCCAGGATGGTGGGGACCTTGGGGATATCCGTATTCTTATCCTTATTATCCCTATTATGCTGAANNNNTGGTTAAAAGTCGTTCCATCTGCGCCGACGGAACGTGAGACAAATAATGATATCGAATCATCTCAATATGACAGTCATGAAAAAAATAGTCCGCCACCAGCTCCGAACAAAGAGAGGTACTAAGTATGACTAAGCATAGAGGAAGTTTTTGGTTTTTAACATCATTGTTGCTGGTGGTGCTGAGCGGTTGCGCGACAGTTCCTAACGGACCTACTGTCACAGTATTGCCTGCCCCTGGGAAACCTTTTGCGCAATTCCAAGACGATGATGCTATCTGTCGCCAATGGGCGGCGCAACAGATTGGTGTGACTCCACAGGAAACTGTTAATCAGAATATCGCTACTGGGGCTGTTGCAGGCTCGTTGATCGGTGGAGGCCTCGGGGCAGCCATCGGATCGGCCAGCGGACATGTGGGAACAGGCGCAGCAATCGGTGCTGGAACTGGACTGCTTTTGGGGACGCTGGCAGGCTCCGATAGGGGATATGCCTACGGCAGAAGTGCCCAGCGTAGGTATGATACCGCATATCAGCAGTGCATGTATGCGAAGGGGAACCAGGTCCCAGGAGTAGTTGAACCTTCACGGCGCGTTCACAGAAGAATGCCTCCTCCGCCTCCTCCGGACCTTGATAGCACACCGCCTGACTATCCCGGGAGTTATGATGCTCCGGGGCAGCCTTCGGGGCAGTAATACCCTAATCGCAGAGAATTGCGGCAATAATAGATTGACATATTTCATGCAGCACGCTATCGTCAATCTATTATTGCCCGTGATCAGCTATATCCCAAGCCTTTCTACATCCTTATCAATAAATCTCATACAGAAGAAACATGCCAACCCGGCAATCAAAATAGCGATGGGCGTTATCAAGAGTGCGGTCCTTAAGCCCATGAGATCGGAGATTCGGCCTATGATAATTGGCGATATTGCGTCGCCCAGGGCGTGAATAAAAAATATATTTACTGCAAAGGCCATGGCCCTGATGGCCGGGCTAGTGACATTGACAATGATTGTGTTTAGCGGTCCGGTGCTAAGGAACAGGAAGAATTCAGCAAAAAATATGGCTGCAAAGCAGATCGCAGTAACTTGCGTCGTCAATGCGTAGATGGTTATAGGGACCCCTATCAGAAATCCCGATCCTGAAACGAGCAGATACCCGTTGCCGCTCTTTTTCTGAAAGTAGTCGCCGAGCCATCCTCCGGCAAGGGTGCCAGCTATCCCGGCCGCTATAGTAACGATACCGAACATGACATTCCCGGTAGCCACGTCAAGGTTGTGCATTCGATAGAGAAAGGTAGGCACCCACTGAGCCAGGCCTCCAAGCGCGAATGTCATGGCCGCCATGGCGATGGTATTGACTATGAAGGAGCGATTCCCGGTAAGCTGCCGATAACCCGCGGTATTCAGTCCGTCCCGACTCTCGGCTTCTCTGTCACTTTCTCCACGAACGGGCTCACGAAGGAACCAGAGGGGAAGAGACAATAAAATACCGGGGACACTCACCACAAGAAAGGCAGCGTGCCATCCCGCATAACGCCCGATAATTCCACCCAGGAGATAACCAAGGGCGCTGCCGACTGGGATTGCGAGATAAAAGAGCGAGAGTATCCTGCCCCTTTGCATTTTAGAAAAATAATCGGCGATTATGCCGGGTGACACTGTGCCGAAACTGGCCTCTCCTATGCCGACCATCGTGCGGGCAGCAAGCAGCAGCCCATAGCCATTGGAAAAGCCGGCTGCAGCAGTGGCAAAGCTCCAGGCCAAAAGACCGAACGAGGCAATCCTGACGCGTTTCAGTCGGTCGCCTAACCATCCGAATAAAGGTGCAGAGACCATGTAGCAGAGCATGAAGACGCTGCCGAGGGAACCGAGAGCGGTATCCGATATCTGAAGATCGGACTTGATGAGGGGAAAGACGGCATAGATGACCTGCCTGTCCAAATAGTTCAGCAGGTTGGCGGTGAAAAGAACCGCCAGGACATAGTAACGATACCTTGATTGAGTTGAAGAAATGCCCACTAACAGGGTTATGAGTCCGGTATTTTTCCGAGGGCCTCCTGGGCAGCCAGCATTTGCGCCTCTTTCTTGCTTTTGCCCGTCCCTCTTCCGTATATGGTTTCTTTTATCGAGACTTCTGCGGTAAAGACCTTTCGATGTTCCTCTCCTTCCTGATTCACTATCCTGTATTCCGGCAGGGTACCAAATAGCGCCTGACAATGCTCCTGGAGCTCGCTCTTGAAGTCGTAGCCTTCATTCTTCTCTATTACATTGGGGATCTTATCCTTGTAAAGCCGGAGTATCAACGTCCTTACTGTTTCATAATCACTGTCGAGAAAGACAGCACCGAAGAGTGCTTCAAGCGTATCAGCGAGTATCGACCGCTTCAGCCTGCCGCCTGTAGACTCCTCTCCCCTCCCGAGACTGACGTAATCCCCTAACGACAATCCAGCAGATATATCGTGGAGGACCGACTTGTTGACAAGATATGACTTCATCTTCGACATTTCGGCCTCATCGAGAATGCCTTCTGCTGTAAACAGAGTCTCTGCGATTACCAAGCCCAGGACTGAATCGCCGAGGAATTCCATTCGCTCATTATGAGCGGACTGACTCCCGGTATTTTCATGCTGGAAAGATTTGTGTGTCAGGGCTTCACTGAATAACCGCCGGTCTCTGAACTTATACCCTAACAGGCCTTCAAGTTCGGACGGCTCAGCTATATTTCTTGAAAATGAGGCAGGCATTCGTTCCGCCAAACCCGAAAGAGTTGGAAAGTGCATACTCAAGATTGAGCTGTCTGGCCGTGTTAGGAACGTAATCGAGATCGCACTCCGGATCCGGGTTGTCGAGGTTGACTGTCGGAAGTATCAGTCCATTGACGATGCTCAAAACGCTGAAGATAGCTTCAACGCCACCGGCTGCGCCCAGGAGATGTCCTGTCATCGATTTAGTCGAGCTCACGCAGAGCTTGTAGGCATGCTCGCCGAATACCTTTTTAATAGCCATGGTTTCAAGCTCGTCGCCGTATTTGGTCGAGGTCCCATGGGCATTGATGTACTGAATCTTCTCAGGCTCTATGCAGGCATCCTTCAGAGCAGCCTTCATGCAGCGCGCAGCACCTTCGCCTTCCGGTGCAGGTGATGAGATATGGTAAGCATCGCCGGACATCCCGTAACCGATGATTTCAGCGTATATTCTGGCGTTACGTGCTATAGCGCTCTCAAGGCTCTCAACGACTATGACACCAGTGCCTTCACCCATAACAAAGCCGTCGCGGCCCGAATCGAAAGGCCTGCTCGCTTTTTCAGGATCATCATTGCGGGTCGAAAGGGCCTTCATGGCCGCAAAACCTGCCACAGCCAGCGGACATATGACAGATTCGGAACCGCCGGCGAACATAGCATCTGCGTCGCCCCTCTGGATAATCCGGAAGGCCTCGCCTATGGCATGACTGCCGGTAGCACATGCAGTTACCACCGATGAATTGGGTCCCTTTGCTCCAAGATGGATCGAAACATTTCCCGAGGCGAGGTTAATACATACCATGGGTATGAAAAATGGCGATACTCGGCGGTGCCCTTTTTCGAGCAGCGCCTTGTGATAATATTCGATGCTGTTGAGGCCCCCAATTCCTGAACCGATAAAAACGCCTACCCTTTCGGCGTTCTCCGGCGTGATCTTGAGGCCTGAGTCTTCATGGGCCATCATCGACGCGGCCATGGCCAGGTGGATGAAACGGTCCATCTTCTTTATTTCCTTGGCCTCGATGTACTGAGCCGGGTCGAAGTCTTTCACTTCGCCTGCGATGCGCACGGGGTAGGTCGAGGCATCGAACTGGGTGATCGGGCCGATACCCACTTTCCCGGCAGCGGCAGCCTTCCATGAAGCCTCAGCGCCGATACCGAGGGGCGAGACAAGGCCCAGCCCCGTTATAACAACTCTTCTATATTCGCTCATCAACCGTTAAACTTTTTTAGATATATATTCTACCGCGTCTTTTACCTTGGCTATCTTCTCGGCATCTTCATCCGGAATTTCGATATTGAACGCTTCTTCGAACGCCATTACGAGTTCAACAGTATCCAGTGAATCCGCGCCGAGATCTTCGACAAAGGAAGCCTCGGGGGTTACTTCGGCCTGGTCGACACCAAGCTGTTTAGAAATAATCTCTTTTACTTTTTCTTCTACCATTATGTCCTCCCTTTTTTTCAATGTTGTTTAATGTGTATCCGCTGCGGGACAGATCCCGCATCCCTTAAATTACATGTACATTCCACCATTCACATGAATGACCTGTCCGGTAATGTAGCCACTCTCGTTCGCTGCAAAAAATGCGACGGCATTCGCGACATCGTCGACCGTCCCGAAACGGCTCATCGGAATCGATTTCATCATTTCTGTTTTCACATTTTCAGGAAGCGCATCGGTCATAGCCGTTGTGATAAACCCCGGTGCGACGGCATTGGAAGTGATCCCCCTGCCCGCATATTCCTTGGCTACGGTCTTGGTCAGTCCAACAATCCCGGCCTTCGATGCACTGTAATTTGCCTGGCCCGGATTTCCCATAAAGGCCACTATAGATGCGATATTTATAATCCTGCCATATCTCTGTTTCGACATCAATCTGACAGCCTCCTTAGAACAAAGGAATGTTCCCTTTAGATTGATATTGATAACAGCATCCCAATCCTCTTCCCTCATCCTCATCAACAGCCCGTCCTTCGTGATGCCTGCGTTATTAACGAGGATTTCGACTTTTTCGAATTCCTTGGCCGCAGTCTCGAAGATTGCGCTCACATCTGAAGCCTTGGAAACGTCAGCCCTGGCAGGAATACTCCTGACCCCTAGGGTCCGGAGATAGTCCGCAGTCTCCCTGGCGATATCCAGGTTCACATCAACAACAACAATGTTGACACCGCGGCGCGCCAGCGTTTCGGCTATGGCCTTTCCGATGCCGCGTCCCCCTCCAGTTATAACCGCTGTATGACCCTTCATCAATAACCCTCCTCAGAAAAGTCGGCTCCAATTTTAACGGAGTAGTATACCTATTTCAGGTCGAAAATATCCAAACTACCCGCCAGGCCTCGTCGTCCGCAGGTCATTTTGCCGTACAATCGATTTCTCCGGGCATCATGCAGTTCCATCCGGAAGATGAAGTACAATTTTCGCACATCGATTTTCCTTTAGTCAATCGCGGCGAAGGCAGCGTGCTTCACCTTATGATATACTGTGCGCGTGGAACCGGCCCCGAAAATAATTTTCACACTCGGCACCTCTACTCGGAGCGAAGAGGACTTCATCGAGATTCTCTTTCTTTACGGAATCGCTAATGTAATCGATGTGCGCAGTTTCCCGAAGAGCAAGATACCCACCTTCACTCAATCCTATTTGTCCAATCTGCTTCAGAGGGAAAGTCTGAAATACTACTTTCTCGGTCGGGAGTTAGGTGGCCTGCGCAAAGGCGGTTACGATGCTTATGTCACAACGGATGAGTTCAACCTAGGCATAGACAAACTGGAAGAGATCGCGGCCGGTGGCACAGCCGCGATAATATGCGCCGAGAAATTCCCCTGGAAATGCCACCGCCGCTGGATTGCCCGGGAACTCCATCACAGGGGCTGGACCATAGAGCATATTATTGATAAAGGTAAAGTCTGGATACCGAAATAGATCGTAGGAGCGCGGCACTGCCTCTCCCAATCTTAAATTTCCACCAATATATTATCTATCAGCCGAGTGTTTCCCATTTTGACGGCTACGGCAAGGAGATATTTCTTTTCCGGGAGGACACTTTCTTCAAACGTCTCGGGATTGTAGACCCCCGCGTATTGGACCTCGCTGACTAGTGGTTCCGACTTAAGCATCACATTCATGTGTTCAGTAACAGATGCGGGCATAACGCCATCCTTAACCATGTGCGCGGCTGACTTGAGCGATTTATATACAACCGCAGCCGCTTCTCTTTCTTCCGGCGAAAGATAGCGGTTCCTGGAACTCATGGCCAGGCCGTCGTTCTCACGCACTGTCGCGCAGGTGATACACTCGACGCTCATGTTCAGGTCCTTCGTCATCCTTTTGATAATCTGCGCCTGCTGGAAATCTTTCTGCCCGAAATAAGCCCTGGTCGGCAACGCCAAATTAAAGAATTTGCAGACAACCGTCGCAACCCCCTCGAAATGTCCCGGCCTGAACGCACCGCAAAGCCTGTCCGATAAGCCCCTGACCCCGATGTAAGTCGAAAAACCTTCCGGGTACATTGCCGGCACTTCCGGTACAAAGAGTATATCTGCGCCGGCAGATTCGAGCTTCATAATATCGCTCTCAAGGTCTTTCGGGTATTTATCGAAATCCTCACTGGGGCCGAACTGCGCCGGATTGACAAAGATGCTTGCCACAACTACATCATTTTCACCTTTGGCGACCTTAAACAGAAACAGATGGCCGCCATGCAGGGCACCCATGGTCGGAACTAGCCCTAAAGTCTTGCCCTGCGTCAGCAGCCTTTTGGATGTCTCCTTCATTATGCGGGGGGTACGAATGATTTCCATGAAATACTCTATACACATTTTTACGATTAATCAAGTTAGTCTCTCCCGCACTCTTCCTGAATAAATTCTAAATATACAGCCTACCGACAACGGCAATCGGACCAAAGATGTTGGCCCCTATTTTTATACATAATGATATATGTTATTTATCAGCACTTCACAATGAAATCCATTTTATGCTAAAACATACGAAGCGAGTTGAAGAGCAGAGACGTCCGGTGGAAGTCTCGATAAATATTTTTGGAGGTTTTAATGGCAAATAAAATCGTTCTTGCCTATTCGGGAGGTCTCGATACATCCGTAGCGATCAAGTGGCTGAAGGAGACATATAATGCAGAGGTGATAGCCTTCTGCGCCGACCTCGGCCAGGGAGATGACCTGCAGGCCGTAAAGAAGAAGGCATTGCAAACCGGCGCTTCGAGGGCCTATGTCGTGGATGCGAGGGAAGAGTTTGTCAGGGATTATGTATTCCCGATGCTCAGGGCTAATGCAATCTACGAGGGAGTATATCTGCTCGGAACTTCGATAGCAAGACCGTTGATCGCTAAGAAACAGATAGAGATAGCGATCAGGGAAAACGCCGATGCGGTGGCGCACGGAGCAACAGGCAAGGGAAATGACCAGGTGCGCTTCGAACTGACATATTATGCGCTCAAGCCGGACATACAAGTCATCAGTCCTTGGCGAGAATGGTCTTTCGATTCTCGCCAAGCCCTCATCGATTATGCGAAGAAACATGGCATCCCGGTGGAGGCGACAAAGAAAAAACCATACAGCACCGACCGCAACATCCTTCACATCAGCTACGAGGGCGGCATTCTCGAAGATCCGTGGGCCGAGCCGCCAAAAGACATGTATACCATGATGGTCCCACCCGAGAAGGCACCCGACAAACCGACTTATATTGAGATCCAATACGAAGGCGGAAACCCGGTCAGGCTGAACGGCAAAGCGCTATCGCCGTTCAAGTTTTTCCAGCAGCTTAATCAGATCGCAGGATCAAACGGTATCGGAAGGGTCGACCTCGTCGAAAACCGCTTTGTTGGAATGAAATCGAGGGGCGTCTACGAAACCCCGGCCGGCACTGTTCTACATGTCGCGCACAGGGCCGTCGAGTCTCTCACCCTAGACAGGGAAGTCCTGCACCTCAGAGACTCACTCATACCGAAATTCGCGGAACTTGTCTATTACGGCTTCTGGTTCGCCCCCGAAAGAGAAATTCTTCAGAACACTGTAGACATGATACAGAAGGATGTGGCGGGCACCGTAAAACTCAAGCTCTATAAAGGTAATTGCCTCGTCGTCGGAAGAAAATCTCCGAAGTCGCTCTATCATCCGGAACTAGCTACATTCGAATCTGAAAAGATATACAACCAGAAAGACGCCGAAGGATTCATCAAGCTGAATGCACTTCGGTTAAAAGTACGGAGCATGCTGAGGGGACAGTAGAACAAAACCCTCCATCTCCCCTTGAACTAAGGGAAGGCAGAAATATTTCATAATGGATAACCGGCAGCACCGAGCTGCAATACTGGCTCGCCCTAACCTTTATCAACACATCTGTCCGATTAGAGTTAGGCAGCTGCTTTCGGCCTTCCGCACACCGAAGAAAATCCTTGCTGCTTCCCTGAAGGAATTGCTGCAGGTGGAAGACATCAAGGCATCCAGTGCGCTGGCCATCGATGAGTTAGATTCGTGGGACCTTATCAACCGGGAGCTTGCAAAGATCGAAGAGCTTGACGTCGGGTGTGTAACCTTCGACCGGTCGGCATATTGATAGTAGAGGCTGCCCGGGAAGCGGATCATTTATAACAGCACACTATGCCCTCTAACAGGGCAAGGAAGTGTTCACTTTCCCCGGAAGCATTGCGACCATGAATGCAGTGGAAACCAACAGCCTCACCAAGAAGGGCGCAAAACTGGTCCAGAAGGTCGATGATATCCTTGAAGAACTGACGCCGCTTCTGAAAGGACTGCTCAGGTCCTACCGGAAATCAGAAGTGTCGCGGCGTCACTGAAATTGTTACCAATCTGGGCGGACTTGAAATAAATTACGAAGAAAAGGCAATATGTAATGCTCTGGGCAGCGACCCGCGCCACATCGATATTGTTTCCAGGGAAACCGGGATAATGGCTCAGAGAGTATCGGGATTTTGCTCGGCCTCGAGCTTAAAGGTGTGGTGGAACAGGACGGAAGTAAGAGCTTTTTCATAATGTAGACACGATAACCCTGGATCAAAATCGACTTCGCAGGCACTATCTGTAAATCAGTCCTGCTGATCTCAGGAACGGAAAATGGCGCTGAAACGCGGCAACTAATTTGCTTTCGCAATGATGTAATAACATAAACGTTCAAGGCTTGGAACTTGCTGTAGGAGGGGAATGGCAAGAAGATTGATGGACCTGCTGAGGGTCCTTGCAAAAGAAATTATAGAGAAGGGGTACGATGCCGATGATGCATTGAAGAAGATCAATGTTGTCGACATCGATTTCATAACCGTTAAAGAGGAACTCCAAGCATTGGAGCTGTCAAAACATATAGACGAAGCTGAACTCGATACGATAAAGGCGCTACTCGCATATATCCTTATGAGGGATTCTGATCTCGAAGTCGAGGACGTCTATGCCTTTATCTTCGGCAGAGGGCGCCAGATCATCTGGAATTAGCCGTGTTCACCCTGAATTAGGAGGAAGATTTTTGAAATCTCTGGTCATAGTCGAATCGCCTGCAAAGGCGAAGACGATAAATAAAATACTCGGAAGCGATTTTGACGTGAAGGCCTCGGTAGGCCATATTAAGGACCTGCCTGCAAAGGAACTCGGGGTCAATGTCAATAAGGACTTTGCTCCAACTTATATCATAATCCCAGGCAAGGAAAAAATCGTAAAAGAACTGAAAAAGGAGGCGAAGAAGGCCGAAAGGATCTACATCGCGACAGACCCTGACCGCGAAGGAGAGGCTATCGCCTATCACATCGCCGAAGAGGTCAAGGACCCCAAGCATCCCGACAAGATTTTCAGGGTCGCCTTTCACGAGATCACCAGCAAGTCGGTCAAGGACGCGATAAGCAACCCGGGTTCAATCGATACTGACAAAGTGGATGCACAGCAAGCGAGGAGGATACTCGACCGCCTCGTCGGATATAACCTGAGCCCTTTTCTGTGGAGGAAGGTGCGCAGGGGATTGAGCGCAGGCAGAGTGCAATCCGTTGCCGTGCGGCTGGTCGTCGACAGGGAGCGCGAGGTCGAGGCCTTCAATAAAGAAGAATACTGGACCATCGAAGCTATTCTCCAGTCGTCCAAGAATGCCGAGTCGCCCTTTCCCGCCAGGCTCTTCAAATACGACAATTCTCTCGTTGTTGACCGCGATGCCCCTGAAGACAAGCGTTTCCTCATCGGCAATGAAGAAAAAGCCCGCAAGGTCGTCGATAATATCACAGGCAAGGAATGCTTCCTGGCGAAGATTGACAAGAGGCTCAAGAAAAGGACCCCGGCTGCGCCCTTTATTACCAGCACACTCCAGCAGGAAGCGGCCCGGAGGTTGCGCTTCCCGGCTAAGAAGACGATGATGATAGCACAGCAGCTTTATGAAGGGGTGGAACTTGGGCCGGAAGGTTCCGTCGGTCTCATAACTTATATGAGGACCGATTCGTTCAGGACCGCTCCGGAAGCGCAGCAGTGGGCCAGAGATTTCATCGACAGAAAATTCGGCAAGGACTATGTGCCTGAGAAACCGCCTGTTTACAAGAGCAAGCAATCGGCACAGGAAGCGCACGAGGCAGTAAGGCCTACCTACGAGGAAAAAACACCCGAGCAAGTGAAGCCGTTCCTCGGCAGAGATCAGTACAACCTTTACAAACTTATCTGGAACCGTTTCATCGCCAGCCAGATGAGCCCGGCGCAGCTTGAGCAGACAACCTTCGTCATCGGACTGAGAAACAATGGCGCGGAGATGCAGGGCACAGAGTTCAGGGCCTCCGGGATGGTCATCAAATTCCAGGGATTCATGGCACTGTACACCGAGAGCAAGGACGACATAGAGGATGAAGATGGCGGATTGCTCCCTGCCCTTTCCGAAAATGATCCACTCGAACAGAAGGAAATCAAGCCTGTTCAGCACTTCACGCAGCCGCCCCCTCGCTACACCGAGGCGACACTCGTAAAGGCGCTTGAAGACAAGGGGATCGGCAGGCCGAGCACTTACGCCTCGATCCTTTCGACGATCCAGGACAGAAAATACGCGCAGAAGATTGAAAATAGATTTTCGCCCACCGAACTCGGCGTCGTGGTCAACGATCTGCTCGTAGACAAGTTCCCTGAGTTAATCGATTACAATTTCACGGCGACGATGGAGAGCGAACTCGACGATATCGAGCAGGCTAAGTTGAACTGGGTCAGCGTCGTCAAGGACTTCTTCATCCCCTTCGATCTCGATCTAAAGGCGGCAGCAAAGGACAAAGAGAGGGTCAAGCCCGAAGATATCCCGACCGATATCGTCTGTGAAAAGTGCGGTTCGCCGATGATAATAAAGTGGGGCAGGCACGGAAGGTTCCTCGCGTGTTCGGGCTATCCTCAATGCAAGAATACCAGGCCGCTGAGCGGCGACCAGAAGCCGCAAACCGCGGAGGAGGCCCTCACCGGCGAGAACTGCGAAAAGTGCGGATCACCTATGGTAATGAAGACCGGACGATTCGGCAAATTCATTGCATGCTCCAAGTATCCCGAATGCAAGACCACCAAACCGCTCTCGACCGGAGTCAAATGCCCAGTGGACGGAGGAGACATAGTAGAGAGGAAATCGAAGCGCGGCAAACCCTTCTGGAGCTGCGGCAACTATCCGAACTGCACATTTGCCTTGTGGTACAAGCCGGTGCCCGTAGAGTGCCCCAAATGCAAGGCCCCTTTTATGGCCGAGAAAAGGAACAAGGCGGGAGAGGTCTTTCATGTCTGCTTAGAAAAGACCTGCGGACACAAGGAAGAAGTGAAGCAGCCGGAATCAGCATCGTAAGATACGGCATGGACGGGACTGTTTTTCAGCCAGATCAATTAATCCATTTGAGCCAGTTGCATCTATGATATCGAAATCAAATCTTCATGCAGTGGAATGATTGCCCTGTTGCTCACGCAAACGTGTGGCCCCAGGTCATCGGTCTGAAAAACAGTCCTGTCCATGCCACATTACTTCCATATCCCAAAAAATGCATAAACCTTTCATCATAGGCATCGGAGGCGCACACAGCGCTGTCGGCAAGACATCCCTCGCGGCCGCGATCATCAGACACTTGTCACAGCATCCCGCCTATCCTTTCGGGAAAAAGCCTTGCCTTGGCGCAGTCAAATACACAAGAACAGAGCTTTATGCTTCCCTTATCGAAGACGAAGCCGTTATCAAACAGGAAGACAAAGATACGGCGCGTCTGTCCACCGCTGGAGCCGAAAAAGTTCTCTGGGTCAAGTCGCCGCGAGAGGAACTTGAAGAACCGCTCTCACTTGCCCTTTCCAAGCTCGCGGACCTCGATGGCATAGTGATCGAAGGCAACAGCGCAATTGAGTTTGTGAAGCCTGATATTGTAATATTTATATTTGGGGAGTCGAAAGAGAACACCAAGATTTCCGCGGAAGCGCTTGTGCGACAGGCCGATATCTTCATCGCTCCGGAGACGGTATCCCCCATCACTCGAACCGCTATAAGTAGCACGGCGAAATGGGTTACGCTGAATGATTACCCGTATGTCTTTGACGACCGGGCCGTACAGGGTATAATAGCTCTCATGGAAACAATCGAGAAAAATAAAGAGATAGAGCGCCTTCTCAAGGAACGGTCCGTTGACGGGAAGATTTCGTGCACACTGGCGCGGAAGATCGCAGAGGACCTCAATGTGCCATACGGGGATGTGGGCTCGACAGCGAATGGGCTGAAGATCAAGATCAAGAGCTGCGAACTCGGCTGCTTCTGATGGGTACGATACTCTTCGAGCTCGCGCTTACCGGCTATTTCATCGCAGCCATCATCGGCATCATAGACCTGTTCAGGGGAGGAAAAGAATCATCGAAACTGATGATCGCCTTTTCCGCTGCCGGGTTTGTACTCCATACCGCTGCCATTATATACAGGTATGTCGCAGGCGGCCACCTACCTGTAACGAGCATGCACGAGGCGGCCTCATTCTTTGCATGGTGCGTGGTCCTTATTTACTTCTTTCTGGAATTCAGGTATAAGATCGGCATCATGGGCTCATTTATTCTCCCAATAGTCCTTCTTTTGATGATAACTGCGGCGTTCCTTCCTCGTACGATGGCGCCCCTCGCTCCCGCTCTCAGAAGCCACTGGCTGTGGATACATACTATTTTCGCCTTTGTCTCCAATGCCGCCTTTGCGGTGGCCTTCGGCATAGGCACCATGTACCTTCTACAGGAACATTACCTTAAATCGAAACACCTGCACGGACTCTTTCAGAGGCTGCCCAGCCTGCAGGTGCTGGACGAAATCAACCATAAACTGATAAATATAGGATTTCCATTCCTGACCATGGCAATCATCACCGGATCACTCTGGGCCGAAAGCGCATGGGGACGCTTCTGGAACTGGGACCCCAAGGAAGTCTGGTCTCTCATCACATGGTTCATCTATGCGGTAGTGTTACACCTCAGACTTACGGCCGGATGGAGAAAAAAGAGGGCCGCGATGCTGTCGGTTATAGGGTTTATCGTGGTATTGTTCACCTTTTTCGGTGTCAATTTTCTCTTGAAGAGCGTACATACGTTCCAATGAACATCCTCGTTATAGGACTCAATCACAAGACTGCATCCGTCGAAATCAGGGAGAGACTCGCATTTAACGGTCCCAAGCTCGAAGAAGGATTGCTCGCCATCAGGCAACTCAAGGGAGTGAACGAGGCCGCCCTGCTTTCGACCTGCAACAGGGTGGAGATATATGCATCCGTATGCGACGTCATGACAGCGGCTGAAGCGGTGAAGGACTTCATCTCCGGCTTTCACGATATCGTCAGGCCTGAGTTCGAGAAGTCCCTTTATGTCTATCAGAGTGAGGATGCAACACGACATGTCTTCAGGGTATCATCCAGCCTCGATTCCATGATCATCGGAGAACCACAGATTCTCGGTCAGCTAAAAGATGCGTTCGAATTCGCCCTCTCTAAAAAGACGACGGGGGTCATACTGAACCGGCTCATGAAAAAGGCGATCTCGACCGCAAAAAGAGTGAGGACCGAAACCAGGATCGCCGAGAATGCTGTGTCTATAAGCTTTGCTGCAGTGGAACTCGCTAAGAAGATTTTCACTGAACTCGCCGGTAAATCGTTTATGCTCCTGGGCGCCGGTGAAATGGCGGAACTTGCAGCGAGGCACCTCATAAATAATGGCGTCACCGACGTAAAGGTCGCCAACCGGACATATGACCGAGCCTGCGAGCTGGCGCAGGATTTTTGCGGCTGTGCCGTGCGTTTCGAGGATTTTGTCCATGAGTTGGTCCGCACTGATATCCTCATCTGCTCCACCGGGGCTCCTTCCTTCATCCTTTTTAGGGATCAGATGCAGAAGGTGATGAAGGAAAGAAAGCACAGGCCGGTTTTTCTTATCGACATATCGGTCCCCAGGAATATCGATCCCGAGATCAATAAGATCGACAACGTCTACCTCTATAATGTCGACGACCTGCAGGAAGTGATCGAAACTAACATTCTCGAGAGGAAGAAGGAAGCCACGAAGGCTGAAACTATCATCAACGAGGAAGTCGAGAAATTTGCCCACTGGGCGGCCACGCTCGATTCTGTCCCTGTCATCGTCGCTCTCAGGCAAAAGGCCGATGACATCAAGCGGGAGGAGATCGAGAGATTCAGGAATAGGTTCCCCGATCTCGACAAAGACAAAATGGAAGCAGTCGAAAACCTGGCCAATTCAATAACGAACAAGCTGATGCATAATCCGACCGTTGCTCTCAGGGAGAGCGCAGAAGACCGGGAGATGATAACGATTATTATAAAAAAACTATACGGGATAGACGGTGAAGATGAAGAATAGGAAAATAATTATCGGTACTAGGGCAAGCAAACTTGCGCTGTGGCAGGCTGAGTGGGTAAAGTCCGAACTGGAGCGCCTCTACCCCGGCATCAAGGTGGAGCTTAACAAGATCAAGACGACCGGCGACAAGATACTCGATGTGCCGCTCGCCAAGGTCGGAGGTAAAGGACTCTTCGTCAAAGAGATAGAAGAAGCGATGCTCAGGGGCGAGGCCGACATCGCGGTGCACAGCATGAAGGATGTTCCCACCGACCTTCCGGAAGGCCTACACCTTGCAGTTATCTGCAAGCGCGAAGATCCCCGTGACGCCTTCATAACTGGCAGGGGCGAGGCAGCGTCACGCGCGGCTGATGCCACTGTCGGGGCTCATCTTGATGCGCCTACCAATTTTAATAATTTAAAGCAAGGCGCTGTCATCGGCACCAGCAGCCTCAGGCGTTCATGTCAGCTCCTTCACATCAGGCCCGACCTGAAGATAGAGCAACTACGCGGCAATCTCGATACCCGCATCAGGAAGCTCGACGAAGGACAATTCGACGCAATCATCCTTGCCGCTGCGGGCGTCAAGAGGCTTGGATGGTCTGAAAGAATTACCGAGATACTCTCTACTGAAACAAGCCTGCCTGCAATCGGACAGGGAGCCATAGGCATCGAATGCAGGACCGCCGGCGACATCAATGATCTCATAGCACCGCTTAACGACCCTGAAACGTCTACATGCGTGCGCGCCGAGAGGGCTTTTCTTAAGAAACTCGAGGGCGGCTGTCAAGTCCCTATCGCCGCATATGCAAGACTCGAAGATAAGATCCTTGTGATGGAGGGTCTGGTGGGCAGCGTAGTGGGAGATATCATCATAAAGGAAAAAATAGAGGGAACACCATCCGACGCTGAAGCCCTAGGCCTTGCCCTGGCCGAAAGACTGCTTTCACGCGGGGCGAAGAAGATACTCGACGAAGTCTATGCCAGGGACTATGGTAATGGCGCACCAAAAATAAAAGGAGATATAGCCAGCTAAATGCACGAAATAAAAAAAGGTAAAGTCTACTTAATCGGAGCGGGTCCGGGCGACATCGGCTTGTTCACTCTTAAAGGGCTCAGGTGCCTGAAAAAAGCTGAAGTGGTTGTGTACGATTTCCACTTGAATGCTCAAATCCTTAACTACATCGACCATGACGCCGAATTCATCTATGCAGGCAAGCAGGGCGGTCACCATGCGATGACCCAGGATGAGATAAATCAGGCGCTGATCGATAAGGCTAAGGAAGGCAAGCTGGTATGCAGGCTGAAGGGCGGAGATCCCTTCGTCTTCGGACGCGGCGGTGAAGAGGCCGAAGCACTTGTCAATGAAGGTATCGAGTACGAGTTGATACCAGGGGTGAGTTCCTCGATTGCCGCACCTGCCTACGCAGGCATACCGCTCACACACAGAAAGTATTCTTCTTCCTTCGCAGTAATCACAGG
This sequence comes from Nitrospiraceae bacterium, assembly GCA_003170655.1. Classification (GTDB taxonomy): domain Bacteria; phylum Nitrospirota; class Thermodesulfovibrionia; order Thermodesulfovibrionales; family Dissulfurispiraceae; genus Fen-1308. The sequence continues at coordinate 17,321 of PMYY01000170.1, forward strand.
CAATGAGGATGCCGATAAGGGTGAAAGCTCTCTCGACTGGCCCCATCTTTCAAAGAGTTTCGACACGCTCGTCTTCCTCATGGGTGTGAAGAACCTACAACGGATCACCTCCAAACTTCTGGAACACGGCAAGCCCTCGGATACGCCGGTAGCGATTGTACGCTGGGGCACCAGGCCGGACCAGAAGACTGTCGTAAGCACGCTGGATGCTATAGCCGACAAGGCCGCGGCCGCGGGAATAAAGCCTCCCGCCGTAATGATTGTCGGCAATGTTGTAAAGCTCAGGGAAACGCTGAAGTGGTATGAGAAGAAGCCTCTATTTGGCCACCGCATGCTTATCACCCGCGAGTATACACCAGACTATGAGCCGCTGGAAGACCTCGGCGCTGAGGTATTTGAGTTCCCAACCATCAAGACCGTTGCGGCGGAAGATTACGCTGCGCTCGACGAGGCAATCGACAGGATCGAAACCTACCACTGGATCATCTTCACGAGCGCAAACGGATTCGGTTATTTCATGCGCCGGATTATCGACAGGGATAAAGATATCAGAGACCTGAAAGGCATAAAGATATGCGCCATCGGCGACAAGACCGCAGCAGCGATCAGAAAGTCCGGCCTCAGGGTCGATCTTGTGCCTGATGAATTCAATGCCGAGGGATTGATCGAAGCATTCATCAAAGAGGCGAGGAACTCAGTTCAAGATACGAGATACAAGACTTCCAACCTTGAGAGCTTGAGGATCCTTCTCCCTCGCGCCGAGACTGCGCGTGAGATATTTCCGGACCGGGTCAGGGAACTCGGGGGAGAGATTGATTGTCCCGTGGCTTACCGCACGATAAAACCGGAAAAGCATGGAAAACGTCTTTTTCGCTTTTTGAAGTCGGGGCGAATATCAGTTGCCACTTTTACGAGTGCAGCCACGTTCTCCAACTTCGTTGAAATCATGGGAGGCGAAGCGCTCGATTTCCTAAAAGATGTCACCATCGCGGCCATCGGACCCGTAACAGCTAAGGCAATAGAGAAGAGCGGGCTGAAAGTGACAATAATGCCCAAAGAAGCGACCATAAAGGCGATGGTTGACGAGATAATCAGGTGGGCGGCTATGTAGGGGCAGGGGTTGCCCTGCCCTATGCCGGGAGCCGCAAGCGGCGCCCCTACTCCAGCCCGTAAATTTTGATCTTGTCCAGCAGGTTCTTATAGCTGATGCAGAGCAGTTCAGCTGACCTTGTCTTGTTGCCGTTGGTCCTGCGAAGCGCCTCTTTTATCTTTCGCTTCTCGACATCCCTTACCGCATCCTTTATGGACAGGGACGATGTTTTTTCCTCCACCTCGAACTCGGTAAGCAGCGGGCCTACCACGTGCTTGTCGATTACGTCTCCTACAGACATCAGGACCGCCTTCCTTACCACATTTTTCAATTCCCTCACATTACCCGGCCAGGTATGGTTCACCAGCAGGGCAAGTGCATCGTCGGAAATCTCCCGTATCTGCCTGTTCAACTCCGTGCCTGCATCCAGGATGAACTTATTCACAAAGAAAGGTATGTCTTCGGACCGCTCGCGGAGTGGCGGCACCTTTATGACGAATTCTCCAAGCCGGTAATAGAGGTCCTCCCTGAAGCTCTTTGACATAACGCACTGCCTGATGTCCCTGTTGGTAGCAGCTACAACCCTGACATCTATTGAGACAGGCGTCGTGCTGCCCAGGGGATATATGCGCTTCTCGTCGAGAACGCTCAGGAGCTTACCCTGTATATGCAGCGGGATATTCTCGATCTCGTCGATGAAGATGGTGCCGCTGTTGGCATTTTCGAAATATCCCGCCTTGTGCCTGTCCGCACCCGTAAAGGCCCCCTTTCTGTATCCGAAAAGCTCGCTCTCGAAAAGCGTGTCGGGGACCAGCCCCATATCTACCCGAACGAAGGCCTTCCTGGCCCTGTTGCTAACGGAATGGATAGCATTAGCTATAAACGTCTTTCCTGTGCCGGTCTCACCCTGTATTATCACCGACAGGTTTGTGCCGGCGACCTGTGTTATCTGGTCCACGATCTTCTTGATGGCTGGGCTGCTGCCGAACATATGTTCGAGAGAGAGGTCCAGGGCATTGCTGAAGCGCTTGACCTCGCTTTCCAGTTTCCGCCTTTCCACGGCGCGTCTGAGCGCGAAGATGAGCTTATCGAAATCGGGCGGCTTTATAGTAAAATCGTAGGCGCCTTTTTGGATGGCCTCGACCGCAGTGGGGATGTCTCCGTGGGCAGTCATGATAATCACAGGAATCCTGGGATCAATCTTCCTGATCTCCTGCATGACCTCGATCCCATCGAGACCCGGCATCTTCAGGTCAAGAAGCACAGCATCCGGCATGTTCTTTTTAATGGCACCAAGGGCTGTGACACCATCCTTCGCTTCAGAGACTTCAAAACCTTCCTCCTTCAACATATCGCCCACCACGGCCCTAAGATCGTTGTCGTCGTCAACTATCAGTACTTTCCCCATTTACCCCCCTACCGCAATATCTTGGACTGGACCATCGGAAACTTCGGCCAGCGGAATATAAACCCTGAACTCCGTGCCCCCTCCGGGCTTTGAATTGACGCAGATATGCCCATGATGCTGTTCCACGATGCCGTAAACGATAGACAACCCAAGGCCCGTACCCTTTCCCACTTCTTTTGTCGTAAAGAAAGGTTCGAAGATCCTTTCCTTAATTTTGTCATCGATCCCCTGGCCGTTATCTCCGATCAGGACAAGCGCAAAACTGCCGGACCGGGGAATGCAACTGTCACGTGCCTCACTTACTTCATCCAGCGTGATGGTCATATTCCCGCCGTCAGGCATTGCGTCTCGAGCATTTGCGACAAGATTCAGGACCACCTGCTTCATCTGAACCGAATCGGCCATAACCACCAACGGCTTATCAGGCATCATAATCTCGAATGTTATATTTTCACCGACCATGCCTTCGATAGTTGGAAGCATGTTATCGATAATCGCATTAATATCAACCGGGTATGATCGCGCGCCCTGCCCCTTGCCGAATGCGAGCAGGCCCTGGACAAGCGACTTCGCCTTGGCAACCGAATTGTCCATACGAAATATGTAATTATACAGCGAATCCTCTTTAGATATCTTCTTCTGCATGGCGTAGAGTGACGCCTGCACGGTAGTCAATATGTTGTTGAAGTCATGCGCAATGCCGCGGGCCAGCGTGCCGACGGCATCCATCTTCTGAGAATGCCTCAACTGCTTTTCAAACGCCCTCGCCTCTTCGTCCCTTTTTTTCAGGCTTTCGGTCATTACATTGAACGCATCAGCCAGCTTTCCTATCTCATCCCCTGATTCCACCGACAGCTTTTCGATCTCCTTTCCCTCCCCCATCATTTTCACTTCATCGGTAAGTACCATCAAGGGCTTCAGTACCTTTTGGATCGCAACAACGAGGACCACGGTTCCAATGATTAGGAAGAGGCAGGTTATGCCTATGGTTTGCCGCACAATCGCCTTGGTGCCATCCTTCAGAATCGACGAAGCCAGCACAACTCTCACCCGGCCGATGATCTTTTTATCGCTCTTTGCCTCTTTCTGCTGGAAATAGAGGGCCTCTTCGCTGTTTTGTTTTTGGTCAAGAATCACCGGCTCGACGAATTCCATAGAGTGTCCGGTTCCGTGGGCGGACGGGGAGTCCGCTGTCGGCCTTTCCCTTCTCAGAAGCTCCTTTCCGTCGGCCGTATAAATGGCCACCGACAGAACCTCTCTCTGGCTCATAACGCCCTCGATCGCATCATTGAGCAGGTCCCTGTTTTCGACGAATACACCGATTCGAACACTGTCTGCAAGGAATGAGGCGATCGTCCTACCTTTCCAGTCGAGGTCCTGCCGCGCCTTTTCTGTCTGGTATTTCACAAAATACAAAGTGAATACGAGCGACACTGAGAAGAAAAGGGCGAAAAATATCTTGAACATTCTGAACGTGAACGAGTCCCGTCTGCCCCATTTGGCTGTATAATATTTCAATCGCCTCACAAGGTCGAATCTCCCCATCATTTCACCATCACGCTTTTTTTCAGGATTGCTTCAGGGATGGCAATACCCAGCTTTTGAGCTATTTTCGGGTTGATCAGCAAGACCTGTTGCCGCGCGTATGCACGCGTCGAACCGCCCTGTGAACGCCCTTCCAGTCGTTTCCTGACGATCTCTCCCGTCTGGGCTCCTAGGTCAAACGGGTTCACAATCAGGGCCGCCAGTGCCCCCATCTCGACATATTTCTCGGAAAAGGTGAAGATCGGAACCCTGTTGCGAAACGAAAAAAGCAGCATGTTATCAATCGTCTCACGATTTGTCACCGTAACATCGGGAAGCATTATAAAGACATCGATCTTGCCTTTAAGTTCTTCGAGCAGTGGCAGGACAGCACGGGTGGTGTCAGCCTTTTTTGCAATGATCTCGATTGAATGCGACTTAGCGTACTGAACCGCCCGTTCTAATAGAGAGGCCGTGTGCCGAGGATCGTAGATCAATCCTATCCGCTTTGCGTCGGGAAACATTTCCTTGATCGCCTGAAGTTGGCGCTCGGGAGAGATGAACATGCTTACGCCCGAAAGATTCTTAAATTCCTGGAAGGGATGCCCTGTGCCGGCCGTCATAGTATAGAAAAGCGGTATGTCCCTGATAGTCTGCATCCTCGCAAGGGCATCCAATCCTATTGCCAGAACCCCGTCGGGGTTCATCCGGCGTATGGTCCCGGCGACATCCGCTCTGTCGGAGCCGGTAACGATCACCTCGGCAATCGTGCAGCCGCAGGTGCTTTCGAATCCGTCGCGCGCCTCATCGAAGGGCCTGATATCAGCACTCTGGACNNCTGATTACCTGCGGCATCATACTGTTTTCGCAGATCGCCCACCATGAGACAGCGGAAGCCCCTGCTTATTGAAATTTCTTTGCATGTATCGTAACCATAACCGTAACTAACGTAGTAATTATACCCGTAATCATTTATACCACTTTGCACCAGACTTTTCATCTTTTTTTTCTTTTTTCATTTCTTGACGCCACCTCCCCTTAGTCCCCTCCTAATCTAGGAGGGAGCTAAAAAATTAAACTTGGCTGTGTTGTGTCCAAACTCTTCTCCTTTGTGAAGGAGGGGCCAGGAGTGGTTTGACATGGGCGAGAAGCTACAGTGGTCAGTTATGCGAGATACCGCAAATCCTGTTTCACCAGCGCTTCGAGGCAGGCTTCGTAATAGGGCCTCTTGCAGTCGACGCCGCTTAGGTTGCCGTCACGAACGTATTTCATGTAGCGGCAGCCGCCGAAGCAGAGGGGCAGATATTTGCAGGAGAGGCATTCTTCGATTTTCCAGTTGTCGAGGTTGTACATGCTACCGTTGTCGATCACACCGCTTTTCACATTACCTGTCACAAAATCTTTTCTATCGAAAAAGCCGGTGCATTTGAAGATATTCCCGTCATAGTTGATGATATGCCTGTTATTGAGATCGATAGCACAGACTACGGGCTGAATTCCGCCCGTCTTGAACCCGCGCTTCATCACCTCTTCCCTCAGCATTATCCCGGCCTCGAACATCCACGGCTCGTTCGGCGAACAGCAGGCACCTGTCATTCCAGGCGGGGAATATTCGGATGTCTCGCCGAAAACTGGATCGAATTTGATGCTGGCGATTCGATCAGGCGTGATGCCCTCATTCAACAAATAATCCAGTAGCGTCGGGAATTCGCGATAATTCGCCTCCGTAAAATTGCCGCCTATGTTGATGTCGATCATTCCGCAGACTGCCTTGATGTTCTCGACTATCTTTTTAAAGCTGCCGCCGCCCGCTCTTAAAGGCCTTGAAAGATTATGGACAGCTTCAGGACCGTCGAGGGTGATGCTTGCCTCTTTAAGTCCGAGAGGCTTCAACTTTTCGACGATGGATGGAGTCAGCAGTGTACCGTTGGAGACGACCTGGAAGCCGAAGTCTATACCCTTTGATTCCGCGATGCGCTTCAGCCGTTCCGCCATGGAGATGATAAGCTCAGCGCTCAGCAACGGTTCGCCGCCGTAAAAAGTTACGTTAATCAATCCTTTGTCTTCCGTCAGGTTCTTTTCGATGAAATCTATGACATGCCCGGCGATCTCAGGGCTCATGTAATGCTTGCCCTTCCTGCTCCCTTCGAAACAGTATGTACAGGCAAGATTGCAGTCGAGATTCATGGCCACGATGACGGACAGCCTGGTGTCGATCTCGTTGAGTTCGTCGATATACCTCAACAGCTCCTGTTTCTCTTCTTCATGGTTTGCAATGAGGAATCCTAGGTCTGTCAATGTCGCTTGTTCCTCTTCACCAAGCTCGTCATCCTCGATATCCGTTAGGATGGATTTGTCTACAAGAATAGCTGATGCCCTTTTGGTCGAAAAAAGAATGACTGAATCGCCATCGTCACGATTGGTATAAATGAGGCTATATCTTGATAATTTCATTGGTTACCGGTAATGCTCAAAAAAAGGGGAGGACGCGCCCCCCCTTTTCCAGCAGCTTTAAAATTACATTCTAACTCTATTACAGCTTAACGTTAGCTGCACCAATCCTACAGCATGTTGTCGCCAGGACAGCCTTCTTCGCGACGCCCTTCTTCAATACAACGATTCCTTTTTTCATGCATACCCCCAAGATATATTTGAACTGACTGTATAACAAAGCGTATAACAAATCATGGCTATTTTCAACTTTTATTTAAACGTCAGGCCTAAAACTTGTACCTTAGGCCCCCCTCGGCCCATCTGCCGGCATTTCGGTACCAGTCAATCATATACTGGTTGGCGTTAAAAAGATTATGAGCGGTCATGAACGCTTCAAGCGTTTGATCCTTATGCTTGTATAAAGTCTTTATGATATTGAGATCGAGATTAAAGTTTGAGTATTTCGAGTTATGATAATCCCCGGTATTCCACCATACATAACGTCCTTTAAGTTGCGCCCTGAGGGATTTATTGTCGTCATAAGATAAGCCGATATCGTATGTGTATTGAGGTATCGCCAGCAACACTTCATTTGTATCTCGGTCCTTGGCGCTAATGTATGTTGTACCAGCAGAAAAAGTAGTATTATATATTGGCAAAGTCCTTATCTCAGCCTCGAAGCCCTGCCTTCTCTGTCTTCCCTCGTTCACCGTTTTATCCACTAAGCCATCTCCGTCGCTGTCTATAGCTGCCAGGACATCCTTAAGATCATGGCGAAACAGGGAAATCTTTACCCACACATATTTCAGCTCACCGGTTTCAGCTCCGACTTGATACGACATAACCTTTTCGACTTGAAGGTTGGGATTCGGATAGCCCCCGCTGCCTGATCCAAAGGTGTCGCCAAGCGCCGGGATATTAAATCCCCTTGCGACCGAAGCACGTAGGATCGTCTTTTTTGTCAGCAGGTATGTTGCCCCTAAGCTCGGACTCACAAAATCGCCGTTTGTGTTGGTATGTTCATAGCGCGCTCCCGGCGTAACAGCGAAATCTCCAATTGTAATCGTGTCGTTGGCGAATAGCGCCCAGGTTGTCAGATTCTGCTTTCCATCCAGCAAACCGTCACTCTTCTCTGTTCCTTTGTTGTAATCGGAACCGAGAACAACGATATTGGATTCAAACTTCCAAACGAGTTTTGCACTACCCCCGTCTCGCCTGTCATCTGTAAAGGAAGAAATGGTACCGACATCAGCAAAATCTTCAAAATATCGTGATCTTTGTCTTTGCGAATATGCAGAGACATCCAGGACAAGATTGTTTGTCAATCTGGATGTCAGAGTGACAGTACCGAAATACTGCTCAACCCTGTCATTGTCTTTTTCATCGAATTCCCTGAAATCTCCCCTGTCCCTGTGGCCATTGAGATAAAATATACTGGAACTGATATATGTAGAGGGGGAAATCGCATATGTCAGCTTTCCAAAAATATTACTGTTCAGTACTGCAGTCCCTAACCTTAATCCGTCGGAATGGATGCCGCCAGCGGTCAGATACAGTCCGAGATCACCGTTTTTTCCGCTGATCTCCGCGCGGTAATCTTCCGTATTTCTCGTACCGTATGATACGGATGCCTTTCCATGAAGACCGCTGTCAACCGGATTCTTCGTGATGACATTGATGACACCGCCAAGAGCAGATCCCCATGCAGATGAGGCAGGGCCCTTGATAATCTCGATCCTTTCTATCATCTGGACCGGTATTATTCCGATGTCCTGCTGATTAGAAAAGAGATAATTCTGCATAATACCGTCTATCAGGATCGTCACATGCCTTTGTTCAGATCCCTGTATAAATACAGTCGCGTCATTACCCGGCGTAGTCGGGGCAAACTGTACCTGCACCCCATTCACCGTATTCAGCACCTCCGCCAGCGAATGCGCGTTCATGCGCTCGATGTCTGCGGCGGTGACAACAGATATGTTTTCAGCGACGCGAGAGATGGACTGCAGACTCCGCGTTGATGAAACGACCTGAAGCTCCTCCTCCTTGAAATACATGAGAAGGAAATTTTTCTCTTCCTCGGACTGTTCAGCGAATGCGAACGCCGGAAGCATCATATACAAAACCAGAATTGCAAATGCTGCATGTGCCGCTCGCACAAAAAACTTCCCCCCGCAACTCATCACTACTTCCCCCCTTCTTTAGTTTCCCCGTCGATATATTAGCATAAGGGATTGTTTGAAAAGAAGGAATATCATGTTAATGCACCTATAAGTATTACTTTTTATGATGAGATTGACACGGTTTTTTGCAGGAACAGATTCCGGACAATTCGGAATGACGGCGTGTAGTGGTGGTTCGCGAACCGCCATTACGATGTTATGTCCGTCCCGAACAATCGGCAACCATCGCAATTCTTAGCGCTGCAAACCTTCGAGATTCCTTGGTGGCAAAGCGCGAAGTCGTATTTCAGCGGGTCTTCGGGATCGANNATCGAGCTTTTTCAGGGCGTCGGTAATCTCGACAGCCATTTTCCAGTCCTGCGCTTTTCTGCCCGTAAACCCGAGGCACTTCGAAATCCTTGCTATATGGGTATCGAGAGGCATAATGAGCTTGTTCTTCGGTATGCCTTTCCAGATGCCGAAATCGATGTCCTTGTCGCGTATCATCCAGCGCAGGTAGAGGTTCATCCTCTTGCAGGCGCTGCCTTTGCGGGGTGACGGGATGAACTGAAGGAGCCCGGCGGGCTTTACATTATCGCCGTAAACAGGTGTGGTATCGATTCCGGTCATGGCATCGATTAGTCCAGCAAGAGCATTCCCGATATTCTCGTCGGAGATGAGGTAATGCTGCCTGAATACCTCCTCTAAAGAGTCGGCTTTCTTCAGAATTTCGTGCAAGATTAAAAAGAGCGCTATGATGTCGTCGTTCTCGTTGAAACGATATTTGATGCCTGCAAAAAGTTTGCGCTGCCTCTTGATATTGAATTGCCTAATGAACGCGTATGGACTCTCTCCCATCTTCGAAAGCAGTGTCCTAACTACGGGCTTGAAAAGATTGACGTTGCCGTAAGCGAATGCAGACGCAATAAAACCGGATATTTCCTTGTCTTCCGGCTGCAAATACGAACGCGGGAATTCAATCGGATCGCGCGCAGCCGTGCCAGCGAAATCGAAATCAAGGTAGAATTGGTCGAGAACTGGTTTTAGGTTTTGTGATTGAACAGACACAGAGAATTATAATCGATTTCGAACGGAAACTGCATGCCCTTCCTTATCGTCTCTCCCTCCACACAGGAATCGGATAGACATATTCCTTTGTTGCATACGCAGCGGGCCATACCGTCTCGTACTCGCTGTCTATGACCTGAAGCACGAAGGTATCCATGAAATTCTGGTTCCTGTACCCCTCCCTGTCTTCGAAACTAATAGGGCCGAATGCAGTCGTGATATGGGTCTTTTTGAGAGCCGTGCGTATATCGTCCGGTGTCCAATTGTCAGCCCTCTCAAGGGCGTCCTTGATTACGAAGAGCGATGAATATGCGGACGCGCCGTGGTATGAAGGATAATCACCGAATATTGCCTTATATTTATCGGCATATCGTCCAGCGCCGGGAAAGTTGAGCTTGGGGCTCCAGAGTGTGGCAGTCACGACATACTCTGCGGCGTCCCTCGCCCAATCTATGAATTCAGGGATCGCAAAGCCGGCGGCGTTGCCCGCAAAGAGTTTGGCGTAGATCTTAAGTTCCTTTATCTGCTTCATGAGTAGCGCAGCATCGGCGGCATATGAAACCATGTAGATGACGTCGGGGCTTGCGGCCTTGACTCTCAGAAGAAGCTGTCTGAAGTCTATGGCGCCCTTCTCGTATCTTTCACTCGCCAGCACCTTTATGCCGTTAACCCTTGCCTGCTTTGCCATATCTTCGGCACCTGATGAGCCGAAAGAGGAGCTTTCGTAAATGATCGCGATGGTCTCCGGCTTCACCACCTGCTTAATAAATGAAATCAGGCCGTCGGTGTAATGAGCATTCGGAACATTCTGGCGAAAGACGTATTGATTATCTCCCTGCGTGATATCGTCAGCTGCGCTCGCCACAACCAGATAAGGCACCTTGCGTTCTTCAGCCACGGCCGCTACGGCCTTTGCGCACCGGGAAGAATACTCGCCTACCAGGATGGCCTGATTTTCGACATCGATTATCTTTTTAGCGACCTCTTTCGAAAACTCCGGCTTGCCACGAGTGTCTTCGAAGCGCAATACGAGACGTTTACCCTTGATTCCTCCCTGTGCGTTGATCTCCGCGGCGGCAATCTCGTATGAGCGCTTCTGAATCTGGCCAAATTTCGCTTCAGGGCCGGTCATGGGTAAGGGGATGGTCAGCCCAAGCGTTGCAGTGTGGCGGATGCATGCAAAAATTATCCATACCATCACAGCCGTAAATATCGCTGCCCGTTTCATCTTGCCCCTCCCCGGACGTATAACCCTCTGCTGATATTATCAATATATCATGTTTCCAGCTGCCATTGCCGCCGTTGATTGATTGCTTAGTCCGCCCATCGTTGCTACACTTATACTCATCCGTAGCACTATAAGAGGTGACGATGAATCCGGTACCGCTCTGGCCTTTCACTCTTTATGCCATCGCCGTAATTATAGTTGCCGCTGTAATGGTAGGTGCATCCTATATGCTCGGACAGCGGCACCGGGACAGTGATATGGAAGAACCCTACGAATCTGGCATCCTTGCCACTGGTTCTGCCCGGATGAGGTTCGACATCAAGTTTTACATGATCGCGATGTTTTTTATCATCTTCGATCTCGAATCTGTCTTCATATTCGCCTGGTCGGTGTCCCTGTTCGAAAATGGCTGGCCGGGCTATATCGGAATGGCCGTCTTTATCTCGGTACTGCTTGCCATGCTGGTCTATTTGTGGAGAATTGGCGCCCTTGAATGGGGCCCGCGCAAAAGAAAAACGGCAGCGCTAGGGGAAAGGTAATTCCGTTCATGAACAATAAAGGTCCACACACTCACAGACAGTCGATGGAAGACGCGGTCGGCAAGGTGCTGATCATGTCACGCCTCCAGGACCTGCTCGCCTGGGGACGCAAAAATTCCCTCTGGCCTTTCAACTTCGGCCTGTCGTGCTGCTTTGTCGAGATGGCTACCAGCCTGACCAGCAGGTACGATATCGCCCGATTCGGAGCGGAAGTGATAAGGGGAACGCCCCGCGAGGCTGACGTGATGATCGTCGCCGGTACAGTCTTCGTCAAGATCGCCCCGGTTATCAAGCGCCTGTACCACCAGATGATGGAGCCGCGATGGGTGATCTCGATGGGATCATGCGCGAATTCGGGCGGAATGTATGATATCTACAGCGTGGTCCAGGGCGTAGACAACTTCCTCCCGGTGGATGTTTATGTTCCGGGATGCCCTCCCAGACCCGAGGCATTCATGGAAGGACTGCTACTTTTGCAAAAAGCGGTTGGGTCGGAAAAGAGGCCCCTCAGCTGGGTCGCTGGGCCGCAAGGTGTCGAAAAGGGGCTCACACCCTCTATGCGGGATATGATGCGCGCAGAAAGGATGAAAGCCGTCGACCTGAGGTCTCCGGATGAAGTATGAGGCACTATGACTGATAACTCGCCATTGATCAGAGAGCTTCAAGGCGTCTTCGGCAGCGACGTCATCACTCATCAGGAGACGAAGGATTCCATTCCTACTGTTTCAATATCACCTGACAAGTTAAAGGATATACTTCGTTATTTAAAAAAGGATATCGACAACCCTTATGAAATGCTTTACGATCTTACGGCAATCGACGAAAGGTCACGCGTCCGCACCCGTGATCCCAAGATCATTCGTCCAAACAACGACTTCACGATGGTCTATCATCTCATGTCCTTCGGCAGGAACGAAGACATCAGGCTCAAAGTCCCGCTTAAAGGAGAATACCCTTCTATCGAGAGCATAGTGGATATCTGGCCTGCGGCAAACTGGTACGAGCGCGAAGTCTGGGATATGTTCGGGATTGGGTTCAAAGGGCATCCGCTTCTCAGGCGCATACTGATGCCGGACTACTGGAAGGGCCATCCGTTGCGTAAAGACCATGTAGCGCGGGCTACGGACATGGAGCCTTTCGACTTGCCCGATGAGACCGAGATGCTGCGTCAGGAAGAGCTCAAATTCCGTCCCGAGGAGTGGGGTCTTAAAAAGAATCTCCGCGACACGGATGTGATGTTCCTGAACCTCGGCCCGCAGCATCCTGGCACGCACGGACTTCTAAGGGTCATTCTCGAACTCGACGGCGAAGAGATCGTGGAGTCGATGCTCGACATAGGCTACCACCATCGCGGAGCCGAGAAGATGGGCGAGCGCCAGTCATGGCATACTTACATTCCATACACCGACCGGATTGATTACCTTGGCGGCGTGATGAACAATCTCGCATATGTGCTGTCGGTAGAAAAGCTCGCCGGGATTGAAGTACCGGACAAGGCTAAGGTGATCAGGATAATGCTGTCCGAGCTTTTCCGCATCGCGAGCCATCTCGTCTGGTACGGGACCTTTGCACAGGATGTCGGCGCTCTCTCGCCTGTCTTTTACATGTTCACAGACAGGGAGCGTATCTTCGATATCATTTCCGCGATATGTGGAGGCAGAATGCACCCGAACTGGTTCAGGATCGGAGGCGTGGCCCAGGACCTCCCGCGGGGTTGGTTCACACTGATAAGGGACTTCCTCGATTATATGCCCGCGAGGATTGCAGAGTACGACCGCATCGTCATGGGCAATCAAATATTCAAGGCGAGGACGCAGGGAATCGGCTGCTATTCGAAAGAAGAAGCCCTCGAATGGGGAATCACCGGGCCTGGCCTGCGGGCCTGCGGGCTTCAATGGGACATGAGGAAGAAGAGGCCCTACGGCGGATACGATCAGTTCGATTTCGAGATCCCGACAGCCGTGAACGGCGACTGTTATGACAGGGGAGTAGTCCGCATAGAAGAGATGCGCCAGAGCCTCCGCATCGTCAGGCAATGCCTCGACAACATGCCGGACGGCCCGTACAAGGCGCTCCATCCGCTGGCCACGCCTCCGTTGAAGGAACGTACCATGCACGATATCGAAACGCTGATCGACCATTTTCTCGGGGTAAGCTGGGGGCCTGTAATCCCGCCCGGTGAGGCGTCAGTCGGAATCGAGGCTACCAAGGGGATCAATAGCTATTATCTGATAAGCGACGGCAGCACCATGCCGTACCGTGTCAGGATCAGGGCGCCTTCCTTTCCTCATCTCCAGATGGTGCCGCTTATGTGCCGCGGGTTGATGATACCGGACCTCATGGCCATTTTGGGCAGCATCGATTTCGTGCTTGCGGATGTCGACAGGTGATGCAGAAATGATTACAGAAATAGAAAAAAGAGAGATCGAAGCGGAGATAAAAAAAGCCCCGACGAAAAAAGCGGCGGTTATAGATGTGCTGAAAGTAGTGCAGAAGCATCGGCGGTGGATCCCTGACGAAGCGCTCGAAGAAGCGGCAGATATGCTAGGCATGACGCCTGCTGAGGTCGACAGCATCGCCACTTTTTTCTCGCTCATCTACCGCAGGCCTGTCGGCAAGCATGTAATACTTGTATGCGACAGTGTAAGCTGCTGGCTTGTTGGGTATGAAGATGTCAAACAACACTTGATGGAAATGCTCGGCATCTCGCTTGGAGAAACAACCAAAGACGGAAGGTTCACGCTCCTGCCATCGGCATGCCTGGGTGTGTGCGAAGAGGCCCCGGCTATGATGATAGATGACGATCTCTATACGCATCTGACACCGTCCCTTGTGGATGAGATTCTACAGAAATATTGACGACATGACAAAAGAAAAACCTCTTACCAAAAACATTAGGCCCGACGGGCCGCCCTGCAACCTTCAGGAGTATGTGGAGTCCGGGGGCTACCGGGGCCTCCGCAAAGCGCTTTCGGACCACGACCACGAAGAGGTCATAGACATGGTAGTGCGGGCGAACCTTCTGGGCAGGGGCGGCGCAGGCTTCCCGGCTGGCAAGAAGTGGAGTCTTGTGCCAATGGGAGAAGATGTCCCGCGGCCTAAATATGTCGTCTGCAATTTCGACGAGATGGAGCCGGGCAGCTTCAAGGACAGGTTCCTTGTCGAGGGCGACCCGCATCAGCTCATCGAAGGCATGATCCTGGCAGGTTATGCGATCGAGGCCGAAGTCGGTTACATCTTCATTCGCAGGGACTATGTAAAGGCCGCGCGGATATTGAGCAAGGCGATAAAGGAAGCCTACGGGAAAAACTATCTCGGCACGAACATCATGGGCCAGGGCTTCAATTACGAACTTCATCTGCACGTAAGCGCAGGCCGCTACATCTGCGGCGAGTCGAGCGCCCTCCTGAATGCACTGGAAGGAGGCCGCGCCATACCGCGCAGCAGGCCTCCGCATATGTCCACCGTGGGGCTCTGGGGAAAACCGACAGTAGTCAACAATGTCGAGACCATCTGCAATGTCCCCCACATCGTCGCGAACGGGCCGGATTGGTTCAGGGAGCTGAGCTATACCGAAGAAGGCGGGACAAAAATATATGGCGCAAGCGGAAGGGTGAAGAAGCCTGGGGCATGGGAGCTGCCGATGGGCACTACACTCAGGGAAATACTTGAGGAGCATGCCGGTGGCATGAAGGAGGGCTTCAAGTTACGCGGCGCCCTGCCGGGAGGCGCTTCAAGCGAGTTCGTCACTTTGGAGCAACTCGACACGAAGATGGATTTTGCATCGATGAAAAAAGTGCAGAGCCATTTAGGCACGGGCACGGTGATCGTGCTCGACAATGGCAACTGTCCACTAGGCATGGTGCTGAGCCTGCAGAGGTATTTCTCTCGCGAATCGTGCGGCTGGTGCACACCATGCCGCGAAGGGCTGCCCTGGATCGTCCAGATGCTCGAAGCGCTCGAAGAAGGCAGCGGCACAGCTGAAGATATAGAGATTCTGCTTGCTCACACAAAACTGCTGGAAACTGGAAATACGTTCTGTACGCTGGCGCCCGCAGCGATGTTCTCTCTCGAAAGCGCCCTGCGCCACTTCAGGGACGATTTCGAGGGACATATACGCTTGAAAGGATGTTCGTACAAAAGAGACAAAGCAAAGGTATGATGCAAGCCGCCTGCATCATGCTGGAATATATTAAGAAGAAATGGCAACGATATACATAGAAAATAAGCCTCACAATGTCAAAGACGGCAAGAACCTTCTTGAGGCCTGTCTCGACCTCGGCTTCGACGTACCCTATTTCTGCTGGCATCCGGCACTCGGGTCCGTCGGATCTTGCAGGCAATGCGCGGTGAAGCAGTTCCGCGACGATAA
>PMYY01000014.1:0-857 GCA_003170655.1 Nitrospiraceae bacterium
AGCGTGATGAAGGCAGTTGTTCTGCACGAGTACGGCGGTCCCGAGAAGCTGATGTTTGAAGACAATGTTCCCGATCCACAGGTAAGTGGAGATGCGGTGTTGATCGCGGCGGTGGCTGCGAGTGTGAACCCGATTGACTGGAAGATTCGCTCCGGCGCGAGACAGAAGGATTTTCAGCTGACGTTCCCGGCAATTCTTGGCCGCGATGTGAGTGGCGTCGTGCGCGCCATCGGCGCGAAAGTGAAGAACTTCAAGCCCGGTGATCGCGTGCTGGCGTTATCGACGAAGACCTATGCCGAACTGGTGGCGGTGGCCGAATCGGAGGTGACACATCTACCCG
Source organism: Nitrospiraceae bacterium (assembly GCA_003170655.1). Lineage (GTDB taxonomy): Bacteria > Nitrospirota > Thermodesulfovibrionia > Thermodesulfovibrionales > Dissulfurispiraceae > Fen-1308. Next base: position 341 of record PMYY01000014.1, read on the forward strand.
ATGGAGTTGACCTGGTGGATGCGGCAGCGATTCCGCTGATTGCCTTGACGGGAGATCAGTTGGTACGCCATGCGGCGAATCTGCAGAAAGGACAAACGGTATTGGTCACCGGCGCGGTGGGCAGCGTGGGACGAGCGGCAGTGCATACGGCAAAGAAGATGGGGGCCCGGGTGATTGCGGGTGTTCGTAAGAAGCAACTAGAGGACGCTCGCTCCCTCGGTGTCTCTGNNGGGAGGATCGTTTGGGTACTCCTCCTTTCTACCGACGGGCACGGCGGAGTCGCATCCTTCGGTAAAGACTACGCGCGTGTTCGCGCGGCCTGATCCATCCAAGGTACGCGAATTTGCCGATGATGTGCGCGATGGCAAGTTCGTTCTCCCAATCGGTCGCCGTCTTCCTCTGCGCGATGCGGCGGAAGCACAGGTACTAGCCGAAAAGGGCGGCGTTGGTAAAGTCATCCTGCTGGCGCCCGGTGCCCAAACGGATACCAGCCTGTCGGACAGGACCTCCTAACTAA
>PMYY01000014.1:880-5412 GCA_003170655.1 Nitrospiraceae bacterium
TACGATGAATTCTACATGCCCTCCAGGTCGTCAAATTTCTGTCAGTAAGCCATGGGACGATCGGAATCATTACACTCCAAGAATATTCAAAATCGAGATTTGTCGGTGTACCACACATCCCGAAGTAGCTGCCCGCCACTGATAGTTTTTTGCTCTAACATCTCATGTCTCTGCAGTCCAGATCAAGGCGTGAGACAAGCGAACTCAACGAAGCGGTACCGATAGATTACTTCCATAATCATCGATCGTCGGGGACTGCAGGCGCCAAAGATTTTGTAGCGACTAAGTTGCCAGCCTCGGTTTGGCTGCCGCAATGACTTCGACATGTTATTGAGTCGTCAATTTTCTGGCAACAATAGATAGTACTGTTTATACCCATCAGTGTATTCTGGATGCCCATCCACTATGATCTGAGATGCTATCATCTGATAATCCCAACTATCACATTGCTTGATGTAATCTATATTTTGTCATAATCACTCTATCACTCTTGGGCTGCTCTAACCATTTTTATAAAACGAAATGAGATAAGGACATCACACATAGGCCATTTAGATTTAAGAAGAAAATAACACAATGCTAGTATTAACAATATCTTGTTGCACACCTACGAGCATCCAAATGCTTAAATTGTCGTTTCTGAAAAAGTGCGCTCAATTGGGTTGAGCCACAAGCCTGTCGACTGGTGACATTATTAGGGGGAAGTGATTTATCTGAGAGCCATTTTGCCATACAAACGGAAGTTGTCCACTAAATAATCATACAGCGAAAGGGCTCTTTGCGAATCAACAACAGCTGAAGTTGTGATTAAACTATCTTGCAGCGTTCCTAATTCTTGGGATGACGCGGATGCGTGCATCCCGACGGAGATGCAAACTTGCACGGAGTGTTTGCGCATGAGTCGTATTGTTTCCCCTCACAGTGCCTTTCGAGGAAATCTTCCATCGTCAACTTCACGTTGCCAATGGTTACGTGTATATCGCTTAAAAACATATCTACCTCCTACTTATAGATGTTCCTAATCTATAGTCGATCTGGTGGACGTTGAGTGTCATGTCATCAACTGCATCCATAAAATATCGCATAACTTTTTTGGCATTAGTCACATCTTCTGTTCTGAGCTAAAGCATACCCATCGTTGTCCACCATATCAAAACCGAATTATCGCTACTTTGGGCAGATAGACCTAAAGTACCGTGCTAGTCTACTTAATAAAAATAGGACTTTCTGTCAAGGCATAGGCCGCGGCAACTGCAATTAAAAACGCGTCGACCGAGTGAGGCCCGATACTGCATGACCCGGGTCTGGCGTTGTTCCCATTATGATCTCCCGAAGCCGTTTGGAAACTCCTCTTGCTAACACGTACGCCCTTGGCTGAAACGCTTGGTTTGATATGACTCGCCATGTTGATTATCCCCCTTTAATTGCTCTCGGTGCTCTTGTTGAGCTACCTTAGGTAAAGCAAAACTGATGCCACATGCTTGATCTCAATTAAATCAGATAGTTAGGCTATTCGCCAGCAACTTCGGTATCCCATAAATTCCTAAATTGAAGACGTTGTTCATGGAATTATGGGAAAATAGTTCCAACCAGCATGCGGAGGACTATTTTGCCATGCTTTATCTTTGGCCTTTTAATACCATAACTGAGTGCAGCGGCTTGACAGAGAAGCCGATCTGATCATACTGATCAAGTTCGGTAATGGAATCGACATTGCGGAAACCGGCTTTTTCGAAATTGCGGGTCCAGATGTCTTTTGTTAGAAAACCATGAGTGGGGCGCATTTCAGGATCGAGTTGCACTCCATAATAATTATCATGCAGATTGGAAATGATTTCGTGGTGCATGCAACGGGACTCAAACGGACGAATCGTTTCTGAGATTACGAGTATCCCATCTTTATTAAGGTGCTCCTACAGGTTCCTCAACGAATAACCCAGATCGGCAGCTACAGTTCTGCCGATTGGACGGTTGAATTTCACCACCATACCCACACAGATCGGTACGGGACCCCCTCGATCAGCTTCAGACGTAGACTTATTCCGAGATAGTATCATTAAATATTCAGTTGCGAAACTTTATTAGTTACAATGATATAAGAAACGAAGCATTACGATGCTTGAAATCCTTTAATTGGAAGGGCCCTAATATCACATGAACATACAGGTTGACTGGTATGCAGTTTTCATGAATTCCGCCATACTTCTTGGGTCTATAATAGTGGGTCTTGTCCTTTATTCCATATTGCTCCGTGTAATCTCACATGTTTCACGGGTCAGACCAACGGTACTTGTTAGCTCATTTGAACGCAATTCTCGACGACCTCTGAAATACGCCATTCCTCTCCTAATCCTGAATTTAATCCTTCCCTTTTTGGATGCTTCGTCGGGAGTGAATTATTTTTTCGATCATACGTTTCACATCCTTTTTATCGCCACCCTGTTCTGGATGATTATCAGCCTTGTTCCAATTGCCGAAGATGTTGTCCTAAGCCGCTACAACATTCTGGATAGTGGCAACCTCGGAGCACGCAAGATTCACACCCAGATACAGATGATCCGTAAGGTCCTGACTGCAGTTCTCAGCGTGCTGGCAGTGGGATACATACTAATGAGATTTGATCAGTTCCGCCGTCTCGGTACCGGCATTCTTGCGTCTGCTGGGTTTGCGAGTTTAATAGTGGGCCTGGCGGCACAAAAGATCTTCGCCAATTTTTTGGCCGGTATCCAGATTGCGTTCACACAACCCATACGTCTCGACGATGTGGTTGTTGTTGAAAAAGAGTGGGGGAGGATCAGTGAGATGACGCTGACGTATGTTGTTGTGAAAATATGGGACGAACGCAATCTCATCCTGCCGATCAGTTATTTTATTGAAAAACCCTTTCAAAATTGGACTAGGACGACAGCGAATCTGCTCGGTACGGTAATGATTTATATCGATTTCTCTGTGCCAGTGGACGATGTGCGAACGGAACTTAATCGCATTGTAAAGAGTTCAGACAAGTGGGATAAGCGTGTGTGTAGTCTTCAGGTAACGAATATGTCCGAACGCGCAATGGAATTGAGGGCACTTGTAAGTGCTGCTGATTCCTCAAGTAGTTGGGACCTGTGCTGCGAGGTTAGGGAGAAAATTATAGGATTCATACAGAAGCAATATCCGAGCGCGTTTTCTCAGATTCGACTAAACTTTCAGGACCAAGGTGGACATGAGTAGGTTGGTGTGTCCCAATATTCCCGCGGGCATGATTAGTGGGCGAAATAATAGATAGCACTCCTTGGTGACTCGATAACGGACCATTTATAACTACTTATGTATTTCATTCTCATACATCGTACTAGAATGCTGTTAAAACATCTAAAATCGGGTAAAGTGCAGATTTGTAGCACGAGCAACGGTCATTCTGCAACTGCGCAGTAGAATGACTCTCATTCGAAAGCTTGCAGCTAATTCTGTTTCTAAAAAATCTCGATCGGTATGTGAACAGTCGAAGAGAGTCTACTTTGCTGTTGACTTATTGGTAGTCACGACACCCTCCCACCGAGGCCTTCAGGTTGTAATCAGCGGAATCTTCATGATGCTCCCAGGTATTGCTTTCGGTGAGCAGCTGAGTGTGCACATCGATATTTCTGGATGCATGATTATTAGTGGAAATGACCAGCCGGAGAGATTCGCCCGTACCTATGCTTTCTTGGTGAAGCTATCGCGCTTCTCAGCAGTCCAGATAACGGCGTGAGACAAGTGAACTCAACGAAGCGGCACCGATAGATTATTTCCACTATAATTATCGATCGTCGGGGATTGCAGGCGCCAAAAAATTTTTGTAGCGACTAAGTCGCCAGCCTCGGTGTGGCTGCCGCGATGACTTCGACATGCTATGCGAGATCGTCAATTTTCCGTCGGTGAGCTAAAGTATGATCGGAAATCAATATACCTCAAGAGAACTGACAGTCGCTTTTTGTAGGTGTATTTGAGACACGAGAGAGAGGCGGATTTTATGGGGCTTAGTGTAATCGCTACGTGAAATCATCCTGTACGGCATCCGAACTAAATCGGAAGAGGTGCCCGAACCAAGTTGGAACGATTGTCCGAACTCGCTCGGAATTTCCAACGTTGACGCAAAAAATTGTGAATGTAGAAAAGAGAGTTGTAAATCGACGGAAAAGGGCGGAAATTGGTATAGTGAAGTGCGTCATGAGAAATTTGGAGAGATTCAGGAATATTAAGGATTGAAGCTGAAAAAGTGGAAAGGAGATATATAGGGGCTCAGACAGCTGAGAATTAGGGTGAAAATAGGATGTTGGTGAAAAAATATACCTTAATTATATCCTGCTAATGAAGGGCACATAATGATACTCCTTAGAAATGAGGGTGAGCAGCCGTTTGAATTTAAGAAGGGCGACTGCATAGCCCAAGGGATATTTTCCCAATACCTTACAGCAGATGATGACAACCCAGGCGGATTTCGCAATGGCGGACTCGGCAGCACTGAGAAATAGGACAAATGTGGGCAAATAGCCGACATTCTATGA
>PMYY01000158.1 GCA_003170655.1 Nitrospiraceae bacterium
GACTCATACCCCTTGTGATGCAGTCCGTGGAAGCCAAGGCCCATGGCAACGTCTACAAACATGGCACGGTCATCGATATAAAGCACCTCTGACGGCGATGCATCGCACAGGTCGAGGGCGATCCGGAAGATGTCTTCGTCCGGTTTCCTTATATGCACAAAGCAGGAGGCGACGAAGACATCGAACAAGTTCCTGAGCCCGAACTTCTTTATCCGGTGCTGAGTAAGCTCTCGGCCTTCATTGCTGACAGCCGCCGTCCTTATCTTATACCGCCTCTTTACTGCACATATGAGATCCAGCATTTCCGGAAAAGGCCTGGATTGGGCGAACATGAATTCCTTGAATTCCTCCCTCGTAAATGATCGCTTCTCATAGAATACTACCCTATCCAGATAGGTATTCAGGCTAAGCTTACCCTGCTCGTAGGTGTCGAATGTCAGGTGGTGGCGCTCGTTCATTTCGTCGTGGTCCAGGTTGTATATTTCGGCTGCCAGCCTCCGCATGGAGCGGTCCCATCCGTTGGTGAGCAGGACCCCTCCCACATCGAGAAACAATGTTGTGATGGCTGAACCACTCTCAAGCCTACTGTCTATTTTGCATTCCATTTTAGCTCTCTCCCTCTTCTTTCTTTACCGCATGCCCGCCGAACTCGTTTCTGAGGGCGGCAATGAGCTTGTCCGAAAAAGAGTCCTCTTCCCTGGAACGAAACCGCTCGAAAAGTGACAGGGCGAGGACCGGAGCAGACACGGATGATTCGATCGCCTGGAGGATAGTCCACCTTCCCTCACCTGAATCTTCAACATAGCCCTTGATCTTCGTAAGGTCGGGGTCTTTTGCGAATGCATCTTCAGCAAGTTCGAGAAGCCACGACCTCACAACACTTCCCTGGTTCCACAAATGGGCGACCTTCGAAAATTCCAGACTCTCCGAATAAGGTGAAGCCTTCATGATTGCAAAGCCCTCGCCGTACGCCTGGAGCATCCCGTACTCTATCCCGTTGTGTATCATCTTTACGAAATGACCTGCACCTGACGGGCCACAATACATGTAACCATCCTTTGGCGCGAGCGCTGCGATAGCCGGTTCAAGTCTCTTGAAGACTTCGCGATCTCCGCCGATCATCTGGCAATATCCGACTTCTAGGCCCCAGATGCCGCCGCTCACACCAGCATCCAGGTAATTGATTCCATCAGCCTTCAGGGCCTCGCTCCTTCTTAGATCGTCCTTATACATGCTGTTGCCGCCGTCAATGATGGTGTCTCCTTTCTGCAGCACCCCCCGGAGCGATTCGATATGATCGTCTACTGTCTTGCCGGCAGGCAGCATAAGCCAAACAAACCTCGGAGGTGTGAGCTTCCCTACGAGTTCCTGCAGGGAACGGGCGCCCTTTGCTCCCTCCTTCACTATTTCATCCACCTTGGTTGCAGTCCTGTTGTAGGCGACGACTTCGTGCCCCCTCCTGAGAAGACGTGTAGCCATATTCATCCCCATTCTTCCCAGACCTGCCATCCCTATCTGCATGAAGTCCTCCTTATCCTATTTGAGCATCGAAGCCGCATCCGCATCGAGGACAAAGGTCAGGGTCCCATTCAAAGGTTCTACTCTAGAGGCTGGAAATCCCTGGTCCCTCTCTTCGGCCACCCTTTTGACAATTGCCGCCTTATTCTTGCCCGTAACTATGAACACAACATTTGCAGCATTATTGATCACCGTCAGCGTAAGACTGATTCTAGGATGCTTGATATCTTCCCGCCTTACGGCAACCGCAATCCTGTTCTTCTCCGGGACAAGAGGCTCCTCCGCCTCGGGAGATCCCGGGAAGAGAGAAGCTGTGTGACCGTCAGCGCCGATACCGAGGCCGATAAAATCGAATACAGGGACTTCCTCCCCTTTGAGACTAAAGAAATCTTTCAGTTCTGCTTCATATGCTTCCGCAGCCTTCGAAGGAGACAGCCCATCTGCCTTTATGGCATGAATGTTACCTTCGGGTATATTCAATCCTTCGGTCAGAAGAGACCTGATAATGCCGTAGTTGCTGTCGTCATCGCTGAAGGGAACGCAACGCTCATCGACGAGAAACAGGTGCGTCTTGTCCCACGGCAATGCATCGCGTGCCGATGCTAGTGCACGGTAAAAATAGGCAGGCGTCGTCCCGCCGGAGAGCGCAGCTACAAACAGACTTTTGCGCTCGATACACTCCAGTGCAATTTGACGCCATCTCCGCAACAGGAACTCGGTCATTTCCCGTCTGTCATCGAAAATGTGAATGCATGGACCCATATTCATCTAATTGTTTCTCATAATAATCTTATGACGTCAACCAGCGCTGACCGTCTCGTTCGAAGATACGACTTACTGCATCCGGCCCCCACGAACCNNCTTCGACCATGTCCTCTCTGACAAATAGAGTCAGATCACCTTTCATGCAGTCGATCAGCAATCTTTCATATGCGCCCTGATGCTCCTTCTCGAAAGCGCCACGGTAGCAAAAATCCATATTGGCCGTGTGTATCTGGTTCTGAGAATATGGATACTTGACACTAAAACGTAAAGATATTTTTTCTTCAGGTTTGATGGTCATGGTCAGAATATTGGGCTCCATTACATCACAAGTGCGGCCGAAAAGCCTGAGCGGGAGCTGTTTGAACTGGAGGCAGATTTCAGTCACATTCCGCTTCATCCTCTTGCCGCATCTCACATAAATTGGCACTGTCGCCCATCTGAGGTTGTCTATATAAAACTTGCCCGCAAAAAAGGTTGGAGTCACCGACGATGGAAATACTTTCTCTTCTTCGCGGTAGCTTGCCACCTGCTTCCCGTTTATTGTCCCGCGTCCGTACTGACCGGGTATAAGATACCGGTCGATATAGTCTCTATCCATAATCCTGAGGGACTGCACTACCTTGATCTTTTCATCCCTTATAAAATCCGCTGTAAACCCTATGGGTGGCTCCATCGCAATCATGCCTATCAACTGCATTACATGGTTCTGTACTATGTCCCGCACAATCCCGTTACTTTCATAAAACTCTCCGCGATGCTCGATGCCGATATCTTCCGCCACTGTTATCTGTACGTTGTCTATAAAGCGAGCGTTCCATATCTGTTCGAATATGGCATTCGAAAATCTGAAGAACATGATATTCTGCACAGTCTCCTTTCCAAGGTAGTGGTCTATGCGGTAAATCTGGGTTTCAGCGAATGCCTCTCTCAATGTCGCATTCAGTGCGTGCGACGATGCACCGTCCATGCCGAAAGGCTTTTCGACAATTATCTTGGTGTTGAAGACCCCTTTGCAGAGGTTGAATTCCTCCAGTCTCTTCACGATTTCGGGGGTCGCCTCCGGCGGCACGGCCATATAATAAATAACAGCCTTGCTGTCCTTATCGGTTTTGACAGAAAGACCGTCGAGCTTGGCGGACAAAAGTTTCATCGTCTTTTCTTCAGCTACATCGCCTGAGAGGAAATGAAGATGACTGCCGAATTCCTGCCATTGAGATTGCTTAATGGTTACACTCAGGGCCTGCGCAACGGCTGCCTTCATGCCGGCGCGAAATTCGCCGTCAGTGACATGCCTCCTTCCAAATCCGAGGACAGAAAAATGCTTCGGAAGGTCCCCATCTCGCCAAAGCCGGAATATCGCGGGCATTAGCTTCTTCCTGCTTAGATCGCCGTTTCCCCCGAAGATCATGAGGGTAAAAGGCTCAACCCGCAATGCATCGAGAGGGATGTCGCATTTCTGGAGGAACCGGCTGTCTATGACTTCGTTTTCGGTGCCGTGCATCATACCCGCTGAAACTCCTTTTCTATCGCCGCAACCTTTGAGAGTCTCCTCGAATGCCTTTCAGCCCCTGAAAAGCATGCTCCAATGAAGTACGAAACCACTTCCTTCGCAAGCTCTTCGCCAATAACCCTCGCGCCGAGACACAGCACATTCATGCTGTCATCTTCGACGCCCTGATGAGCGGAAAAGGAATCATGGCAGAGCGCAGCTCTTATCCCTGGAAATTTACTGGCGGCGATAGATGCTCCGACGCCGCTCCCGCAGATCAGTACGCCCCTCTCTGCTTCACCATTGAGTATTAACTCCGAAACGGCCCTTGCAAAATCTGGATAGTCATCAGCAGGATCTAATCTTACAGCCCCTGCGTCCAACACCTCGTGCCCCTTTTCAGTGAGGAACCGCACCACCACCGCCTTCAGATTGAAACCTCCATGGTCGGAGCCTATTGCTATTTTCATCGCGCGATCAGGAGGTTCCAGTCAGCTGAAAACCTCTCCATACCCTTGACGGTCAATTCATGCGATATATCAATGTCTTTCCAGCTTTTCGAAAGATCCAGATCTTTATAGGCTATGGGTGAAAGTCCCTTGGGGTCGTATTTGTAATCTTTAACTGGTAGCGCAAGACCTTTCGCCGCCCATTCTTTCAGTATTTCATAAGGCGCAGTTACGATATCGCAGCCCAGAGCGATCGAGTAATAGAAGTGGTCCATATTCCTCACGCTTGCCGAAAGCACCTCGACATGGCGATCGCTTTTTCCATACATCCGGACGATGTTGGCGATAAGGTCCATTCCGTTTTCTTTCCGATCGTCCAACCGTCCTACAAAAGGCGAGACAAAGACGTCACCTTTTTTTGCGCCGCGCGTCGCCGCATAGACCGCTGCCGCCTGCTCCTGCGTAAAACAGAGAGTCATGTTTACCCTAAGACCACTCTTCACAGCCATCTCGGCAGCCCTGAGCCCTTCTGCCGACGACGGGAATTTGATATGAGCGTTAGGTATCCACGAAAACATTTCCTTGCCCTGCTCCAGCATCTGTTCGGCCCTCGTGGAAAGATCAGCATCTACCTCGACTGATACGGAACCACAGAGAATAAGGCCGGACAGTTCGGTCACGACGTCGCGGTAAAAACGGTAAATCTCTTTTTCAGAGAATTTCTCACCACTCTTCAGGCGCTCCTTCGCCTCGGGGTTTTTAGATATCAGTGTCGGGTTCGTCGTCTGCCCGTCGAGAAAGCCGAGCAACCCTATTATTTCCCGCGTGTCAGCCGGGTCTCCTCCATCCAGAAAAATTCGGGTATTAAGCCCCTGAGGTCTCATATTAACTCCTTTACCTTCCTGATGATCGCTTCTTTGGAGATTTCCTCGTAGAGAAGAAGCTCTTCGGGCTTGCCGCTCTTCGGAAGTTTCCGAACAGCAAGAGAATGAACGATGATACCGGGAAGTGCGCTTCGCACTGCCTCCCCGATGCCGCCTTCAGATGCATGGTCCTCAACTGTAATGATGGCCTTCGTAGTCCGCGCTGCATCTTTAAGGGCAACTCCGTCTATTGGTTTGATACTGTAAAGATCAATCACCCGCAATGCGATATTCTCCTTCATCAGTTCCTCGTACGCTTTCAGTGCTTCATAAAGCGTAACTCCTGCAGCAATTACTGTCACCTTGTCAGTATCGCTGCGCTTCACCACTTTACTGCCCCCGATGGAGAAGAGTTCATCATTATCGTAAAGGATGGGCGTCTTCATCCGGGTCGTCCTGATATAGACAATGCCCTTATGTGCCGCTGCCGCTTCTACCAGTTTGTTGGCAGAGACTGCATCCGACGGATAGAGCACCGCACAATCCTTCACGGTCCTGAACATCGCAATATCTTCAAGCCCCATCTGGGAAGGCCCGTCCTCGCCGATTGAAACTCCTGCGTGAGAGCCGCAGAATTTGATATTAGCCCTGGAATACTGGCTCATCCTAATCTGGTCGAACGCCCTCGTCCAAAATGCGGCAAACGTCGAGACAAATGGAATTTTCCCTCTGCGCGAAAGTCCGAGTGCTGTCCCTGCCATGTTCTGTTCTGCTATGTACATCTCGAAAAATCTTTCGGGATAAGCCTCTTTGAAGATTTCTGCATAGGTTGAGTTGCTAACCTCACAGTCCAGGACAACCATGTCGGGGTATTGAGGGAATATCCTTTTTAGTGCGTGACCGTATGCCTCGCGAGTCGCGAAAGGTTTATTCTTATCATAGGAAACCGCTTCGGCCTGTGTAGCATCTTTCTTTGAGAAAGCCCGGTCCTCAGGCCTGCTGATCTCTCCGATTACCGACATGTCTACAGACCCCAATTCTCCAAGGGCCTTCTGGAACTCTTCCCGGTTAAGCGCCTTCCCATGCCAGCCGTTTTTGTCTTCGATAAAAGAGATTCCTTTGCCTTTAACCGTGCCGGCAATGATCATGACCGGCTTGTCCTTGACCTGCAACGCTTTGTTATATGCGCTAAGCACCTCTCCGAAATTATGACCATCGATAACAATCGTATCCCATCCGAAGGCGGAAACCTTCCTCTCATACGCAGCAAGATCGCAGCCGTGCATTGTTTCTCCCCGTTGGCCCAGGCGGTTCACATCGATAATTCCCATCAGGTTGTCCAGTTTATAATAGGCTGCAATCTCCATCGCCTCCCACTGAGAGCCTTCGGCCATCTCGCTGTCTCCGAGGAGCACGTACGTCCTGTAAGGCAGCTTGTCGATATGTTTTGCGTTTAATGCCTCGCCTACGCCTATCGACAAACCCTGTCCNNAAGAGAGGAGTTGCGTGACCTTTTGAAAAGATGAGCCGGTCATTATTCGGATATTCCGGTTTATCCAGATCGAACCTGAATGTCCCGCCGAAAAGTAGGCCCGTCATGAGTTCAGTGGCTGAAAGACCGGATGACGGATGCCCAGAGCCGGCTTCGGTAGTTGAAAATAGGATGTAATACCTGATAAGTCTCGCTATTCTTTCGAGTCTTGCAACATCATTCATATATGATCTCCTTTATTCAGTTCCATGCATTCAGGATAAGGACGATATTTACAATATATCGCCGTCTTCCTCTCCACTCAACTAATTATAGAAATATGCGGCATGATATCCAAGAGTTCTATGGCATTCATACTTATCACTATCGCTTCCTGCCAAATCATACCGAAAGGAAAAAGAGATGAAAGATAGCTGCTCGGAGCGAAAAACGACATATAACAAGAGTCCACAGCCCAGAACACTGAGATCGTTGCTCAATTCATATACATTGGGCACTTACGGCCTTTATCATTATTTGCTTTCGGACTTTACTTCCGAAGGGCAGATCTTAACAGGTTCAGCTGTGCAATAGGGATATTTCACCGTTTCGCATTCCCAGAAAACCATATTGGGGCATTTCTCCCTGCAATGCGTGTAGTCAATCCTGTTAAAGAGCCGCGTTATCGAATCGGCTTTTGACACGAACCACTGGTCTTGCTCAAAGATGCCCTTCAGCCCCGACCCATCCAGGACCTCGGCCACAGGGGTCTTGACATTGGCGAGATAGACTTCAACCCCCTTTTTCCTCAATTCAAGGACGAGCGTTTTCATCTCATCCACGCCCGTTGTGTCGATCTTATTGACCATCTCCATGTCGAGTAGGATGTATTTCAAATGCTCCTTGAACTGCTCTGCCTTTTCGAGGACGGCATGCCGAAAGAATTCTGCATTTGCGAAATAGATTGAAAAATCAGGCATCAAGTAGATGATTTGAGGACAGACCGGCAAATTCTTTGCCTCTGCATTCACAAATATCTCGGACCGCGGGTCGCGGGTAAGCATGATAAGACGTGGACTCATGGATTCCCAGAGGAACAGCAGGAGCGAGAGGGTTATTCCTATGAAAATGGCATAGTCCGGCTTGGTGATGATGGCGAAGAAAAAAGTTATCAGGGCTGCGATTCCGTCATGTTTATTTGCCCTGAGAAGCCTGACGAACTGGCTTTGGTGCACCAGGCCTACAACCGCCGAGATAACAATTGCGGCGAGCGTCGCCTTGGGGAGATGATGGAAGGCCGAAGTAAAGAAGACGAGAGCTATGATTACGATACATCCTGAAATGACATTTGACAGAGATGTCCTGCCGCCCGCCTGCAGATTCACAGCACTGCTCGAAAAGGATCCGCTCACCGGATAGGCGTTGAAAAAAGCTCCTGCAAGATTCGCGGCGCCTTGACCGATCAATTCCTGGTTGATATCTACAGGCTGCTTTGTCTCTTCAGCAATGGTTTTAGTAATAGCCAGCGCCTCCATGAAACCGATGACGGCTATGATAATGCCGGGACCGATGAGCCGGAAAATAGCTTCCAGGTTTGCGGCCGCTGAGACGACGGCGTGCATGTCAGGCCGCTCCTGTGAGATCATCGGACGCATGTATTGCCAAAACGGCACGTCGAAAGAGGGCAGCCCCGCAGGCATATCTCCGATTGTCCTCACCCCATACTGAGTGATATTCAAAAAGTAGCTAATCAACGTAGTGACTACTAGCGCGATCATCGTGACCGGCAGCCTTCTGTCAATGCGTCGGCCGCCGAAGATGATGATGAGCGAAAGAAGCCCTATTGCAAGAGTGTAAATGTTTATGTGTGGAACATTCTTTACGATATCGACGAAGACCGGGAAGATGAACTCGCTGTCTCTGACCTGTATTCCCAACAGGTGTTTGATCTGAGTCGTAGCGATGATGATGGCGGCGGCATTGGTGAATCCGATGATGACCGGGTGAGATACGAACCTCATTATGAAGCCGAGCTTTAACACTCCCATCAAGAGCTGGAATGTTCCTACAATAGCCGCCAGGTTAATGGCGATGATGATAAATTCAGGCGTGCCGGGCTTTGCAAACGGCAGCACCGAAGAAAAGGTAAGAAGACTCACAATAGCAACAGGCCCGGTAGCGAGTTGACTTGAACGTCCCCAAAGCGCTCCGACAATGGCAGGGATGCTGGCGCCATAGAGTCCGTATATCGGCGGCAGTCCCGCTATCATGGCATTGGACATGGACTGAGGTATGAGGACAGCGGCAACTGTAACCCCCGCAATGAGGTCCGGGGAAAGGTCCGCCTTTTTGTACTGCCTGAGCCAACTCAGAAAAGGAAAATACTTACTAATCCTACCCAAATGAGAAGCTCCAGAAATGTTTTTTCGCCATTTCGTTGTCCTCATTTATCCTCTGCCCATCCGGACGTTGCTGCCATCGATCGAAATCATCATACCGCGTACTTTTTTAGATTCGTTGTAACAGCCCAGATATAAATAATCAGCCCGCTCATTAAAACAGCATAAGAGTAAGTCAAAAGTTTGTCAATTATCCCAAAAAACTTATTGCGGACACACAGGCTCTTCTTTCTGGTATCTTTGGACTATTTAAAATATACTGATGAATAACGTGGACATTATTGCAAACATCAAGAAAGACCTTGAAGATCTGAGTGATCCGGCCAAGGCTGAATTTCTCCCTCGTTTTTTCAAGACCCTGCCGGGAGACTACGCAGAGGGGGATGTATTCGTGGGCGTTTCCGTTCCCAATGCTCGCGCGGTGGCGCGGAAATATCAGGATCTTCCCACGGCGCAAATGAAGCACCTTTTGCGTTCCGGCATCCATGAACACAGGCTCACTGCACTATTGATCCTTGTGGACAAGTTTACGACGGCCGATGCAGCAGGAAGAGAAAAAATAGTCCACTTCTATCTGGACAATCTGAAATATATAAATAATTAGGACCTGGTGGATCTGTCTGCAGATAAGATCCTCGGTGCCTACCTCTTTGACAAGGACAGGGCGGTCCTCTACGAACTATGCGATTCCGGCAACCTCTGGAGCCAGCGGGTTTCAATAATGTCGACCTTCTTTTTTATACGTAAAGGCCAGTTTGACGATACATTCCGTTTAGCCGAACGAATGCTTAATCACACGCATGATCTCATCCATAAAGCCACGGGATGGATGCTGCGCGAGACCGGCAAGAGGGACAAGAAGGCTGAAGAGCGATTTCTGAAGAAATATTACAAAGCCATGCCCCGTACGATGCTAAGATACGCAATCGAGAAATTCAGCCCCGAAGAGAGAGCACGATATCTGAAAGGACTCGTCTGAGGCGTTTCCTGATCGCTTGGTTATAACGGATGTTCCCCTACAAAATATCTGTTTCCGGCAATAACAGTTAGTTACACTTT
>PMYY01000205.1:0-3393 GCA_003170655.1 Nitrospiraceae bacterium
TATTGCTATGTAAAACTATATAAACAGATATGGTAGCTAATCTGTTCTCAACTCTTAGGATCTTTTAAGCTATGCCAGATTCCATGCGGAGCAAGGGTTAGCCGGCAGTAGGCTGACAGCGTCACTATGCCGCAGGTGACACTTCTGCTCCGTAGCTGAAAAAGAGTTGACAACCTCTTTGTCATGGCACGAAGGATATTCCAATGGGACACGAAGAATGGATATGGTATAGATTGAGAACTTCTCTCCCCGATGTTTTGCGGGGCATTCACATCCGCATGCAAAATACTGTGATTGCAGGCTCTTGTGTGATTTTCTATGTCTTCCTCTTACAGCCTCTTTGCCCGTAAAGCCCGGCGCAAAATGACGTGATAATATATTTTATTTCAAAGCTATTTTGCCTGTCGTGCTTTTAAGAAAAGTAAGGGAAGTGCTCGATAAGAGTAGCTCTATTTGAGTTTCCTGATTTCGAGCTTGTTGAGCGCGTTGATATATGCCTTAGCCGAAGCTACGATAATGTCCGTATCCGCGCCCTGTCCCCTGACGGGTCTTCCGCTCTCTTCGAGCGTTACCACGACTTCGCCGAGAGCGTCGGTACCGCCGGTAATCCCTTTTACGTCGAACTTGAGCAGGCTGCTCTTAGTCCCGGTGATTGCCGCGATCGCCCTGTAAACAGCATCAACCGGGCCGTCGCCGCTGTCCGTCCGCTCTATTGGCTGTTCGTGGGATGACATCCTCACGGTGGCTGAGGGCTTGACATAGGTCCCGCTTGATACCGATAGTCCCAACAGCGCATAGACTTCCGGAACCTTTGAGACCTCCTGCGAAACAATAGTCTCGACGTCTTCATCAAAGATGTATTTCTTTTGATCGGCCAGGTGCTTGAATTTCTCGAAAGCGTTGTTCAGGTCAGCCTCGCCGAGTTCATAGCCGAGATCATGCAGCCGCATCTTGAAGGCATGCCTGCCTGAATGTTTTCCAAGTACAAGCTTTGATTGCGGAATGCCGACATCTTCCGGTTTCATTATTTCATAAGTCGAGCGTTCTTTCAGGAAGCCGTCCTGGTGTATGCCCGCCTCGTGTGCAAAGGCATTGGCCCCGACAATGGCCTTGTTAGGCTGCACGACGATCCCTGTAATTTTTGAGACTAAACGGCTTGTCTTGTAGATTTCCTGAGTCTTGATGCGGACGTCTGCACCAAAAAATTTAGGTCTTGTCTTCATAGCCATAACTATCTCTTCCATCGAGGCGTTACCTGCCCTCTCACCGATCCCGTTTATGGTACATTCAACCTGACCGGCGCCTCCGAGGACTGCTGCAAGGGAATTCGCTACCGCAAGGCCGAGATCATTGTGGCAATGGACCGAAATAACGGCCTTGTCTATGTTCGGCACCCTGTTCATAAGGTGCTTGATCAGTTCTTCGAATTCCTCAGGCACGGTGTATCCGACGGTATCCGGGATATTTACAGTCCCGGCCCCGGCTTTGATTACTGCCTCGGTGATCCTGGCAAGAAAGTCTTGATCTGACCGGGTGGCGTCTTCGGCTGAAAACTCCACGTCGTCGGTATGTTGCCTCGCTCTCTGCACAGCACTTACCGCGGTTTCGAGTACCGCTTCCCGCGACATTCTCAATTTATGCTGAAGGTGAATATCCGAAGTGGCGATGAAGGTATGTATCCTTCCCGACTCGGCAGGCTTGATGGCCTCGGCGGCCCGGTCGATATCGTCGAATTTAGTTCTGGCAAGGCCAGCGATCGTGGCCCCTTTGATCTCCGACGCAATCATTCGGACGGCTTCAAAGTCACCGACCGACGCGATGGGAAATCCGGCTTCTATAATATCAACGCCAAGTTTGACGAGCTGGCGTGCGACCTGGAGCTTTTCTTCCACATTCATCGATGCACCCGGGGACTGTTCGCCGTCCCGAAGGGTAGTGTCGAATATCCTGACGATTCTCATTTTTTAACCCCGCCGTCGGCATTAGTTGCATCCGGATTAGCTGATGAGGCGGCTGCGGCCTGCTGCCCTTCGCGCTTCATTCGTCTTCTTTTGAAGAACAGGAAGACATTTTCTATGAGGCCCCAAACCAAGTATGCCATTGCAAATATGAAGATAGCAGTAGAAGGCCGGATAAGAAGAGTGAAGAGCACCATGACGAAAATAATCAGGGCCCAGAAGGGCTTTCTCTCCCTGAAATCGATCTCTTTCACCCCATGATAGCGAAGGGTGCTCACCATCAGAAGAGAAAGGACTATAGTTATCACCGGGAAGAAGGCATTCTTGTCAGGAACACCGGTCCAGAAGTCGTAATAAAATATGACTACCGATGCCAGAATTGTTGCTGCAGCCGGTATAGGCATTCCTTTGAAAGCCTTTGATCCTGGTGCGCCGGTCTGCACATTGAAGCGGGCAAGACGCAAGGCCCCGCATGCTACGAAAAGAAAGGCTGCTGCCCAGCCGACTCTTTCGAAAGGAGAGAGCACCCACTTGAACATCATAATGCTGGGCGCGACCCCAAATGCGACAAGATCGGAAAGCGAGTCAAGCTCGATGCCGAACCTCGTTGATGTGTTCGTAAGGCGGGCGATCCATCCGTCGAGGCCGTCGAAGATATTGGCGATAACGATGGCCCAGGCGGCAGTCAAATAATCCCCATTGATTGCTGAAAGTATGGCGAAGAAACCGGAAAACATGCCGCAAAGAGTCAGGGTATTAGGTAACAGATAGACACCTTTTTTCGGCTTGCGGTTAGGGTCTCTTTTTCTGAAAGCCATATCGTGAATCTCCTTTAATTAGGGATATATCCCAGAACAGTCTCCCCTGCAGTGACCTTTTCTCCAAGTCTGACTCTGGGCACTGTAGATGCCGGCAAGAAGATATCCACTCGTGAACTGAATTTGATCACACCGTAGCGGTCCCCCCTTTTCAGGACATCTCCCTGAGCAACCCTGCAAACTGCACGGCGTGCAATGAAGCCCGCTATCTGCCTGATCAGGATTGCGCCATATTTTGTTTGCATCGTCATTGCGATGTTTTCATTCTGCACCGATGCCTCGGGCTTGAACGCCGAGAGGAACTTCCCGGATGTGTGTACTACTTTGTCGACGACGCCGTCGCAGGGCGCCCGGTTGACGTGAACGTTGAGGGGCGACATGAAGATGCTCA
Source organism: Nitrospiraceae bacterium (assembly GCA_003170655.1). Taxonomy (GTDB): domain Bacteria; phylum Nitrospirota; class Thermodesulfovibrionia; order Thermodesulfovibrionales; family Dissulfurispiraceae; genus Fen-1308. The sequence continues at coordinate 3,168 of PMYY01000205.1, forward strand.
CCTGCAGCGTTTCACCGTTAATGAACTGCGCTTCCCTGACAGTCTGAAGGACAAGAATTTTGCCGTCGGCAGGTGCAACAAACAGGCCTTCTTCTTCAGGGGCCTTCCTGTCGGGGTCCCTGAAGAAGTAAGCCATGAATAGAGTCAGTATAAGCGAAAAGAAGGCTATCCATGCCGGCAGCAGGAACAGCGCAGCCGCTGTGATGACGGCAAAAAAACCGATAAA
>PMYY01000205.1:3399-6244 GCA_003170655.1 Nitrospiraceae bacterium
GGCATCATGGCCCTGAGTTTTGCGCCGACCTCTTCGATCGGGTGCTCTTCTCCTTTTCTGGTTAATGCATTGAAGGTAGGTTTGTTCACTTTGCATTCAAGCAGCCACTCGTTTGCGAATTTACCGTCCTGTATCTCGCCGAGGATCTTCTTCATCTCTTTCTTTGTCTCTTCGGTGACTATGCGCGGTCCCCGCGTGAGGTCGCCATACTGGGCTGTGTTGCTGATCGAGTATCTCATGTTCGAAATGCCGCCTTCATAGATGAGGTCGACGATGAGCTTAACCTCGTGGAGGCATTCGAAGTAGGCCATTTCAGGAGAATATCCGGCCTCGGTCAACGTTTCGAAGCCTGCCTGGATCAATGCAGTCAGTCCCCCGCAGAGTACTACCTGCTCGCCGAAAAGATCTGTTTCAGTCTCTTCCCTGAAAGAAGTCTCGATAACGCCGGCCCTGCCTCCTCCGACGCCTGAAGCATAGGCAAGAGCAATCTCTTTGGTATTCTTGGAAGGGTCCTGATTTACGGCGATCAGACATGGCACGCCGCTGCCCTTCATATATTCCGCCCTGACAAGGTGTCCCGGCCCTTTCGGGGCGACCATGAAGACGTTGGCGTCCTGTGGAGGGACTATTTGTCCGAAATGAATATTGAATCCATGCGCAAACCCGAGATATGCGCCCTTTTTCATGTTCGGACCGATTTCGCTTTTGTAAACGTCTGCCTGCAGTTCATCCGGCAGCAGGACCATGATGATATCTCCCTTCTTGGCTGCCTCGGCCGCTGTCAAAACGGTGAAGCCGGCTGCAACTGCCTTGTCCCAGTTGGCGCCTTTTGTCTCGGCAACGATTACGTCCATCCCGCTTTCCTTAAGATTATTGGCATGGGCGTGCCCTTGGCTGCCATAGCCCATAATTACGATTTTCTTCTTTTTCAATAGGCCCAGATTAGCATCTTTGTCATAAAAAATCTTAACCATCTAATACCTCCATTTTTTGCAGTAGTCCAAAGGACAAATACCTTTTATTATACTATACATGTAGTCACTATTTGTTCAGAGCGGGGTATCAACTCATTACCTCATTAATTCCTTAACAATTGGTGGTATAATTATTCATGCAAACTCGTCAAACAGGTGTAATCGCGTCCCTGCTTCTGATCATAATTTTAGTATGCGCTTTTGCACCGGGATTAGTGTTTGCAGAAAAGCTGGAAGTGAAGGAAGGCGAAGTTCTTGTCATTACTGTAAGCGGTATTATCAATCCGGTGTCAGCCGAATTTATTCATAAATCTCTCGAAAAGGCTTCTAATGTGAAGGCCGCAGCGTTAGTAATTGAACTCGATACGCCGGGCGGACTCGATACCTCTATGCGCAGCATCGTCAAAGACATAATGGCCGCAGGCATCCCAGTCATCGTCTATGTCGCCCCTCCCGGTGCGCGTGCCGCATCGGCTGGTGTATTTATTACGCTGGCGGCACATGTCGCAGCTATGGCGCCCGGAACAAATATCGGTGCGGCCCATCCTGTCTCCATTGGAGGGAAGATGGATAATGTCTTGTCTCAAAAAGCCGCCAACGATGCCGCAGCGTATATAAAATCCATCGCTGAGCAGCGAGGCAGAAACGTTGCGTGGGCTCAAGACGCCGTCAGGCAGAGCGCTTCAATTACAGAGAATGATGCATTGAAAAATAATGTGGTCGACCTTGTCGCAAAAGACGTGAACTCTCTCCTGAAGGCTGTCAACGGCAGAACGGTAAATGTTGCCGGTGTGGATAAAAGGATTGAGACAGAGAATGCCATCGTCGTTAAGGAGCAGATGGGACTCCGGCTTAAAATCCTCAATCTGATCAGCGATCCAAGCGTTGCCTATATACTCATGCTCCTTGGGTTTTACGGACTCTTTTTCGAGTTGACCAATCCGGGTGTTCTTCTTCCGGGGATCATCGGGGCCATATCTCTTGTGCTCGCGTTTTATGCCTTTCAGACACTGCCTGTTAACTATGCTGGACTTTTGCTTATTATCATAGCCATCGGATTATTCCTCCTGGAAGTGAAAGTGACCTCGTATGGTCTTCTTACGGTCAGCGGCATTGTATCTTTAACACTGGGATCTCTCATGCTTTTTGAATCGCCCATGCCGTTTTTGCGGGTATCTCTTTCGATAATCATTCCCGCAGCTCTCATTACGGCATTTTTCTTTGTCATCACTTTTCGTCTTGTCTACAAGGCTCATAAAAGAAAACATGCCACCGGCAGCGAAGCGCTTGTTGGACTTGAAGGTACAGCTAAGTCCGATGTCGGACCGCAGGGAGGCATGGTACAGGTCCACGGTGAGTTCTGGTCGGCCTATTCTGATGCGAGCATCGTAAAGGACGAAAAGGTAACAGTGGAAGCCGTGAGCGGACTCAAGCTCAGAGTAAAGAAAAAGTAGCCCCGAAAGGATGCCCGGGTCGTTACTTCCTTGAAAAAAAGAAGCCGCTTTCCTTAGAATTAAAAAATATATGAGAGCCCTTGTTACCGGAGCAACAGGTTTTATCGGCGGCCATCTTGTTGAGGCGCTTATCGGGGAAGGCTTTGAAGTAACCTGTCTTACGAGACGTACATCGAACCTCAGATACCTCGAAGGCCTGAATGTGTCATTCTTGAGAGGGGATTGCACTGATCCGGAATCGCTCTCAGGAGTGAAAGATTTCGATTATGTATTTCATCTTGCAGGGCTCACCAAGGCTCCTTCCGATGAAGAAGCATTCCGCGTCAATGAGGAAGGCACGCAAAATATCGTAGCAGCTGTCATGAGGCACAATCCCGGTCTCAAACGCTTTGTTTATGTGAGCAGCCTCGCCGCTGC
>PMYY01000205.1:6257-35010 GCA_003170655.1 Nitrospiraceae bacterium
ACGATCATCAGGCCTCCGGCTGTTTACGGTCCGAGGGACAAGGACATGCTGGTTATCTTCAAGATGGTCAAATTGGGCTTGATTCCGTACTGGGGAAAATCGTACTATTCATTCTTATACGTTGACGACCTTGTAAATGGTATAATACTCTCTGCGCAGAAAGAGGAAGGAAAAGACGAGATCTTTTTTATGTCCGATGGCGGTATTTATTCCTCGGATGATCTCATCGCCGCCATCTCCCAGGCGCTGCAGTGCAGTCCGATAAAGTTGGGGATTCCGAAGTTCGTCATGCCCCTTTTTGGTGCGCTGGCCGAGAAGATGCCGGGGTGCAGTATTATCAATCCCGACAAGATGCGGGAGATACGCCACCCCTACTGGATGTGCGATGCGACAAAGGCAAAGGAGAAACTTGGTTTTTCTCCAAAAGTGAAAATAAAGGAAGGAGCTAAGTGGACTGCCGACTGGTACAGAATCCATAACTGGCTATGACCGAAACGACTGATATATTTGAAAAGTTTTCCAGATTTACGATTGCGAAGGACCTTCAGAGGGCGGGGATGTATCCTTTCTTCAGGGTGATCGAAAGTGCCCAGGACCCCGAAGTCATAATGAACGGGAAGAAGCTGATCATGGTAGGCTCGAACAATTACCTCGGACTGACCAACCATCCGAAGGTCAAAGAGGCTGCCATCGAGGCCATTAAGAAGTATGGTTCCGGGTGTGCGGGTTCCCGTTTTCTGAACGGCACCCTCGACATCCATGTACAGCTGGAAGAGAAACTCGCGAAGTTCATGAAGAGGGATGCGGCCCTTATATTCTCTACAGGCTTTCAGGTAAATCTCGGAGTAATCTCGGCAATTGTTGGCAAGGATGATGTCGTGATTATCGATAAGATGGACCACGCAAGCATAGTCGACGGCTGCAAGCTCTCCTATGGCGAGGTAAGGAGATACAGGCATAACGATATGGCCGATCTAGAAAGGGTCCTGGAAGGTAATAACGGAAGAGGCAAACTTATCGTAGTCGACGGCGTTTTTAGTATGGAAGGCGATATCGTAGACCTGCCGGCCGTAGTGAAGATAGCCAAGAAATACAAAGCCCGACTGATGGTTGACGATGCCCACGGCATCGGCGTCCTCGGAAAAACGGGAAGAGGAACAACCGAGCATTTCGGGCTTGAAAAGGATGTTGATCTCGTCATGGGCACTTACAGCAAATCCCTCGCTTCGATCGGTGGATTCATCTCGGGTGATTCGGATGTCATACATTACATAAAACATATGGCAAGATCCTTTATGTTCAGTGCAAGCCCCCCGCCGGCATCGGTTGCAGCAGTAAGCGCCGCGCTTGACATAATCGACAATGAACCCGAGCGTCTCGAAAGGCTCTGGTACAATACCCACAAGATGCTGAAAGGCTTTAAGGACCTCGGATTCCAAATCGGGCCGAGTGAAACTCCGATCATTCCCGTTATCGTTGGTGCCGATGAGAACGCCTTCAAAATGGCGATGGCCCTGCAGGAAGAAGGAGTCTTTGCGAATGTTGCGGCCTCGCCTGCAGTACCTCCGGGGAAGGCCCTAATCAGGACCAGTTACATGGCGACCCATACCGATGAACACCTTGACAAGGTGCTTGCCGTTTTCAAAAAGGTCGGAACGACCCTTGGCGTCATATAACCGGCTTCGCTGAGAGCTTGTGAAAGATTCTTCCGAGACCGGCGTCGAAATAGTCAGGGTAAAGGACAAGCGGGACCTTCTCAGGTTTATTGAGTTTCCGCTTGCACTGTACCGGGATGAACCGCTTTATACTCCGCAGCTGACCAACGACCTGAAGGTCCACTTCTCGCCCAAGAACCCCTTTTTCAAGGATGCGGATGTGGAGTTTTTTCTTGCTGTCAAGGGTGGCAAAATAGCGGGTCGAATAGCAGCTATCCTCAACCACCTTCATATAAGTTATCAGAAAGAAAACACGGGCTTCTTCGGCTTCTTCGAGAGCATAGACGATCCTGAAGTAGCAAAGGCGCTCCTTGACACAGTCTCCCAATACTTGAAGGGGAAAGGGATGACCATTATGCGAGGGCCGATGAATTTCTCTACCAACGAAGAGTGCGGTTTTATGATAGAGGGGTTCGAAGAAGCGTCAATGCTGATGATTCCTTACAATTTCCCATATTATAACAGACTTATGAAAGACTGCGGATTGGCCAAGGCAAAAGATCTCCATGCGTATATTATCAGCGTCGAAGAGGCCTTGCCTGACAAGATACTCAGAGTTGCCGCCATTGCAGAGAAGAGGGGAATAACGGTCCGGCAAGTTACAAAAGACAATTTCATGACCGCAATGAGAAGCTTCAGGGAAGTCTATAATGCTGCCTGGGGCAATAACTGGAGCTTCATACCAATGACCGAGGATGAACTAGAATACAGTGCAACGAGACTGAAACCGCTTGTCGTGCCTGACATGACGATCGTGGCCGAGATGGGGGGGGAGCCTGTCGGGTTCCTCGGGATGTTGCCTGATTTCAATTTCGTTCTGAGGAAGATGCATGGGAGGTTGAACCCGATCACTCTGGTAAAAGCGCTCTATTATTCCCGGAAGATACGGGATCTCCGCCTGCTGCTTCTGGGCATCAAGCCCGAATATCGCAACAAGGGCGTTGACGGCATCCTATTTAGAGAGGCTTTCAAAGGAGTTAAAAGGGGAAAATATAAACGAGTTGAATTTTCATGGATACTCGAAGACAATATCAACATAATCCGGCTGGTGGAGATGATCGGCGGGAAGTTGTATAAAAAATTCCGGATTTACGAAACAAAAATTACGTAGGGGCGAGTTTTAGCGCGCCCTTCCAAAAGACGCCCGCATAGACCAATTGATATACTTAAAACATGACTAGTCTGCGGAAGAACATTCTGGCTGTTTCAGCACTCCTCACCGTACTTATCTGCCTCTCTTTTTTTTTCATAATCAGAAACGCCAACGAAATGCTCAAGACCGAGCTCGAAAAATCCCTGGGAAAAGATTTCCGAGTAGAACGCATAGTGCTCAACTGGGGAAGCGTTGATGGCTATGGAATAAGATATTTCAGGGAAGGGGAGGAGATTGCACGGGCCGACAGCCTGAAGATCAGGGCAGACTTCATGGGGTTTCTCAAAAGACAGTATTCTGTGTCGAGCATTTCTGTCGTAAAGCCTTACCTCACAGTAGTTATTGACAGAGAGGGGCGGTTGCTGCTTCCGTTTGTCTCGGGCGGCAATGAAAAAGAAGGGGTAGAGATAAAGAAAAGCAGCACTGCCTTTGAAGCTGGGAAGTTAATCATCGACAATGGTGAGGTCCATATCGTGGATGAGCGCTTGCCGGCAAATCACAATAGTATCGATGTGAGGGACTTGAACCTTAGATTCGATAATCTCGCGTATCCTTTTGAAGACACTCTTTCGCGATTTGATTTATCAGCAGTTTCTGCGGGCAGACTTATTTCGGGCAAGCTCTCTGCCGAAGGAAAGATCAACCTGAAAACGGCCGGTCTTGATATCCTTTTCAAAGGCAGCGATATGGTACTTCTCGATTCGGACAAGATAGGCCCCATTCTAAGCGCCGATAGAATGGCTTTTTCAGTAATCTCGCAGGACAGCCGCGAAGGAAAAGTTTACACATTTGATGATGCTATAATAAAGAAGCCTCATGTGAGATACGAGACCGACATGGAGGGAAACCTCATATCGCCATGGAGGGATATAATTAAGGAGCTGAAAAGCGTCGTTTCTTCTTCACTAAGGTGATCCAGGCATTCTGACCATTCCTAAAATAAACTTGGTATAATGCATTTGTAATAGAGAAGAAGCAATCTCCCCCTTGGAACTATTGTTTGGCGGGACAAAAAAGGAATGCGATGACCTTAAAGAAGAAAGCCTCGAAGAAGGACCGGATTAAGTCAACGCATACGGAGATGATGCATTCTGTTGGATCTGAGGCAGGGACTGTCGAAGCCAGCGCAGATGGGGCATCAGAGATTACCTTTCCCGTTGTCGGCATCGGGGCTTCAGCTGGAGGCCTGGCAGCAATAGAACGGTTTCTGGCCGCGATGCCCCCTGCTACGGAAAGCGGGATGGCCTTTGTCCTGGTGCAGCACCTGGACCCTGATCATAAGAGCATTCTGCTCGATCTTATCAAAAAATATACTCGCATGCAGGCCTTCAAGATTGAGGATGGGATGCGCGTGCAGCCCAACTGCATATATGTAATACCCCCCAAAAAAGACCTGGCCCTGCTGCACGGCAGGCTGCACCTTATGGAACCCAGCGCTCCACGGGGGCTGAGGCTGCCTATCGACTACTTCTTCCGGTCTCTGGCTGAGGACCAGCATGAGCGGGCGATCTGCATCGTTCTTTCCGGCACCGGGACAGACGGCACCCTTGGAATCAAGTCAATCAAGGGCGAAGGTGGAATGGCCATGGTCCAGAGCCCCGAGTCTGCATCCTATGATGGTATGCCCGGTAGCGCCATTTCCACCGGCCTTGTTGACTATGTCCTGCCGCCCGACAAGATGCCGGAGCAATTGATCTCTTTTGCGCAGCACGCTTTCGACAGGCACCAACTGCCTGTTACCGATTTCGTACCCGCGATTACCGACTCCTTTGAGAAGGTATTTATCATACTGCGCAGCAATACGGGGCACGACTTCTCCCAGTACAAAAAAAACACGGTCTTTCGCCGCATCCAGAGGCGCATGGCCGTCAGCCAAATAGATGACATAGAAGACTATGCACGCTATCTGCAGGCAAATCCGATGGAAGTGGAGACACTCTTCCGGGATCTCCTGATCGGCGTCACCAATTTTTTCCGTGACCCCAAGGCCTTTGTGGCCCTCAATGAGAAGGTCATTCCGCACCTGTTTGAGAGAAAGCAGCCTGGCGGCTCTGTACGGGTCTGGGTGCCGGCCTGTTCGACAGGAGAAGAAGCCTATTCTCTCGCCATCCTGCTCCAAGAACACTCGGACAGCCTGAAACAGGGGCATAAGATACAGGTCTTTGCTACAGATATCGATGATCAGGCCATTGAAAAAGCCCGCGCGGGTCTGTATCCCGAAAGCATAGCCGCCGACGTGTCCAAGGCACGGCTCGCGCACTTCTTTACGAAGGAGGACAGCGCCTATCGCATCCGGAAGAACATCCGTGATTTAGTTGTCTTCGCGAAACAGGACATCATCAAGGACCCGCCCTTTTCGAAGGTCGACATGATAAGTTGCCGCAATCTTCTTATCTACATGGAGCCGAAGCTGCAAAAGAAGATAATGCCCATGTTCTACTATGCATTGAATCGGGACGGGTACCTTTTCCTCGGCACCTCGGAAACGATAGGTGAATTCGTGGAACTATTTTCGAGCGAAGACAAGAAGTGGAAACTATACCTGCGCAGGAGCGACGTAACACCGCGGGCGGCTTATTCTCCCTATGTTCCGCCATCGATAATGGTGTCCAAAGCCCCGCAAGCCATTCAGCCTGATGCCAATGTCGGCAGGGCAGACATTCGTGACTTAGCTGAAAGGGCTTTGCTGGATGAATACACACCGCCCAGCGCTTTCATAAACGCTGAATTCGATGTGCTCTATATTCATGGCCGCACGGGTTTGTACCTTGAGCTTGCGCCGGGGGAGCCCAGTCTGAACCTTCTCAGAATGGCGCGGGAGGAGTTGAGGCCGGGATTGGCTGCTGCCGTGCGCAAGGCCGTAGCTCAGAAAGCGACAGTCAGGTATGACGGCTTACAGTTTAAAGCCAACGGAGATACCCATTTGGTCAATCTTTTAGTGCAGCCTGTTACGAAACAGGAAGCTGCCAAGGGTATCGTAATGGTCATATTCGAGGAATTGCCCCCCGAGAGCTATCCTGTTTCTGAGAAGGCAAACGGGGAAATTTATGATAAAGACAGGCGAATTTCCGAACTCCAGCATGAACTCGTGACCACAAAGGAATATTTTCAGGCCACGACAGAGGAGTTAGAAACTACCAATGAAGAGTTGAAGTCGACCAATGAGGAGATGCAGTCTTCCAACGAGGAGATGCAGTCCACCAACGAGGAACTGGAGACATCCAGGGAGGAGTTGCAGTCGGTCAACGAAGAATTGGTGACCGTCAATACGGAACTCCAAAAGAAGATTGAAGAGTTGGACCAAGTCAACAACGACATGAACAACCTGCTAGCTGGCACAGGTATCGGTACCATCTTTGTGGACCACAAGCTGATCATTCAGCGATTCACGCCCGCGGCCGCCAAGGTGATTAACCTCATTCCGACCGATGTCGGGCGTCCCGTCGGCCACATCGTCCCGCGACTCACGACCTATGACAGTCTTGACCGGGATATCAAGATAGTGCTGGACACGCTGGTTCCCCGGGAAGAGGAAGTCCGGACCAGGGACGGCCAGTGGTACCTGATGCGCATTCAGCCCTATCGCACTGTCAGAAACGTTATTGAGGGCGCGGTCCTGACCTTTGTCGATATTACTGAGCAGAAGAGAATCAGGGATGCCTTGAGGGAAAAGGAGACTCAACTTCGCCTGCTGGTAGAGAACATGGGTGACGTGATAAGCCGTCTGAGCCCCGACGGCGTGTATCTTTATGTCAGTTCATCATGCCGGCGGCTGTTGGGATTTGAACCTGAAGATCTGCTTGGCACCCGTTTGTTCGGCTATATCCATCCGGACGATGTTGAGAGCGTAAAGCAGACGTTGAATGCAGCAGTCGTCTCGCACAATGCTGAGTTTCGGAGCGAGGCCAGGATGAGGTGCAAATCCGGAGATTATGTCCGTGTGGAGATAGTCTTTCGCACATTGTACGCGGAAAACGGGAGCATAACCGAGCTTCAGAGCTCATACCGGGACATCAGCAATCGCAGTAAATTGGAGGCAGACGATGCCAAAAAAAAATAGATCCTGGATGCCGAAAGCCAAGTTATCAGATAAAACTGCGGACCTGCGCCGAATGGCTGAAGAAATTCTGCTGAAAAGGCCGGGGGCATTGGACAGTGTGCCGCCCGCTGATGTGGGGAGCGTACTCCACGAGCTGCGGGTGCACCAGATCGAACTTGAAATGCAGAATGACGAACTTTGCCATGCGCAGCAATAGTTCGAAGCATCCCGCGAAAAGTATTTTGACCTNNGCATCCCGCGAAAAGTATTTTGAACTTTACGACCTGGCCCCGGTGGGATATGTCACTCTCAATGAAAAGGGAATAATCATGGAGGCCAATCTCACCGCTGCTGCCTTGTTGCGAAAAGAGAGGAGCCATCTGATGGGGCAACCGCTTACGCTGTTCATTATTAGGGAAGATCAGGACATCTGTTATCATCACTGCAAACAACTTTTCGAAACGCGGCAGCATCAGGAGTGCGAAGTGCGGATGCTGAAAGGGGAAGAAGCCCGGCTTTGGGCGCGGATGGAGTCCGTATCGGCAAAAGGGAACGACGGCGGGCCTGCGTCCCGAACGGCAATAATCGATATCACCCGGCGCAGACAGGCGGAAGAGGACCTGGATCGGCACAGGGAGCACCTGGAGGATATGGTAAAGGAGCGCACCAGAAATGACGGAAGCGATAATGTCTGTTTCATTAAAGATAACGGCGTTGGTTTTAACATGGACTATGCCGACAGGCTCTTTGGCGTATTCCAGCGTCTGCATACCCAGGAAGAATTTGAAGGCACAGGCATTGGCCTGGCAAACGTCCGTCGCATTATTTCATTGCATGGTGGCAGGACGTGGGCAGAAGCATCTCCGGGTCAGGGAGCGACCGTTTACTTTACTCTTCCCACTCCGAAGGATCATATACAATGACCTCTTCACTGAGAATCCTTCACCTGGAAGATGATCCCCTTGATGCTGAATTCATCAGATCGACTCTTGAGGAAGAGGGGATCGACTGTGACATTCTCCGAGTGGAAACGCGCGATGATTTTACAGCGGCGATTGATCGATCTGAATTTGACATACTCTTTTCCGACTATCTGCTTCCCAGCTTCGACGGCCTTTCCGCACTCGCCATCGCAAAAGAAAAATGCCCTAATGTCCCNNGGCGCGACCGATTATGTGATGAAAAATAGGCTCTCAAGACTGATACCTTCGGTCTGCCGGGCCCTGCAGGAGGCTACGGACCGCGCGGAGCGCCGGAAGGCAGTTGCAGACTTGAAGAAATCTCATGAGCAATTACGACAACTGGCAGCTCATCTGCAATCCGTCAGGGAAGAAGAGAGGAAGAACATCGCCCGCGAAATACATGACGAACTCGGTCAGAGTCTCACCGCTTTAAAAATGGACTTATCGCGGATAACGGCAAAACTGTCAAACCATCCCGGAAATGATTCGACTGTCGGACAGCTGAATGCTGCCTTAGGTCTTGTCTCTTCCACTATAGGGACTGTAAAACAGATTTGTACAAACCTGAGGCCGCCGCTATTGGACCATCTTGGTGTCGGGGCGGCGATTGAGTGGCAGGCTGAAGAATTCCAGAGGAGAAGTGGAGTGACATGTGAGGTTGCTGTGGCATCCGATGTTTTTACGATTGACATGGATATTGCTACTGCACTCTTCAGGATCTTTCAGGAGGCCCTCACTAATGTGCTTAAGCATTCACAAGCAACAAGGGTTGAAGCTAACCTTAAAGAGGAAGCCGGCAAGATTGTTCTTCAGATACATGACAACGGCGTGGGTATCGCTGAGGAGCAAATGTCAAAGCGCAAGTCATTCGGACTTTTGGGAATGCGCGAGCGTCTTTATCCACTTGACGGGACAATCTCAATCATTGGGAAGAAACAAGGAGGCACAACATTGACTGTAATTATTCCGATATCAGGCGCGACGACTGGTAAATAAGTGGGACACCATATAATACTTGTGGACCGGGAATTATTTGTCGGGTTTCTTGCCCTTGTCACCCCAAATTGCGTCGTAATATTCGGGATATAGTTTTTTTGTGCACTCAGGACAGACCGTATGCGTGAAATCAATTTCTGTGTGTTCGCTCATGTAAACTTCTACTTGCGTCCAATAGCCTTTATCATCTCTAATCTGCTTGCATGATGCGCAAATCGGAAGCAGCCCGCTTAATTGTTTGACTTTGGAAAGCGCCTCCTGGAGTTCCAGAATGAGCCTTTCCCGTTCGGTTTCCAATCTTTGACGTTCGATTGAATGGCTGATAGCTCGATAGAGCGTATCGGCAGCGAAGTTTCCTTTTACCAGATAATCCTGCGCCCCCAAAGATATGGCCTTTACAGCCAGAGCCTCATCAGATAGTCCGGTCAAAATGATGATAGGCAATGGAGGCGCTTGATTCCTAATCTGTGTGAGCGCATCGAAGCCTGCGCTATCAGGCAATCCCAGGTCAAGGAGAAGAACATCAAAAAATTCTTCTTCAAGGAGTCTCAATCCCGATGACAGCCTATCCGTTCTTTTGAGAACATAATCGTAGCCGCGATCATCAAGCATTTCCCGCACTAACTGAGCATCTTCATCGCTATCCTCGATAAGCATGATGCTCAGAACGGCAGGTGCCGGCATGCGCTCCTTCTCCCAATGAATATTTGTCTGTCTAATTATACAGTAAACAAAGTCCTCAGCGAAGTCCGGATTGGACCACCTGCCGTCTTCTCTCAATGAATTCAGCTTCGGCTTTGTCCCACCATTCGGGGATTTGTTTGTTATATTCAATAATTTTCATTTTCAGTTCATTTTTTTTGGACTCTGCTTCCATCGTTATGAGTCTCAGATTATCGAGCCTGGTCCTCGAGTGATTAAGATCGTCGTCGCCCCTGTTTCTCCTCATTTGCTGCTGAAATTGAGGAGTATCAGGCAAATAATCCCATGCCGAATCATACTGTTCCCGCCCTATGAAGTCTTTAATATCGTTCAGAATCTTGACCTGCTGCTCTGCATAATCGATGAGCTGAGCGTTAAACAGTCTTTGCTGCTCCTTGAATAAATTTTCGGCATTGACCCTGTCATCTGGCGGAACTTCCTGACTGAAGCCCGCGCCTACTGAGAGCCATAGTGAGATAAGAATAAATATGGACCTAATCATGTTTCAAATCCGGAGTCGCCGGTCTTGTCTGCATAATACGTCCTTCGGTCTAACTCGGCAATGACCTGTGCTCCTAAAAGCAGGATTATGGCCGCAACCTCTATACTCAGTAGGGCCACGACAGCTGTCGCAAAAGAGCCGTAGATGAGGTTGACCATGGAGAGGACCGAGTAATACCAGACCAGAAGGCGGCGCGTGATCTCCCACAAGATGGTCGCAGTTACTCCTCCGATAAGCGCACGGTGTAACGCGATGTGCACAGCAGGCATAACCAGATATATGGATGTGAGCATCAGGACCTCACCGATTAACCCGAGTAGATAAAGTGCAATGCCGGTAGTCCCCTCGAGGCTTAATCTCCAATCGAACAGGACCAATTGCCTGTTCTCGAGTGTTTCCAGTGCCCCCGCTATGAACGATACGAGCAAAATGCCGAGGCCCATCAGGAAAATATAAATATATGGAATAATGGCGGATATGAAGAAATGCCGCCGATGAATCCTGACGCGATGAAAGAAGATGACCGACATGGCGTTTTCGAGCACTGTAAACGCGATGGAGCTGAAGAACAGCATAACCAGAAATCCGATAATGCCGACCACCCCGCGATGCTCAAGAAATGTCTTTGTCTGTTCGGTCAGATTCGATGCGTATCCGGGTATTACCATCCCGAAATATGTAGACATGGTCTGCAGAAGCGTTTCTTCTCCTATAAAATGCGGCAGCACTATGAGGGTGAGGATTGACATGGGCACAATAGACAAAAGAGAATAATAGGCCACAGCTCCGGATAACAGAAGGCCCTGATTTNNTTTAATTACTTTGGTATTATCTTTTCTTGTCATCTGCAATGGGCAAGCGCTTGCATAAGTTCAGGACGGAATCCGATCTCCATTGGAATAGTGTATTTATGAAAGCCTCGGATAGCAATACGGATTGACTCGCTGGGACAGGGCACTATAAACTATTTATCTTGAACATAGGTAACCTTGCATTATCATCTCCTCTAATTCTGTCTCCGATGGCCGGCATAAGCGATCTTCAGTTCCGCATGCTCAACAGGCGGTTCGGCTGCGAGCTTGCGTTCTCGGAGATGATCAGCGCCCGGGCACTTTCGTATCAAAACAGCAATACGATGAAGATGCTTTCTCAGCATCCGGCTGACAGGCCACTGGGCATTCAGCTGCTGGGAAACGATCCCACGGTGATGATGAAGGCACTGGATGTCCTGCGTGATTACAGCTTTGATGTCCTCGATTTGAACGCGGCCTGCCCGGTGAGCAAGGTAACCAAAAGAGGAGAGGGAGCGGCGCTTATGAAAGAGCCGCTGAAGATATTCGAAGTCCTGAAGGCGCTTGTCAGGCATTCCGGCAAGCCGGTCACTGTAAAGATACGCGCAGGCTGGGATGAATCATCGGTCAATGCCCGTGACACAGCCTTATATGCCCAGGATGCGGGGGTGAGCGCAGTCTTCATTCATGGCAGGACCCAGTCACAGGGATACAGCGGGACGGTCGATTATGGCGAGATCAGAAGGGTTAAAGAGGCACTGTCTATACCGGTAGTAGCCAGCGGGGATGCCTTTTCCGGAGAATTGATAAAGAAATTGTTCGATGAGACCGGCTGCGATGGTGTTGCGATCGCTAGGGGCGCTCTCGGCAATCCCTGGATCTTCAGGCAAGCAGCACAGTACCTGAAAGACGGCACTCTGCCCCCAAGGCCTCCTGTCGACGAGCTTGCGGATACGATGATAACTCATCTCAACTTTTCTGTCGAAGCCGATGGAGATGAAACAGGTACAACCAAATTCCGCAAACTTTTCGCTTGGTATGTCAGGGGACTGCATGAAACGAGGAGCATAAGGGCCGAAGCCTTCGGAGCGACTTCACGGAAAGAAATGGCGGGTCTGATAAATCAACTGCGCGCGACACACTACAGGCCCGGGTTTGCCGAATACAAGCGCTAGATGAAAAAATAAATCCGGATCGGAAGAATGCCTAGAGGGTTAATAGAGATACGTTAGCTGTTTTCCATATCCGGCAGCCCATCATAAACAGGAATGCACCTGAATCAAGTCTTGCACTTAGCGACTGAATAAGGTTTCCCATCCCGATTATCCAATGCCATCTTAGATTTTTATCCTTTTGTGCAGTCCCCCGTGTGCTTCAGGTCCACTATCTCCATCTTGTTGTTCATGTCTGGAAATTTCGAAGATGGGCCCTCAGTGAGGAGAGCGAGGTTACCTTCCACTTCGTGTGCTGTGAGCCAGTCTCTGATATAGACATTCCAGTTGTCGGGGTGACTCGTTTCATGGGCGGCATGGACACCATACGAAAATTGCAGCTCCTGGCAGGTCGACTCTTGAGAACTGACCGCAATGATCCAGACAGGCAGACGGAATCGCGAGATGCTGCGAGCGGTTCCTCCGCCGTGCGTGGGGACGAAGATCGCCGCTGGAGTAACGCATTTCAGGGTTGAATCAACCCCCATGGCAATGATATCGGAGAGCTTCGGACATTTAGTATCGGGAAGGGCGCCGAGAATATCCCGGACCGGATGCGCCTGACGTGTAGGTTCGATCGCAGCCGCAATCTTTGCAAGCATGTCTACAGATTCGACTGGAAACATGCCCATTGCCGACTCGCCTGAGAGCATTACGCAATCGGTGCCGTCAAGTATCGCATTGGCTACATCGGTAGCCTCGGCACGGGTGGGGCGGGGACTCGTCGTCATAGACTCAAGCATCTGGGTGGCCGTGATGACGGGCTTGCCGAGTTTGTTGACCTTTCGCATGAGCATTTTCTGAACGGGGGCTATCTCTTCGATCGGTATTTCGACGCCGAGATCGCCGCGGGCTATCATAACGCCGTCAGCCGCTTTCAGTATTTCATCTATGTGGCTGAGTGCTGTCGAACGCTCTATCTTGGCGATGATGAACGGGTAATAATTCATCTCTTTTGCTGCGGACCGCACGGCCGTGATATCAGATGCCGCATCGACGAATGACTGGCTCACCGCATCTACGCCGAGCTGTTTTGCGATTACGAGACATTCCCTGTCGCGTTCAGTGAAGGCGCTGATTCCGAGATCTATCCCGGGCAGATTGAGTCCCTTGCGTGAGCGCAGCTCGCCGCCGATGAGTACGCGGCATGTAACATCGTTTCCCTCGGCGTGGCTGACTTCCAGCTGGATAAGACCGTCGTTCAGATAGAGAATATCCCCCGGCTTGACGACCTGCGGCAGACGGTCGAACGTAACCGATGCCCTGTTCTTGTCTCCAGTTATCTGATCTGTAGTCAGGGTGAAGAGTTCCCCGGGCCTGAGTGCGACAGGCTCATCAGCGATCTGGCCTACGCGCATTTTCGGGCCTGGAAGGTCTGCCATTATGGCTACCCGTTTACCTACTGCTTTGGATGCATTGCGAAGTTTGGTGACCACTTCGGCATGGCCAGAAAAGTCTCCATGCGAAAAATTAAGCCTGGCGACCGTCATGCCAGCCTTTATCATCTGTTCCATGATCTGTTGTGTCCCGGATGCCGGACCTATTGTGCAGACTATCTTCGTTTTGTTACTGGCAAGTTTCATGATTGAATGTTCTCCATGTTTATATTAGAAATTAAAGTCATCTGATTTGAATATATCATCATACCGAAATGCTGACGACTCGTAGCAGCGAATCACAGAACCTTTATCCCGAACGTCTTCAGGCTTTCCACCACCGAATTTAGAGGCAGACCCATAACGTTGAAAAAATCTCCCTCGATCCTCTTGACAATAACTGCTCCGAGGCCTTGTACCCCGTACGCCCCCGCCTTATCGAGGGGTTCGCCGGATTTGATGTACGCCTCTATCTCGTCTTCATTCAACCTCTTGAAGAGAACCTTCGATTCTACCGCACGGGAGAGTTTCTTTCCTGTTTCAGCGTTCATGATAGTGTACCCCGTGATTACGGTATGGGCTTTGCCGCTTAAAGCCTTAAGCATCTCTCTAGCATTTTCTTTATCGCGGGGTTTTCCGAATACCCTGTTCTTCAATACAACAATTGTGTCTGCCGAAATAATGAGTGCATTTTTATATTTGCGGGCAATGGCCATTGCCTTGCCGATGGAATGGCAAATGGCGAGTTCATGCGGCTTCAGGCCGATTTCCATGTTCTCCTCGTAGTCGCTCTCATAGACCTTGAATTTAAGACCCGTCTTTTCGAGGATCTCTTTTCTCCTTGGCGATGCTGATGCGAGAATGATTGTTTTCATAGTTACGCGTATTGCCCTGCTGCGAATCCCGACGACCAGGCCCATTGGAGATTATACCCGCCAAGCTGTCCGGAGACATCGACGACCTCGCCTGCGAAGTATAGGCCGGATACGCTTTTCGATTCCATTGTTTTCGATGACAGCTCGCCAGTATCTATGCCGCCGAGCGTGATTTCGGCCTTTTTATAACCCTCGGTGCCTCCGGGTGTTATAGTCCAGTTGTGCAGTTTAGAGGCAATATCTCTTAACTCCTTATCCGAATATGTGCATAGAGGCCTCGAAGAGGCATGTAATTCAGACCATTTATGGGCTAGACGTCGCGGAAGATATTCGGAGAGCATATTGCCGAGTTCGACCCTGCTTCGGCGCCTTGCCATGAGCAGCTCAAAGGCGTCGGCGTCGGGCAGAAGGTTGATGACAATCTCTACTCCGCCATCCCAATAAGAAGAGACCTGGAGAATGGCCGGCCCGCTCAAGCCCCTGTGTGTAAAGAGGATTTCACCCCTGAAACGTTTGCTCTTGCAGCTAACTGCCGCCCCAAAAGATATGCCGCTTAATTCTTTGCAGAATTCCATCTCCTTGTGTACAAGAACAAGGGGGACCAGGGCTGGCTTCAGCCTGGTGACTTTAAGATCGAATTTCCCGGCGGTGCGGTAACCGATGTCAGAGGCGCCGAGATCGGGGTAAGAAAGCCCGCCGGTCGCGATAACCAGAGATGCCGCATTTATGATACCTTCGTTTGTCGAAATGGAAAAGCTGTCTGTTTTCGATATATTTCCGACCCTGCAGTTAACGCGAATTACAACCCCGGCCTTCTTGCATTCATCTTGAAGCATGTTCACTATCTCTGCGGACGTCCTGCAGCAGAATAGCTGCCCCTTTTCTTTTTCAAAATATTCGATCTTGTGCCTTTCAACCATGCTGATAAAATCTTGTGGAGTGAACCGAGAAAGTGCGGATTTGCAGAAATGAGGATTAGAAGAAATATAGTTTTCCGGCTGTAGATCGATATTGGTAAAATTGCACCGTCCGCCACCGGAAGCCCTGATCTTTTTCCCGATCTTGTCCATATGATCGAGCACCAGGACTGAACGCCCTCGTTTTCCAGCCTCCATTGCGCAAATGAGCCCCGAAGCGCCGGCTCCAATGATAACGACATCTTTCTTAACCAGAGGNNGCCGCATTATTATAGCTGACAAAGCAGGAGGGGGTCACTCAAAACGGATCTCTTCGAAATGCATATCCAAAAGGTCGATAAAGAGGATGCGGCCTTTCATGGAGCTGTCTTTATTTGTGATGATTTTACAAGCTTCGGCAGCCTGTAGCCCGGCCACGACCGCCGGGGCAAAAGAAGGATTACCTGTCACCTTCTCGATGCCGATTTTATCGCCGCACTTTTCCAAGAGGTCAAGCACCGTTTGCTCTCGGGGTAACTGGATAGCGATCTGCCCGAACCATCCAGCGATGGCTCCGTGCACGAGCGGTATCAAAAGCTCGGCGCATGCTCTGGCCAATTCAACCCGGACGGGGATTGAGTCCAGAGCATCGACCGCGACGTCGCAACCGCTCAGGATGCGAGCTGCATTGTCGGATCGCAGCGCGTGTGGGACAGATACTATCGTGATGGCAGGATTGATCTTCCGCACCCTGTCGGCTGCTGCGGCTGTCTTTAGCTGTCCGAGGGTTTCAAGTGTGCATAATATCTGGCGATTGAGGTTATGCTCCTCGAAATGGTCGGGATCGACGGCTACAATGGTTCCGACACCGAGCCGCGCGAGTCCCTCGATAACATGTCCTCCTAGTCCGCCGCATCCGATTACAACGACTCTGGACTTGAACAGGGCATACTGTTGCTCGATGGAGAGGGTATTTCTATTGCGCTGATAACGCGCAGGGAGGAGGTTTGCATTAAGTGCCGCTTCTTCGATAACGCCAGGAGGCATGTTGAATTTCACGGATGCTTCATCAAGTATATTTTGATGCACGATATCATCTGCGCCGTTCGCCTTCAGAAAATCCTGCACCTTATCCATTTATCCACCGCCTATAGGAGGGAAGATCGACAGCGTGTCACCATCGAGCATAACATGATCAGGGCCTGCGTGTTTACCGTTGACAAAGATGATCGCTGCTTCACCTTCAGGAATAACGAGGTCGTTCAGGACAGCGAGAACCGTGGTGCCCGTGGGGTATTCCCGTTGGTCGGTGTCGAAGCGATCTTTTCTGAGGGTTGCGAAGAGGTTTATTTTTATATGCATGGGAGAGAAGAAGGGGAGAGGAGCGAACTCCTCTCCCCGAATCATTACCAGTTGAAAACCTTGTCCAGGTCCTCGTCTTTGACGTCGAACTTCACGTTGTGCGGCGCAAGGGATTCGGTCGAGAAATACCGAGGCAGCCTGTCCTGTTGTGAGGTAAAGCCAGCCCTGGCGTTGAAGTCTCTTTCCATCGAGAGCACCTTTTGACCGAGAGCAACAACCCCATCTCCTGTGAGATTCAAGCCGTAGAATGCATTGAGCAGGTCGAGGAGCGCCTGGAATGTCTCGGGTTGATCAAGGATGGCAAACGCGATGAAAATGCACATGCCCGTTGAGTCGATCGCTGCGGTCGCGATCTGGAGATTGCGCGAAAGTTCGATCTGGCCTTCGGCGACTAGCGGGTCGACAAAGCCGCCGACCTTGAGGATGTTGGTGGCAACAGCGTATCCCGCAGTATGGTCGGCGCCCATCGGCGAAGTGGCATAGGTAACTCCGACCCCTTTTACTGCGCGGGGGTCATATGCCGGCATTGCCTGTCCCTTGACCACAGGGACGCGTTCCACACCGAATACCTTGCCCGTGACTGCTGCGCCGCCGCCGAGGATACGACCGAGATGCGAACCCTTTCCGACCTCTTTGACAAGATTAATAGCTGCCTGGGCATCGCCGAATTTTGCAATTCCAGCGTCCATGGCAACGGCGATGGTGGCGCCCATTTCGATGGTGTCGACTCCGAAATTGTCATCGAGAAAGTCGAGCATAGCGATGGAATCGATATCGTCGATGCCGCAGTTACCGCCATGGGCCCATACCGTTTCATATTCGGGCTGTTTGGTCAGATAGTGACCGTCTTTATCATTGTAGACACCCGAGCAGCGTATGACACAGCCGCGATGACAGCCGTGTGTCGGCATTCCGCCCCTCTTGGTTTCGAGTTCGGCCATAGTCTCGCCGCTGATCTTGGATGCGCCTGCAAAGGTTCCCTGTTTGAAGTTGTATGTCGGGTAACCGCCGGCTTCGCTCAAAATATTGGTCAGCACATTTGTTCCAAACGCGGGAAGGGCTTGGCCGCTCACCGGATGCTGTTTGAGCCCATCGACGAAACGCTTGTTGGCGTCCTTGAACTTTTCCGGATCCTTCGGCGCCCGCATGGTCATACCCGTATCGTCGAGCACTATCGTCTTTACTCCTTTCGAACCCATTACCGCGCCAACTCCACCTCGGGCTGCATGCCTAGTCGGCCGAAGTTCCATATCTGTGCAGGCTATCGAAGCGATGTTCATCTTCATCTCTCCGGCAGGGCCGATAGAAATGCAGGATATCTTGTCGCCGAACTCGGTCTTCATTTTAGCCACGAGATCATAATTGGGGAGCATCTTGAGACTGTTATCGACTGAGATTTTCACACCGTCTTTATTGATGACGATCTTGAACAGATCTTCGGTGGCTGGTTTCCCCTCTAGGACTATGGCGGCATAGCCGAGACGTCCGATTACCTGTGCAGCCTGACCACCGGAGTTTGACTCCTTTATGCCACCGGTGAGAGGGCTTTTGCAGCCGACGGACAGTCTGCCGGACATTGCAGCTACAGTCCCGCTCAGCATTCCGGGCGCTATAACCAGCTTGTTCTCGGAGCTTAACGGGTGACACAGGGGTGGGACCTCTTTCGAAATAATAGCGGATGTCATGGCGCGTCCCCCAAGTCCGACATACTCGCCAAGCGGGGTTACGGTGACCTTCGGGCCACCTTCAGCTCCCATGTCAATTCTCAGAATTTTGTCCATGCTGCACCTCCATAGAGTTAGGTTTAGTATATTAGTAAAAGTACTATCATCTATTAAATTATATCATACATAAAATGAAATAAAAAGAACATTGCCGGACGCACATCAGATGTGACTGCTCTTTCCGACATCTGCAATCAGGGCTCATCAACTCTATCATCGGCCTCAAATGTTAGAATAGAATATGTTCGGATACACAGGAAAGTCCCTCAGAATAGATCTCTCTGCCGGGAGAAGTCAGATAATAGATACCCCCGGAGACCTTTGCGATGACTATCTAGGTGGGAGGGGGCTCGGCGTTGCGCTCATGGGTGACAGGATCACCCAATTGTATGACTCTCCCTCGATGCCTCTCATCTTTGCGACAGGTCCTCTCGTCGGGACCGCGGCTCCGACATCTGGCAGGATGTCGGTCGTATCAAAGTCGCCTCTGACTGGAACCATACTTGACTGTTCTGTGGGAGGACGCTTCGGCACCGAACTGAAGAGGGCGGGTTTCGACTCCATCGAGATTACCGGGGTATCCGACCGATGGGTCATGCTCAACATCTATAATAAGGGTGTGACTATTGCGGACGCTGAGAAAATGTCCGGAGAGAATGTCTCCGGAATCGGCAGTCGTATGGGAAAGTATGGCTCTTTTGCCGCCATCGGCAGGGCAGGTGAGAAGCAGGTGAGATATGCATCAATTATTGTCGACGGGCGCTATGCAGCAGGACGGGGCGGGCTCGGCGCCGTCATGGGGGCCAAGAAGTTGAAGGCTATCAAAGTGAGGGGCAACAAGGCGATACCTGTTGCTGATTCGAATGGTCTGAAAAATGCGAGCGAAGATATCATGAGACTCCTGAGGGCATCGCCGGCGGTCTTCGGAGAGTTCGGCTTATCAGAATTCGGCACTGCGGCATTAGTAGATCTAATCCACGCAAGAAGAATGGAGCCGACGGACAATTTCAGGCGGACTCTCTTCGTCGATGCAGCCCATTATTCCGGATATGCGATGAAAACACGCTTTCGGTCGAAAAAGACAGGCTGCGCAGGCTGTCCCGTACTCTGCAAAAAGATCGGAGCACGGGGGGAGATAATACCGGAGTTTGAGAGCGCTTCCCATTTCGGTGCTCTCAATGGCTGCTCCGATCTGGACGCTATTGTCGAAGCTAACCGTATCTGCAATGATTACGGACTCGACACCATATCGGCGGCATCGACGATAGCCTGCTATTGCGAGATTAAGAGCATCAAGCTGACGCCGGCAGGGATTCTGAAAATCCTCAGGGAAATTGGAGATAGAAAAGGTGAAACCGGCGCAGCGCTGGCGGAGGGATCGTTTCGTTATGCCATGTCGCAGGGGCATTCTGAGAAGAGCATGTCTGTAAAGAAACTGGAACTTCCTGCCTATGACCCCCGGGGGGCATATGGTATGTCGTTGGCATATGCAACGTCTAACCGTGGAGGCTGCCATCTGAGGGCCTATCCGGTGAGCCATGAAATTCTGAGAAAGCCGGTTGCAACCGACAGGTTTTCATTTGTGGGCAAGGCGCGGATGATCAAGATAGCCGAGGACCTTAATGCAGTAGTCGATTCGCTTACCGCGTGCAAGTTCATTTTTTTTGCGGCAGGCCTTGAGGAATATTCAAAGGCACTCAATGCGGTGACTGGGAAAAGCTTCAATGTCCAGTCGCTGATGAGGATCGGCCAGAGGATATGGAACCTTGAGCGAAAAATGAACGAGATGAACGGGTTCACGACTGATGATGACGACCTGCCCGGTAGGTTCTTCAATGAGGAAGGATCTTCTGGCGCAACGGTGAAGGTATCTCCGATTAATCGCGAGGAATTTCTGAAGGCAAAGGAGAACTATTATAGAATACGAGGGTATGCATGAGCGGCATTACTTCAGGCAGACATACCGCATGGAAGCGCAATAAAGAAATGTACGTATTGCCCGTGGCTTAGAGGGAATATGTCTGGGTTCTCAGGGGCGCGTGAGCAGCTGGGGCAATCTTACCGCATTATATAAAATATTTGTTCTGAAATGAAGGTACCACTTCGCTGAAGGGCTAATTCATTGCCCCTTTAGGCTGTGCTGCGGCGATACGCATGTTTTTATGGAATTATATTTAAGTGTCTTTTAATTATGCCGCGAATAATAAATAAATATCTCGACAAACTCGAAACGNNGATGTTCTCGTATTGAAGCAGGTATTAGACCTTATGAATATCTCCTGCATTCTATTTGCCGAGCCCGCCGAACCTTACAGAAGCATAATCCGCGAGATCATAAGACATGATCGGGAATGCTGCGAGTCGAAAAGAATAGTCCCCATGGATTGCGAAACACGTACTTTTTTTCATGACATCCCGGTGATTGATTATTTCGATCCAGAGGCCGTAGCTGCCGCACTATCACACCGCAAAGCGGCTATCATCAAAGACCTAGGTATCATTACATACGGTGCATTTACCCCTGAGCAGGCTTATGTCTCGTTCAGCTCCACTTGTTTTTCGACCTTTGTCAAATATTTCTATGATTCCCTTATATACTTTGATAGTTGTGCTCAAAAAGGGACGCCTGTCGACAGAGCTTACCTGAGGACATTCGATGACATTGTCCATCGGACTGAGACCGCCGGGTTTTCCGGGTCACCGGTGATACTGAGGCCCGAACTCCCGACGAATGACGATGAAGTTTTCGAAATCATGGCGGAAGTCGGCCGCGCCATTGTATCGCAGCGACTTGTCGATTCTCAATTCGGGAATATATCATATGTTTATCGCGATCATATTTTTATAAGCCAGACGGGAAGCTCCCTTGATGAACTCGAAGGCTGCATCGATATGGTGCCGCTCGACGGATCGTCATCCATCGGCATAACGGCTTCTTCAGAGCTCTCGGCCCACAAGAATATCTATCTCCGGAACGGATGTAATGCTATCCTGCACGGTCATCCAAAATTCTCTGTAATCATGTCTATGTATTGCAAAGAGGAGGGTTGCGACCGCAGCCAGTGCCATAAGACATGCAAAAAGAAAAGGGAGATCATGCTGACGCCGATAGTTCCGGGCGAGATCGGAACGGGTCCGACCGGACTGATGAATACGGTTCCGCCTGTTATGACGGAGGGCGGGGGCGTCATCGTTTATGGACACGGCGTATTCGCTGCGGATAGAGATACCTTTCAGAAACCTTTAGATATGCTTATGCAAATTGAGGAAAACAGCTTCAGAGAGTATTTCGCGACAGTGAAGAACTTACTTAAGCATCTCTCCGAGGGTGCCCCTGACAGCCTCGCTGAGGGCGGGCAGATTGTATCCTCCTTCGAGGGCAAAGACGACCGGCACTGAAGAACATTGCAGTATGCTATGTATTATCGATTTCATCCCTGCCTGGGACACATTAATAGCCGAAAGCGGATCATCCCGGAGGATGTCGTAACCTGCGGAAACGAGGATAATGTCCGGCGAGAAGGTTTTGACCAGCGGAGGGAGGATGGTTTGATAGACTTCTGAGTATTCCTTGTCGCCCGCCCCCGCATGCATTGGAGCATTATAGGTTAAATCCTCGCCGGGACCTTTCCCTCGTTCTGAATTCCTTCCTGTACCGGGGTAGTGCGGATATTGGTGCGTGCTGAAGAAGTAGACCGTGCTGTCTTTTTCGAAGGCGTGCTGTGTGCCGTTGCCGTGGTGTACGTCGAAGTCTATAATGAAGACTTTTTTATAGCCGAGCTTCTGCGCATAGCATGCCCCGATGGCGACATTGTTGAAGATGCAAAATCCCATCGCAGCATCGACTTCTGCGTGATGGCCTGGTGGCCGCACTGCGCAAAAGGCCCGGTTGAAATCCCCCTTCTTGCAGCATTCAACTGCTTCTATCACCGCGCCGACTGCGTAGCGTGACGCTTCGAGACTATGTTCCGACATGTACGTATCAGAATCTAGGTATCCGGTTCCGAGCCTCCTAATCCTGTTGATGTATCGTTCCGAATGGACTAGGGCGATTTCTTCGTAAGAAGCCATGCGCGGTTTGACCTGGATCAGATTATCCCAGATTGGCGATTTCCGCAAGACCTTGATAATGGCGGTCAGGCGGTCTCTGCTTTCGGGATGCTTGGCCGGGGTCTCGTGTTTTAAAAAAATAGCATCGTAGACAAAGCCCACTCTATTCATTATTTCAAGTATACTGCAAATGAAATCTAATCAAAGAAGACTGCCTGAAGTATTGCTGGAGATATGGCTAACCCCTTGATAAATTATTATTTATGCGATATGATTTAGAAAGACGCTTAATCAGGGAGGGACTATGATAACCCGAGAGAAAGTTGAAGAAGCACTTGACAAGATCAGGGGTGGACTGAAGTCCGAAGGAGGCGATATAGACCTCGTAGAGATAAAGGACGATATCGTTTATGTCAGACTTAAGGGCGCTTGCGGCACTTGTCCGATGTCTACACTGACCCTTAAAAACTGGGTCGAGACAACTTTGAAAAAAGAGATCCCCGAAATAAAATCCGTCGAAGCTAGATGATTATTTCGTTTCGCAAAAAGGTAGGATTATCGGCCTTGACGGGCGTATTCCTACTGTTTCTATTTTTGCTCTCTTCCCCTCTGATGGGCTTCGGTGAAGAAACCGTTTTGATCAAGGACATGCGACATTGGGACAACCCCGATTTTGTAAGATTTGTCTTCGATCTCTCGACGCCGCTGGAGTTTGCGAGCGGGAAGCTGTCCAATCCTGAGCGGCTTTTCTTCGACCTTAAAAATACCAAGCTCGCGAAAGGAGTGAGACGGACCTTCGAAATCAATTCGGCCTTAGTAAAATCCGCACGGATCGGCCAATACAGCTACGACACTGCCAGAATCGTTTTTGATCTTCAATCGAAATCCTACAATTTCAAGGTCACGAATCTCGAAGATCCTCCGAGATTGGTCATCGATATCTATACGCGTGGGGCCAAAGATAAAGCAACATCCGACCTAAGTGCGGAGATGAAACCAGACGATGCGGTTTCTCCCTCCAAGCCGCAAATGGAACGGTTTGTAAAAAGGACAGTTGTCATAGACGCCGGCCATGGCGGGCACGATCCGGGTGCTGTGGGGCCATCGGGACTTTATGAAAAAAATGTTGTACTTGATATTGCCATGAGGGTGCGAGAGATAATGAAGAAGGACTATCCATTTTACAATGTCATCCTCACCCGCGATTCGGATGTATTCATCCCGTTGCCGGAACGTGCTGAGATAGCGAACAGGAACAGTGCCGACCTTTTTGTCTCAGTTCACGCGAATTCGAGCACAAACCGCAAAGCGGGGGGCATTGAAACCTACCTCCTCAATTGGTCGAATGATGCTGAGGCGCTGAAGGTCGCAGCGCGTGAAAACGCGATCTCGCTTAAAAAGATGAAGCAGATGAAGGGCGAACTTGGTGTGATCCTGGCCTCGCTCGAAAGAGAGAGTAAAAGGGACGAGTCGGTGAAGGTTGCAGGAAGTATTCAAAACTCGCTCGCATCTTCGGTCGGACAGAAATATCCGGATGTCAATGACTTGGGTGTGAAACAAGCTCTTTTCTATGTACTTGTAGGCGCGAAGATGCCGTCAACGCTTGTGGAGGTTTCATTCATAAGCAATCCGAAAGAGGAAAAGCTGCTGGCTGGTGAATCCTACCGCCAGTTCCTCGCCAGATCTATAGCTGACGGTATACATAAATACTTTGCGGCTCAGCCGCCGCAGCACGTGGCTTTCGATGATCAGAGTGGCGACAGGATGACGGCCCAGACGGAACCGGTGAAATATACCAGGACGAAGAGGGCGAGGTAGCACTCAAACGGCAGCGCAAGGAGTTCTAGTCCTGGATGGCGGAAGTTAAAAAGAAGAGGAATTCTTGGCTTCCGTTTTTTTGTGCGCAAAAGCATGATTGGGGCATAGATGATCGACTATTTAATTAAAGGCGGCAGTGTAATCGACGGCGGAGGCTCCGAAGCCGAGATCCTCAACGTAGGGATTGAAGGCGACCGTATCTGCTATGTCGGAAACGAAGAGACAGCGGCGCGTCGTGTCATCGATGCTGAGGGCATGATAGTGGCTCCCGGATTTATCGATACTCACGCACATTCTGAATTTACAATACTCGCAGATGGACGGGCCGAGGGCAAACTATCCCAGGGCGTCACCATGGAGATAAACGGAAACTGTGGCTTGTCGGCCGCGCCACTCCTAGGGGAAGCCTTCGAGCGCAGAGAGGCGGACCAGGAGGAACTTGGCATAAAAGAGAGGTGGAATACTTTCGGAGAATATTTTGATTTCCTGCGAAAGAAGGGATTCGCCATTAATTTTGCCACTCTTTGCGGTCATGGCAATGTGCGGGCATCGGTAATGGGGTACAAGGACGATGCTCCAACGGAATCGGAAATGAGGGCGATGAAAGATCTTCTTGCCGAAGCGCTGAGCGCAGGGGCCAGAGGCCTGTCAACCGGTCTGATATATCCACCCGGCGTCTATTCGTCAAGCGAAGAGATCATCGGACTTGCTAAGGTCGTTGTTTCCGAACGAGGGGGCGGCATATATGCGTCTCACATGAGGAGCGAAGGGGACGGACTTATAGAATCGGTCGAAGACACATTGAAGATCTGCACCGGGGCAGGAATTCCCGTTCACATTTCACACATAAAGACATCGGGCGAACGAAACTGGGACAAGATAGAAACCGTTCTCTCGATGATAGGCGAAGCACAATCACGAGGTATGAAGGTGACCTGCGATAGATATCCCTATATAGCTTCAAGCACCGACCTTGATACGGTAATTCCATCGTGGGCCTACGCCGGAGGTCTTCAGGATGAGTTAAAGAGACTCAGGGACCCAGGTACAAGGGCAAAGATCAGGGCCGAACTCATGGGGAACGATGACAGCTATTGGCAGGGCATTTATATCTCTTCTGTGTCGAGACCGGAAAACAAATGGATGGAGGGCGAGAATGTTTTCGATGTCGCTTCCAGGACCGGCCGCCATCCGTCTGATGCGGTGATTGATATAACTGTCGAAGAGGGCGCAAGAGCCGGAGCGATATTTTTCTCCATGTGCGAGCGGAACCTGAAGCTTTTCCTTTCGCTGCCGTATGCCATGATCGGTTCGGACAGCTCTGTAAGGTCATGCTCCGGGCCGACCTGCTTCGGCAAGCCTCATCCGAGGGGATTCGGGAGCTTCGCCAGGTTTATCGGGAAATACGCCAGGGAAGAGGGTATTGTCTCTCTTCCGGAGGCCATACGCCGGTTGACCTCGCTTCCGGCATCGGTCTTCGGACTCGGGAAGAGAGGTCTGATAAGGCAGGGCTTCTTCGCGGACCTCGTTGTTTTTGATTATGCTGCAATAAGGGATGAAGCTACCTTTAAGGAGCCTTTCAGAAACGCACAAGGGTTCGTCCATGTTTTTGTTAACGGTACGCTATCTTATAACGACGGGGTTCTGACCGGGGTACGAGCAGGAAGGATCGTCTGATGAAACCGATAATCGGAATAACGGGCGGACTCGATGGCGACAGCCTCAGGCTTAGGCAGGACTACGTCTCGGCGATAGTAAATTCCGGAGGGTTGCCGGTTGTATTACCTGTATATCAGCAGGCAGCGGAACTGAGCGACCTTATTGACGGTCTTTTGCTTACCGGCGGCGCAGACATCCCGGCTTATCTTTACGGTGGGAAGGATACTGTGCCTGAGGAATATATAACGCTTGAAAGAAAGGAGAGGATCGCTTTCGAGACAGAGCTTCTGAGGGAAGCGCTCCGGAAAGAAAAACCGGTTCTGGCCGTCTGTTACGGTATGCAGCTTCTTAATGTGCATCACGGAGGGACTCTTTTTCAGGACATCGAATACCAGCTTGACTATGTAATCAACCATCGAAAGGGAATGCACGATATCGATATCGTCGATCTGTTTAACGGTGCCCTAAAGGGCCGTTATACCGTCAATTCATCCCATCACCAGGCAGTTATGGATGTTGGGTGGGGAATCTCAGTCTTTGCCTTGGCCGGGGATGGTATTGTTGAAGGTATTTACAAAAGGGATTATAATTTCTGTGTGGGCGTTCAGTGGCATCCCGAGCGGATTTTTTATGATCCACTTTCCGCATGGCTGTTTGAATCGCTGGCAGTCAATGCCATCAGAACAAGTAGGAGCCGAAGATAGCTGACTATCGGATAAGCAGAGTGACATCCAAAAGATTTTATACCTTAACGCTGCTTGTCATTGTCGCAGTTCTGGGCTACCTCACATACCAGATACTCAAGCCATTTCTTTCACCGATTGCATGGGCGGTTGTAATAGCTCTTGTTTTCTACCCAGTCTATGCCTTTACTTTGAGGTATGCCCCTTGGAAGACACTTGCATCTCTCATTACGATTATGGTCATCGTAACTGTATTGATCGGCCCATTTTCTTATGTTATCGTCCTGCTGGTTGCGGAACTGACGCACCTTGCCGATTACCTCGAAAGCGACAAGCTCAGTTCTCTTAAGCAAGCACTTCAGCACCCATCGCTAAGCAAGGTAATAGGCAAGATAACGGATGTCTTCGGCGTTACCGAGGCCGAACTCGATGCGGCGATCATAGATTATCTGCAGCGTTTCGGGAAAGAACTGATGTCACAAGTCACCCGCGGCGCAGGGAATTTCATCTCAGTCGCAATCAATTTTGTTTTTATGATTTTTTCGGTATTCTTTATGTTTAAGGACGGCGCTGATTTCCTGCATAAGATACGCGATTACATGCCCTTTTCGGACGAGGAAAAGCACCTGCTCGCAATTCAAATGAGAGACATCATAATATCTACTATCTATGGAGGCGTATTGGTCGCCATAGCGCAGGGAATTGTCGGCGGCATCGCATTTTCACTGCTAGGCATACCATCTCCCGTGTTATGGGGCTTTGCGGTATCCATCGCTTCATTCATACCTCTTGTCGGATCTCTTGCTGTTTGGGGGCCTGCGGTCGTCTACCTGTTCGTTCATGGGGCGGTAGCAAATGCATTTGCCCTCATCGTCGTCGGTNNGTATCAGCATGATAGATTATCTTCTTAGGCCGATTATCATCGGCAGCAGGACAAAGATGCATGTGCTTGTGATACTGTTCAGCGTTCTTGGCGGGATTCAGCTTTTCGGCATTATCGGACTCGTCATGGGTCCTCTTGTGCTGGCTGTTTTTGTGTCGGTGGTAAAGATATTCAGAAAGGTCGAGTCAAACACGGAAGACCCTGCTCAGGCGGACGGATAACTACTTTTCGCGCAGCTTTTCTTCCTCTTCCTGCTCGGTTTTGCAATCAATGCACATCGTGGTAACCGGTCTTGCCTCAAGCCTTTTAAGGCTGATTTCCTGACCGCATATTTCACAGATCCCGTAAGTGCCACTATCGATCTGTTCGAGGGCTTCCTCTATTTTTTTTAAGAGTTTCCTTTCACGGTCTCTGAGACGAAGGGT
Organism: Nitrospiraceae bacterium; assembly: GCA_003170655.1. Classification (GTDB taxonomy): domain Bacteria; phylum Nitrospirota; class Thermodesulfovibrionia; order Thermodesulfovibrionales; family Dissulfurispiraceae; genus Fen-1308. Next base: position 34,080 of record PMYY01000205.1, read on the forward strand.
AAAATTGCGATCGATTTCGGCAGAAGCCTGATCTCCAAGTTCAGGGAAAAGAGTCTCGTCGGGCAATGCATTGCGGGTAATACCAGCACCCGAAAGAAGCTCATCTTTCTGCATAAGAAGTTTCTTCCTGATTTCCTGGCGTTTCTTTTCCTTGGCTGTGATCTCTTTATCTGTTTTCATAACGATTAACGGTTCCTTTTGGGCGATAATGTGTTTGTAACTATAAACCAGAATAACAGAAAAACTTTGTGCGAGTCAAACCATTCAGGGACTTTTTAAATACATAATTTCGAAAAAAAAAACAGGGACGGTACGGTCGAAATATAAAATACTTGCAAGGAGTTATCAAAGTAGGATAAAATTATTTGCCTTAGGGCGCGGAGGTATTGACCGCATTAGTTAATGGTTATTCAATGAACCGGGGGAGTTTATGACAAAGGCTGACATCGTGAATTTATTGTTCGAAAAGGTCGGGCTTCCAAAGAACGAGACTCAGGATATAGTGGAAGTCATATTCGACACCCTCAAACAGACCCTCATTGCAGGTGAATCTGTCAAGGTATCGGGCTTCGGGACCTTTACCGTCCGAAAAAAGAGCGCCCGTGTCGGGAGAAACCCCAAGACAAANNCTCAAAGAGGCAATCGAGAAGGAGTAGAAGTCAGAGGGGAACATGAATGAAGCTTTTCAGCCGCAGGTCTTAAGGCTATTTCCTGAGAAGCTGTTTTACAAGATCGGAGAAGCTAGCAGACTGGTCGGCGTTGAGACATATGTGTTAAGATACTGGGAATCGGAATTTCCTTTCCTTAATCCAAGAAAGAGCAAGTCTGGACAGCGGACATATACAAAAAAGGATGTTGATCTCCTTCTGCTGATCAAAAGGCTTCTTTACGAAGAACGCTACACAATCGACGGAGTAAGAAAAAAGCTCGG
>PMYY01000205.1:35020-41313 GCA_003170655.1 Nitrospiraceae bacterium
TAGCGCAGCCTGGCTAGCGCACTCGCTTGGGGTGCGAGAGGCCGTCCGTTCAAATCGGATCGCCCCGACCAATTGCCCTTTAAAATCAGAGGGATAGAAAGGTGATTTTAGCCTCCACTCTACCTTTTGGTTTTAAAGGGACTTTAAACAAGGTGCTTTGAGCCTTACAAAAGCCTGTTGCCGGAGTGTCAAAAACGCCCCGGGCAAGAGGCTTTTTTTCTGTACGGATGGGTTGTTTTTTGAGGCAGGGCTGGACGACGTGGTGCTTTTTCCCTGTTGTACGGTTTTCGTGTCCGAGCGTTTGCTCAATATCGGTGCATAAGAAAGTTCACTTACGTAGTAATTGCAGAATTTTGTTAAGAGCGAACTGATGGGTAATGCGTTCCTGCTCCAGCCGGTTACCGTCTTTCAGCGAGAGCAAGTACTGAAAAAGATTCGATTCTTCATTGGTAAGATGAGGAAGGGAATTAAAGGTCAGAACGGGACCGCGAACTCTGAAATTTCGAAAATGGTCGAATGTTTCAAAATCCATCATCAAGGATTTGGTCTGCGGAAAATAAGAGCGAAGAATAGAGAGGATATGAAAGCCGTGAGCGTCTATATCTCCCCAATAAATAATGTGTTTGTCGCTCAACCATTGGGCGTTGCCCAAGAGTTCTATTTGATAGCCGTTCCCAAATACAGCCATTGATTCTTTAAGCTCGGGCAGGGTGAGAAAGTTCATTGCGTTGGAAAAGTTTGTTTTGTTTTCCATTACCAATACCAGTTTGCACCGAATATCTGCTTTATAAAATTCAGACTGTGGGATAGCGAGGTCTGCAATGCCTGAATAAAGGTGCTGGGCAAGATCACTATCCAAAATTCTCATTCTGATGAAGGGCTCGTAATATTTTAAATTGAATCTCTTTTCGAAATCGGACTCTGTTTTATTAATATAGCGCTCAATCAAAAAATCCAGGAGACTTTTCAGTAACCCCTTATTTTCTTCTACAAACTTGGTATGGACTTCAATCGGCAACTCCCTTATATATATCATGGGTTTTGGATTCCCAACAAAATATTGACAGACAGCGACGAGGTCTTGCCACTTGGATGAATGATCTATCACCTTCATAGGATTGTTTATAACCCAGTCTTTGAGCACCGGTAAGGCGTTGATAATAATTGAAACATTCTCTTTGAATTTGGTAAATTCTTTTTCTTTGTCGATGAACCTGAGGTAATCAGCTTCGTTCTCGAAGAGTATCTTTCGGGGGAAAAACTGCTTACCGATTTTCCTGTTGTTCACTTCGCTGTACTGAATTGTATATCCGTATCCAGCTGCTTCTTTGGAATGTTCTTTTAGTCTCTTTATAGACTCGGTTATATGAGAATACTTTTCTAACGTTTCACCTGGTCTGATTTTCCCAAAGCGTATTTCCTTAGGGGAAAAAAGATCACCTTTAAGGAAAGCGATTAGAAAAGCTTCGTAGGCTTTCTCTGCCTGCTTTTTAATCTCAGCCGCAGTTATCAAGCAGGTGCTCAGACTGTCTCTCCGACTTGAGTGAGATATTTTTGTTTTTCTATCTGATATTCATGCATTGTGAGATTTCTGACTACCGAGTTCCCTTCGGGTTCTTTATAAACGTAATGTACGGCGTTGACGTAATTTTCTATAATATTGATTTTCTGCAGGGGGGTGATTATGAGCAGTTGTAAGTTGAGCCTTTTGAATAGTTCAAGGCCATACCGGGTACTTTCATCGGAACCGCGCCCAAATGCTTCGTCTATTACAGCGAAGCGGAACGATCGGGACTTGAGCTGGTTCCATTCCAAGCCAAACTGGAATGCCAGTGCTGAAGCAAGGATAGTGTATGCCAGTTTCTCTCTTTCTCCGCCCGATTTACCGGAAGAATCGCTGTAGAAGTCCTTAACCGTGTCGTCTTCGGCATTCTTCTTGGCTGCCGAGAAGTCCAACCAGTTCCTGACATCGGTAACCTTGTTTGTCCAGGTGATGTCTACTTGAGCGCCGCCGTTAAATCGATCCAGAATAGTCTTTACCCTCTCGAACTTCTGCTCGTTGAAGACATCAGTCTCTCCAATCGTATGTTCGATGCTCTCTCGTAACTGTATCTGGAACTGACGGATCTCTATGTCCTGAGAGTTATCGTGATTGATCTCTATATAGGTTCCGGCGTCGTATTCTATACCGCGTAAGGACATGTTGATCTTTCGTATTTTGGTCTTGATCTCGCTGACGTCTTTTTCCAGCGTATCTTTGAAGTTGGCCATATCCATGATTACCCCGTCATTTAACTGCTTTTTGAATTTCTCTTCAAGCTTCGGGAGATCGTCTTCCTCTATCCTTTTGAGAAATCCTCTGAACTCTCTGATTGCTTCAATAGAGGCATCGGCATCGACAGTTTCAGCTGCGTAATTATTCTTGTAGTTCTGCATCCTTCTGATGAGGGACTCACTGAGTTTTTTCTCGTGCTTACTTTTCTCGGACTCAATGCCTTCAATCCTTTGACGGGTATCAGTCTGTATATGAAAAATATTTCCGAGCGAAATAGGAGTCTCGGGCAAGTAAGCATTGAGTTTCGGGAAATGTTCTGCTTGTTCTGGTTCACTCAGCAATATTGTTATTCTTTCACACTCCAGTAATTGCTTTTTGTAAGTCTCCATCTCGTTCTTAAGCTTTCCCAGCTGGCGCTCCGCCTGACTCCTTTTGTTTTCTGTGGCATCGACTTTGCCTTCGAGCATACGAAGTCGTTTCTTTAACTGGCTTAATTGGTCTGAACTTTTCTCAAGTCGTTCCCTTTCCTCCTGCCAGGAGGCTATTTCCTTTGCGTCTTCTTTCCAGTTGATTTGGGAAAAAGATGTGATGTTCAGCAGATCGTGCAGACAGAAATCCATTGTCTTGAGCTCATTTTTTCTGCCGTCTTGTTGTTCTATTTTCTTTCTGCAATCCTGAATATTCTTATTCAGTCGTTCTATCTCAAGTTCGAACGCCCTGATCTTTTCCGTATTGCTCCATCCCAAAACGTATGATTTCCTGTCGGAGAGGCTTCGCGTATCATCTTTCTCGTGCCTGTACTTGCTTCCTTTTATCTGCCCCTGTTTGGTTATAGCTTTGCTTTGAGTCTGAAATTCATCGATCGTCTCACAGCATGCAAAATCGTACCGTTCATTGATCTCATTTTGGATCCAGCTGAAAAATAGAGTGCCCGATTTAATTTCTATCTTGTGGCACAAGTAGTTCTCGGGAATCTTGCGTGCTGATAGCTTTGTGTCATCCGGCACCCTGTAGTAGACAAGACGGCCCTTAAGATCAGTTTTGTCGACATAGTTGCTCACTCTTCTGTACTGCCCTTCGGGGACGAGCAGGCTCAATCCCAAACTGTGCAGAACACGTTCTATAGCACCTTCCCATGCCGATTCTTTCTCGTTGACCTTCAAAAGTTCACCGACAAAAGGCAGGGTGGTCTCTTTTAGTTCCAACGCGTCAAGGAGCCTTGCGCGAAGTTTAATATTGGATTCGGGTATCTGCGTTTTCCTCTGTCTGAGCGAGTTGAGGTCTTCTTCGGCGGTTTTGCGCTTCTTTTTCAACTGATCTTCTTCGATAACGAGGTTGTCCCTGTCTATACCCAGTTGCTTTGATTCCCTGTCGATGTTGTCTCGAATCAATTGGGCTTCGGCTATAACCTTGGCGAATGTTTCTTCATTTTCCGCTTTCGGAAGTCCCACCTTTTGAGCCTTATCATGGAAAGCATCTGCCGTCTTTTGTTTCGTTTTTTTCTGTGTATCCAGCTTCTTTATCTCATCCTCTATCAGTTTGAGTTGACGGCCTTCTTTATTATTGTCTATCTCGATGCCGGCTTTTTGCATCTGCTCCCGCAGTTGCTCTAACTTTCTGTTGAATTCATCAAGTTCCTGTTCTGTCTTGTCGGTCAAAGTCATACTATTTTGTAAAGATATTTTAAGGAGCTCAACTTGATGTTTAGCGATAAATACGGGCAAGATCTCTTTGCAGAGCCTGAGTTCCCGGATCTCTGAATTAACTATCTCATAATCGTCTGCGTCCTTTACAATTGGCTGAAGCTGAGACATTTGCGCTTTAACCCTCTGGACCGCTTCGTACGATTTTATGAGGTTGTCAAAGTTCTTTTTAAGTTCCTCCACTTGCGAGGCGGCATCGGATTTTTCGATCATGTGGTTGCGAACAAAATCATTAAGGCTGCCTACGGACTTCATCGAAACGGTCTGGTTGAAAAGCTCAAGTGCCTTCTCGGATTTTATCCCAAAAAGTCGCCTGAACCTGGAACTATATTCATGATACTGCTCGATAACATTCGTATCAGGCAGTGACTTCAGACGCTTCTTAAGCTTGGATAAGTCATTGCCAAAATCAGTGAAGTGCTCTTTGATGTTGAGATCTGACGTTGAAACGACAAAGAATCGTTTTACTTCCTTCTGGTCGATCGACTGGAATACCTGTGCGAGCGTTACGTGTCGAAGATACCCCGCATTGTAAAAATGACCGAGTATCACAGAGTAATTACCGGGCTCTCGGAGAAATATCGGCTCAGACTTATTCGTCAGTTCATTTTTTAGACTCTTGTATCCACCCAGTACGTAAGATGCAGCAGTTCGTTCTCTGAGTTCCGCGCCCGCAGCCTTGTTATAGACGATCTTTCTGGGAGGAACCAAGAGAGTAATTATGGCATCGGCAATAGTAGATTTGCCGGAACCGATATTACCTGTCAGAAGAGTGTTAGCACCACCAGAGTCAAGTTTCCAGATGCGCTGGGTAAACGTACCCCAGTTCAGCACCTCGAGCCGCCACAGCCTGAACCCGGCAGCGTTGTCGTCTGATATGAACTCAAGAGATTGTTCTGACATATTCATGGAGCTTTTCCTTCATTTTGGAGAGAATATCAGCCGAGATTTTGGCTTTCAAGATGCGCCTGACTTCAAAAAGGTCGTTCGTTTGATCGATGGGACGGAGAAAGCCATAATCAAGGGCCAGCTTGTTGATGTTGGCATCTATGCTGTTTATTATCCTGGTCTCATTTGTGCTGTCAGGGAGAAATATCCTCACCATTTCTTTGATTTCATTTCTGCTGATAATAAGCCTCATCGAATCTCCGCTCTGAGCATCAAACTCGTAGAGCCTCTCTACCAGCAGCGCGCACAAGAGCGTAACAGGATAACTGAGTTGTCTTTTTTCCACTAAGGACGGCATTTTCATTTTTATGTCATCGCCGATATCTTTCTGCCTAACAAAGGCAAATCCTTCTGACTCGTAGATAAGCAGCTCAAGCCCTATTATCTCAAGGTACCTTTTAATATCGACATGATAATTGATGACTTGGTTCCAGGTAACCGTGTCGTCGCTGTAAACGACTCCTTTAAGAAGACGAATGATCACCGGGGCGTATGGCATTATGTTCTTTGTCTCTGTCATGTCGTATAAATTACCTGTGGTGTTTCCACGGTAAATCGTTTTCCTGTTTCCTTGTTGGTGATGCTTAATATTTCAACCTCAGTTTCGTTTATACAGGCTCTATCATCTTTACTTGCCAGATCGAGGTAGGCGAGAATTTCAGAAAGCCCTTTTTCTATGGGATACGCATCACTGATCTGCTTGAGTGTAACCTGAGAATGGGCCATTAACAGGGTCCGTATCCTCGTTAGCAATTCTTCAGGATCGACATAATGTTGGCTATAGAGGTCTTCCAGGCAACGGCTGTCTACGATACTTTCATCTCCCTCTTCAAACTTGTCCAGTGAAACCTTCAAGTTTCTTGGGATATCCCAAAGAGGGCGGTCCATTATAAGGTCTACTGACGGCCTTGTCTCGATCTCAAAAAAATTCTTCTCAGTCGGTGGAGAGTCCCTCAACTGAATGGCAAGGGCTTTAATTTGTCTGGTTAGCTCGATTATCCGTTTGTTCTCCATAAGGAGCTGGTCGTCCACGAATTTCCTGAGCTGTTCCACCAGCACGTGGTTAGTCCTGTTGACCTTGCCGGCTTCCTCAGCAAGAGCAAAGCGGAGTCTCCTTAGAAACTCGTCTTCACTTTGATTCATCAGGCTGGGCAGGTTGCAGGCAGTTTCTATTAAATCNNCCCTGATCAGTATCCCAGATATGGTCCTGCGCCTTGAAAACATTCTCAAGGATATCCCCTTTTCTTAAGGTGGTACTGGCCTGCTGTTTTCTCACAGAGCGATCCAGTTCTCTGAAATTCTCCTCGATCTGCCTGAAGTCGGAAAGCAGTTTGTGGGCCATTTCTACTACGGTTGCAAATCTTTCT
>PMYY01000021.1 GCA_003170655.1 Nitrospiraceae bacterium
ATTGAAAAGGGACGCTGATGGTCATGTGTCGCTGCTTGACCAGCTCAGATTAATTCTTGAAAACTCGAATAACGCATATACGTTTCAGTACCGCTGCAAAGGGAAGCAGATCATTATTGAAAAGCAGCCCGACAATAGCATCATAGCCTATTATGCCGATGACCGGGATGGGAGCATCACTATAGACCCCACGGAGCGTCCATTTGACCGAATCAAGTTCTTCTATCAGCAATAGGCAGACTGTAACTGGGCAAAGTTTCAATGCGGAACCCTAAAGACCGTCCCGAAAATACCTGTTATAAGGGGTAACTAATCTATACTATATCTGGCATTCAAGCCCTGCTTCTGATGCAAGCCGGGCTTTTTAGTGAAAAGAATGCGTGCATATCGAGGGAAATCTATATACTATATAAGAAATTGTAGGCGATATCGAGAACCTGACCTAAGGACAGCAATGTTGCTATCCTACTTTTTATTCGGTATTTAATTCCCTCTTCCTCCGAACATTGTATTTCATTTTTCTGATTTTCTGATTCATCCTCCAGAAGCCTATCCACTGTTCTATCTGTCAACATAATGAATGGAACCAACAAACAGAGGACAGAAGCGGTGTGTTTACTGTGGTCGGTATTACAAGCCTAATCCCAGGGTCTGGAAAATCCAGAAGAGTTGCAGTGACCAAGAGTGCAGGGCAAAGCGCAAGAGGGAGAGCCATCAGAAGTGGCTGGAAGCGAATCCGGACTGTTTCAAGGGTCGGTATGTGGAAATAAAAGAGTGGCGCAAGAAAAATCCCGATTACCAGCGTCTCTGGAGAAAAAAGCGGCGTGAGATACAAGACGCGATACCCCCAGCAGAGCCAGTAAAGACAACGGTTTTAGTGATACCGGAGAAAATCCTCAAAAGCGAGATACAAGACGAGATAAGGCTGGTAAGGCAGTGTGTATGCTGGTTCTACGTTGCCGGAGTGGAAACGGCTCTGCGAGATACAAATTTCGATTGACCCATGTAATCGGCTGTTTTAGGATGAATCATGCGATGGGCAAAGAGTTACTCCATAATCGACCACCAGATATTTCACGGCGGTTATCTTAGCCGGTTAAGCCACGAATCCATGGTCCTGTTTCTACTTCTGGTAGTTGCAGGTGACTGGCAAGGGCGGAGTTTTTATTCGGAATGGTCTTCATAGTGCGCGGCATGCGACTGGAGAGGAGCCCGCAATGAACCACGTCCGCATCAATGCAAAGGTCGTCACGGACGACACGGGCATCCAAACAGAGATACCAGTTATTCTGATCGAGCATGACGGCAGGATATTTGAATTGGAACCTCTCGTGGACTACTTCCTTGCCAACATCCAGGCTAAGAGTCTGTCATGGGCACAGAAGCTCTGCCAAGGGGTCGAGATGCTGCTCGACTACATGGCCGCAAACTATGCATATTTCAGCAACCCAGCCGACTTGTTTGCCACCTTCGCTCGGCGTGTGTCTACCGGAACCATTGGCGAAGATGGCAGAGACCCAAGCGGACTTTACTGGTTGCCGAAACGTACTAAGAACGCCCGGCAACTGCTCATGTCACTAAGCGCATTCTCGGACTGGATGAGCCGGAAGTGCGGGACAAAACCGCTCAACCCTTGGCGAGAAGCCACGACCCATGAACAGCGCCTTAACTGGGCAGCTTTCATCAACCGCAGCCAGCGTTCCTTCCTTGGACATCTGAATAGTTATGCAGAGTCAGCCGAAGCGGCCAAGCAGGCCCGCAACACCTTGCTTGGGCGTACGCCAGGCGGGGATCGCGACGGTACCAAGGCATTCCCAGATGAAAAGTTCGAGGAACTGCTGTTCGAGGGCTTCAAGGCCCCCGGGAAGCAAGAGGGCAAAGACATCGTAGAACGTTACGACTGGGGGGGCATCTGCATCACGATATTGGAGAACGCGGGGGGCCTGCGTGTATCCGAGTCCTTTCATCTTTGGGTACAGGACGTACAGCCTGACTTGCAGGATCCCGATGTTGCACTGGTTCGGGTCTATCATCCGGTTGAAGGGGCTGCCCCGAAGGACTTCAAGGGGCCAGATGGCCGTTACCTATCTGATCGCGAAGCTTACCTGAGGGTGCGGTATCCCGGCTACCAACCACGTAATAAGGTCACCGGCAACCGCCGGGCCGGATGGAAAAATCCGAAGCTGAGCGACTCACAGCAAAACTTTATGTACGTTTATTGGTTTCCACGGGATATGGGCCGACTGTTCCTGCAGGCGTGGAAACTTTACATGTACAAGCGTTTGCGCGCGAGAATCAGCGCGGACAAACATCCCTTCCTGTTCGTATCGTTTCGCAACTTGCAGCATGGGGAACCCTACACGATTGATGCATACAGCGACGCACATGCCCGCGCAGTTCGGCGCATCGGGCTTGTTCCTGCTAAGCTGAACGGTACTACCGAACATGGCCATCGACATGCCTACGGGCAACGGGTATACCGCTCCAAGGCAGGCGATCGTATCATCCAGGCGGGGCTGCATCACGCATCCCCGGATTCTCAGGTCGTCTATACGGAGCCTTCGATTGAACAAGTGACCCGGACACTAGTTGCTGCGACCGAGGCGTTAGCCGCTGGCCATGCACTGCCGCCAGTCATCGACATGGATCAATTCACTCACCCAGAACTCAAAGAAAAGAAACGATATCTATATAGGAGATTACGATGAAGAAAGCCCGAAAAGGTGCACTAACAAAAAAAGGCAGGGTACGAGGCTCTTCGGACCCACAGTTGCGCTATGCTACGGCGCTCGATCCCAGACTTGAGCAATGGCGTATAATGGCGGTGGAATGGCTTGCTACAGAGGTCAATAAGGTACATGCCGCACTTTCGTTAAGAGATTTTTTTGTGGATTATATTCACAAACTAAAGCTTACGACTGACCCTGCAGAGTTCTTGCGGGCAGGATATAACGCACCATGTTTCTATACGGCTTGCCTGAGCCACTTGAAAACACAAATTCACGTGCGATATCGTGTCATATCGCGGTTTATCGGGCACGTGTTATCTCAATACTTTTCGGTCGAAGATGACTACGGCAACCGTATTGTGCCGCACGAATTCCGGAATCCCATTCCGGAGCTTCCTGAAGGGATAGATGACCATCATTATATGCGAAACTATGAGTCTGACAAGAATGTTCTACCTTATCACTACATGGAGGAATTACGTTGTATGCTTTGCCCAAAAGATGCCCGGAATTTTTCCGATTGGACATGGGCTCAGGCCATAGTTAAGAGTGAAGGCATTAGAAATGATTATGGTGATTGGTTTATGGTGTCTTTCGAGATGATCGACGAATCCGACCCAGACTGCATTTGGCGTACTCGTGAACCCTCAGAGAAAGAGAGAACAAAGTATGGCCATGGTGAAATTGTGCATGAACTATGGAGCCCGGCACGAGCAGTTGCCCTATATGTGAAGCTGCATTTGCCGCTTCGCACGTATCAGGTAAGGATGCTCGATAGCGGCGAGGCTGATACTTTACGCTACCAGCATGGCGAGTGGGAACGAAATGCTGGACCATTAGCGAAGGGATCGGAGAAGAATTCGTATCGCCATGGTGTGTTCCGCCGCATGAAGGATAACTTCACACATGTGGAAATGACAGGGCTCTTTATCAATACCAATAAGACTGCCGACAGAAGCAAAGACGAATGGACTAAGGGCTATGAAATACCCTGGCAGCACGCTGAGGTGCTTCGCTGGCTTGAGAAACTGAGAGACTGGCAGGAAAAATACAACCCAATTCCGTCTCCCACGCCTTGGACAAGCCTTAATAGCAATCATATCGGAGCTGTCAAAAGTCCGGCCATCTTGAAGGAGATGGGCACGTCCTGCTTTCTCTTTCGGAGAGCATCTGCTAAGGGCGAAGATCGGTTCAAGCCAATAGCCGCTGACCAAGTCAGGTTCATATGGTATAAATTGTTGCTGGAACTTGAAACCCTTTGTGACGCTCGCCGCGAATGCCTTCCAAGCGGCAATAAATTACACTTTGTGAACCACGCTGCTGATGGGAGATTCACTACTTTCTACCCTCTCCATGCGCTTCGCGTATCACTAATTACTGCCTATGCCTTGGAGGGAGGAGTTCCCATGCCGATCCTTTCAAAATGCATCGCAGGTCACGCGCGACTCATTATGACCCTCTACTACACAAAAGCGGGCATCACCTATATCACAGAAAAGATGGAGGAAGCTGAGAAGCGGTTAATGGAGACTGAGCAGACCAATTTCCTGCGCTGGGCAAAAGACGCTAAGTACAAGGAATTGCAAGCCAATGGCGCCTATTGCGACCCAGCCTCCATTCAGGCTGTTATTCATGCACAAGCGAGCGGGACAAGTCTCGTCAAGAACAGTAAGGGCATCTGTCCCAAAGGCGGATGGGGGTGTGATTCAGGCGGTATCTATGTTAATGACAACACCGGTCAGATTACTTACGGCACGGTGCCCGGTTACCCAGAGAAAAACTGCCCCCGTTGTCGCTGGTTCATTACCGGTCCCGCCTTTTTGCCGGGGCTGCAAAGCCATTGGAACTTTATCCACCTGCAAATGGGTGATTTGGGTGATCGCATCGTAACGATGGAGGGGCAGATTACCGCACTTGAAGATGAAAAATACGAGTGTCAGGCAAATGACCGCCCCTTCCTCAAGCATGACCAGCTGAATAAGCTACGTAATAACTATCAGGTTGAGATTCAAAAGAATGACAAGTTGGCTACTGACTCCACTGCAACTCTTCGTCTGATTGCTCGCTGCGAGGCCCTTGTCAAGAAGACACAGGCGAATGACGGTATGCAACTGGTGGCCGCAGGCGGTCTATCGGACGTAAGAATCGCAATCACCGAATGCGATAAGTTGCAGCAGATTCTGACCGCTGTTGCTGGTTCGACCATTTTTCCTGAACACGATACCAGCAAAGCTACGTTACAGGCAGGTCGGGCGTACGACATGATGCTCGCTATTAACGGTAAAACTCCTGTCTTATTTGGGTTGACAGAGGATGAACAGTTGCTCGTCGTCCAACACATAACCAAGCTGCTCCAGGCCGAGGTCGGCAGCATTAAGGATGCATTGCCTTTTGTCGATGGGGTGCGCAAGCTCGCCGAACTCGGGCTTGACCAAGATATCGAGCGCATCGTTCTTGAAGTGACCAATGGCAATTATGCACAGTTTGATTGCGCGAAGCTTACGGATGCGAGCTCCATCATGATTCATAGTTTGCCAAGCGATACTCGATTATCCGACCAAAAGGTCTCAATTGCAGGATAGTCATCCTTCACCAGACGAGGTACTATCTGCGCTCAAGCACGATGCTACGCCTCGCATGCGACGATCTCTGGACATCATTCAAACCCTCTGTAGTGAGCAGCACCAGCGCGGTAGCCGAGACTTTTCCGTTGCCACCATCGGTCGCCTCTCATCTGCGCGGGGTGGACCGGCTACACAGACAATAAGGAACAAGTACGGCGAACATTACCGGACACTGCTGGTGGCCTGGGCCGCCTTTGCGGACGGACAGACTCGCAAGCCCCCAGCGAAAGTCTATTCAGGTACGGCGGAAGACGTACTGGGCATGATTGATGATGCGGCCGTACGTGCTATTGTAGGAGTCATAATGGCTGAAAACCGGAAATTGAAGGGTGAAAACACACTGCTCAAGAGCCAGGCACAGATCACAGTCGACAGGCGCCGGTTACCGGAACCTACCCCCGCACTATCCATGCCTACATTGCTGCCAGTGGAGAAAGAGGCCCTGAGTCAAGCAATTTCCGAGGAGTTTCTGCGGGTACAAGGCTGGCAGATTGATACGAAAACTGGCAGGGTTACTTCTACAAAGGACGGACGGCCTATCTTCACCGCAGGTTTTGCCACAGCTATCAAGAAAGTGCTCGACTCCTGCGGTAACCAGTAGCCATGCTGCACAAGGAGGCAGTTCTGACGGAAATAGTATACAAATTAGTATATATACTAATTTGAGATATAGTGTATCTCACTGACATTACTCACTAACATCATATTTAGTATAGAAATTACCCCCTATACGAAGTGTTTTGTGAACAGTTCAATCATGCAGTATATTTCGCCTCTTCAAGATCGATGTCTTTGCCGGAAACATTGGCTCCACCTCCAAGTCATCGGTGGCGCCGGAATCACCAATGTGATGATTCCCCATAGAAGGACTAAACCGCTGCGCGGTGGATCCTGAGTAGCCACCCTTTCCTGAGCTACAGAGTATTTTACGTATAGCTGCTTTTTGGCCTGCCATTAAACCCTTTGTTTAATCATCGTCCTC
>PMYY01000247.1 GCA_003170655.1 Nitrospiraceae bacterium
GGAAGTGCTCTACCGACTGAGCTATGTGGGCACGGGGTCTCGGGACGCTCCCGTCCCGGTCGTTCTTCATGGTGGGGGCGCCAGGATTCGAACCTGGGAATGGCAGATCCAAAATCTGCTGACTTACCGCTTGTCTACGCCCCAAAAAAATGACAAAGGAAATAGCCACACTACGTCTCCCAACCTGACCTCACAGTGTCTCTACTACCCTGTTCCATAATAAGGGGAAAAGTTTTGCAGCCTCTTCNNACAGGATGTCTCTCTATCGCAATCTGTTCAAAGTCGTTATGCAAAGCGGACCGAAGTAACGAGAGCGGACCTTCATTCAGGGTATTAATTATTAGCTTGATATTATTAAGCTTTTCTTCGGTATTTGTCAAATCCGAAATACCGCTCCGCCTCCCCCTAGAATCAGCTATCTTCTCATAGGCCCAAGCCGTCGGAATGGCTGCCTCAGGCTTGACCAGCAGCAAAGTGCGGGGACCTGAAACCTGTCTGGAATGCACGATCTCTCCTCGCCCCTGGACCAAGGCCGCAGGACATTCTAAAAAGAAAGGCACATCGGACCCTACGGAGGCAGCTATTGCCTTCAACTCTTCCAGCCCAATGCCCAAATCCCACAGACGGTTTAACCCTATGAGTGTAAAGGCCGCATCACTGCTTCCTCCGCCCAGACCTGCACGAGTCGGAACTTCTTTCTTTAGAACGATCCTGGCCCCCAGGTCCTTCCCCGCGGCCTCTCTCAGTGCAATAGCTGCCCTGAAGACGAGATTCATCTCCTTCGGTATCCTCATATCGCTCTGAAATTCTATCGCAGATGCCTGCTCAAAGGTCATAGTGTCGTATAGGCCGATGCACTGCATGAGAGAGAGAATATTATGATATCCGTCATCCCTCCGGTCGAGGACATATAATGACCAATTTATTTTGGCAGGGGGCTTGAGCGTAATCATATAAGGGACTTTACGGATTATTCGGAATGTTCTGTCATTTGCTCTTTCGTTTCGACCCAAGTTTCTTAATCTTCTCTTCGACCCGCTCCTTGACTCCCTCTTCCTTCTCATGGTACTTCAGGGATTTCTCCCAGGCATCGAGCGCGGCTTTGTCATTACCCATCGCTTCATTGACATCGCCGATATGCTCGAACAGCACAGGATCGTCGTTCACTGATTGAATAGCGTTGTTGAGATATTTGAGTGCTTCCTGGTATTTGCCGAGTTTATAATATACCCAGCCAAGGCTGTCCAGGATATATCCGCTGTCGGGCTTCAGGTCATAAGCCCTCTGAATAAGGGAGAGAGCTTCCTTAAGATGGATGCCTTTGTCAGCATAGCTATATCCCAGATAGTTCAATGCGTCTGCATGTTTCGGATTTATCCTAATTGCATTATTCAGCGCTGCAACCATATCGTCGAACCTGTCGGTCTTTTCGTACAACACGGCAATAGTGAAATAGAGATCATCATTGTCTTTAAAAAGCTGCAGTCCTTTCGACAGGACCTCCCCGGCTTTTTTGTAATCCTTCATCTGTACATAAATATTTCCGAGTTGACTGAATATCTCCGGCTTTCCTTGATCGAATGTCAGGATTTCATCATAGACCTTTGCCGCATCAGTAAGCTGGTTCTTTTTAGTGTAAATGAAGGCGAGGTTGAGAAACGCATTCAGGTTCTTGGGGTCCAAAGAAAGTATCTTCTTAAGCTCGTCGATGGCTTCGTCATAATGCTCCAGTTCGTCCAGTGAAAGGGCAAGATAATATCGTGATGGAATATCATCGGGCTTTGCAGCAGTCACGATCCTGAATTCCGAAACAGCTTTGTCATACTCCCTCTCCTGGAGATAGAGCATTCCAAGCTTCAAATGGATATCAACATTTGGTATATTCTTTGCTATTTCCTCAAGTTCCTTAACGGCCTTGTCGTACGACTTGTCAGAAATATAGACCTGCGCGAGCCGTTCCCTGACGAAGATGTTCTGCGGATTGAGTTCCAGTGCTTTTTTATAGTAGTCCTCCGCTTCTTTACCATGTCCCTTTATTTCCGAAATCAGACCCATATTCAGATAAGCCGCATCAAAGTTTGGATTCAGTTCGATGAGCTTCTTGAACTGTTCTTCGGCAGCGTCGTATTTCTTCCTCTCGACGAATACGGTCCCGAGATAATAAAGCGCCATTAAGTTGTCAGAGTCTCTTTTCAGAACTTCTTTGAATAAACCCTGTGCTTTTTCGAAATCTTGCTTCGATGCATAGAGAACACCGATGGAGAGCAGCGCTTCCGTTTTTTCCGGTTGGAGTTTCAATACTCTCTGGTATATTCCGATAGCATCGTCGACTTTTTTTTGCGAGTTGTACAATTCGGCAAGATACATCATAGCGGGGATATAATCCGGATCTTTTTTGAGTATTTCCTCCATCATGGTAATGGCCTCTGGCAGCCTGTCAAGCTTAACCAGCATGCGCCCAACCTGCGTTTTTAGATAGGCGGACGATGGATCGTTTTTGAGGGCGTTAGAATAATTCGTCATGGCCTCTTCCCATTTGCCATGCATCTCGTTGTCATAGCCAAGCATGTATTCGATATCGGCCTTCTCCTGGACGGCGACGGGCAGGCCCTTTTCCTCTGAGGATGCAGACTGTTTATCCGCGGCGGAGCACATCGCGGACATAATCAATACAGCAAGGAACGATGAGATAAGTTTAGCGATAATCAAAATAGCCCCCTGAATCTTTTTGGAAGTCTGGACCAAAAATAAACGGGGTCCCGCCGGACCCCATCGAATACTAAAACAGCATTATTTGAACAGCCTTAGCAAGATCCCTTGCATTTACAAGTCATCGACCCTTTCTTCTTCACTTTCTTGATGATCATAACTATCATCCTCCTAAGCTTAGTGCGCTAAACAGTCATTGCAGGCTTTCTGCCCGAATTTATTTCATTATACCATAATGATAGCATTTGTAAAGGTCGCGCCCATTGCCAGTTAGATCATGCTCTTCGCCCGTTACGGACGCACGATAACGGCATCCACCCCTGCATTCATCAATCGCGCTGCAAGACTGCTGTGCGCAGTCCAAATCATCGAGTTTCACAGGAGCAATCATCGTCCATGCCTTGCCGATACCTTCGTCTATGGTCCCTGCCGGCTCCTTAGAAAAGAAGGCGCACTTACAAACCTCTCCTCCCGCCAGGACCGCGGCCAAGTGAAAACCGCAGCCAAACCCCTCTCCCCCTCCATGCAGGGATCCGCCGAATCCGTAATTCATCAGTCTGCCACCTGTCTCGGGCGGCACCCTAAGAATATCGTTGTCCTTCATGTTTCCTTCAGGACATGGCACATCCACTGTCCAATCCCTTACCCCAAGCCCCTTGAACAAGCGTTCCATCTCATCGAATTCCTGTAGGTTCCGGCGATGAATCATTGTAGAGATCGAGACCTGATGGCCTGCGCGCAGGGCTGCTTCGATACTGTTCATTACCTTTCGAAATGTCCCCAGTCCCCTGAAAGCATCATGACCGTTCTCCATGCCGTCTACACTGAACTGAATCTCGTCGACATTCAGATTCTCACGTAGTTTTCGATCCAGCAGCAGACCGTTGGTGAACAATATCTTCCTGAATAAATATGAGCGCAGCATCTCATTGAACTCGGCAAAATGAGAATGCATAAGCGGTTCTCCTCCTGTTATCAGCAGGCGGAGGCCCTGCATAGCCTCGAATTCATCAAGCACTGCCTCCAGTTTAGTCAGGGACAACTCTTTATTCTTCGATGCGCCTATATAACAATGCTTGCATCTGAGATTGCACTTGTCGGTAATTTGCAGTTCAAGATAACGCAATGAAGGGATTGGGGATTTGATGACACGAGGCCGTCTCGCAGCTACTGAATCGAGCGTCAATATCCCTTCGGAAAAACAGTAATCGATAAACCCACTGTCCTCCCCTACCGCACCGCCTCCTGTTGACGTGCTGCATCCTTCGGCAGATGCGCAGGACTGCAGAAAACGAAAGCCTGCGTCATCGAGTTCATAGAGCTCATCATTGCCCCGATCGTATAGAGCGGGGGTCTCCAGCCATCTCAGGACAAATTTTCCAGACAACCGGTATTTCACTGGTTAAAGAGGCTTGACCGGCTCGATGTGCCAAATATTTTCCGCATATTCCCTTATGGCCCTGTCACTCGAGAATTTGCCCGATCTGGCAACATTCAGAATAGCCATCTCGATCCATTTTTCGTTGTCGAGATACGCGCGGCCCACTTCCTGTTGACAACCGATGTACGAAGCATAATCGGCAAAAACAAAAAAACGGTCATCGTCGAGCAATGTCCGCACAATCGGATGAAAAAGGGCTGGGTCTTCCGGAGAAAAATATCCATCCAAAAGCTGATTTATTATCAGATGCAGTTCCGGATTCTTTTCATAATAATGACGAGGATTGTAACCATGCCTCATCTCCATAATCTCGCCTGCAGTGAGACCAAACAGGAAGAAATTTTCTTTGCCGACCTCTTCACGTATCTCGACATTCGCCCCGTCTAACGTGCCTATTGTCAGCGCTCCGTTCAGCGTAAATTTCATATTGCCGGTACCGGACGCTTCGAAACCTGCTGTCGATATTTGTTCCGAAAGCTCGGCCGCCGGCATGATCTTCTGCGCTACAGTAACACTATAATTCGGGACAAATACCACTTTCAGTAACGAGCGCACCCGCGGATCTTTTTCTATCGCCTCGCCGACGCTGTGGATCAGCTTGATTATAAGCTTGCAGATATAATAGCCCGGGGCAGATTTGCCGGCGAATAGGACAGTCCTCGGCGTAAAAGATCCAACCTCTATGCCTTCCCTTATGCGGTTGAAAAGTGTGATAACATGGAATATGTTGAGAAGCTGGCGCTTATATTCGTGGAGTCTCTTGACCTGACAGTCAAGCATAAACTCCGGGGGGAACGTAATCCCCGATTTCTTCTCAAGATAAATGGAAAGATCGTTTTTATTAGCCTCTTTAATAGCGCTGAAACGCCGTCTGAACTCCGCATCACCGGCAAGGGGTTCAAGGCCCTTCAGGAGGCTGAGGTCCTTCATCCAGCCTTCTCCGATTGCCTCGGTTATCAATCCCGCCAGACGCCTGTTGCCCTCGATAAGCCATCTTCGAGGGGTTATACCGTTTGTGATATTACGGAATTTACCGGGGAAAATAGCATTAAAGTCGTGGAATACATCATCTTTCAATATTTCCGAGTGAAGTTGCGACACGCCGTTCACACTATGGCTGCCAACGATGGCAAGGCGGGCCATATTTACCCATCGCTCGCCGTCGCCGGTAATTATGGACATTCTAATCGATCTCTCAGGGTCGTCCCTGAAAGTCTCTTTGACCTGTATGAGAAACCTCCTGTCTATCTCCCTTATGATCTGGAGATGACGCGGGAGCAGGTTTCCCATCAATCCTTCGGGCCATGTCTCCAGTGCCTCGGGCAGGATTGTATGGTTTGTATACGCTAAACTCCTGGTAGTTATCTTCCAGGCGTCGTCCCATTCCAGATCGTCCTCATCAACCAGTATACGCATCAGTTCAGGAATTGCGATGGACGGATGAGTGTCATTGAGTTGAATCGCAACCTTATCCGGAAATTCATTGTATTTTTTGTAATATTTTTTATAACGCCGCAGGATGTCCCGGAGCGTTGCGCTGACGAAGAAATATTGTTGTTTAAGTCTCAATTCTTTACCGGCGAATGATTGATCATCCGGGTAAAGCACCTTCGAAATATTCTCACTAGTCGTTTTGTTCTCAACAGCCCTGACATAATCCCCGCTGTTAAAGTATTCGAGATTGAATTCCCGTGATGATTTCGCAGCCCATAGTCTTAGGTTATTCACAGTGTCATTCCTGAACCCCGGAACCGGATAATCATATGCCATGGCCATGACATCCTCGGCATCAGCCCAATGCATGCGCGTTCTGCCGTCCCGTCCGGAAATAGTGTCTACATGCCCGTAAAACTTAATAGGGTAAAGCACCTCCGGCCTCGGCATCTCCCAAGGGCAGCCGTACCTGAGCCAGCTGTCGGGCGTCTCCACCTGGTAACCGTTCCTGATACGCTGAGAGAAGATGCCATATTCATACCGGATGCCGTAACCGTATCCTGGATAACCAAGGGTGGCCATCGAATCCAGAAAACAGGCTGCAAGCCTGCCCAGGCCGCCATTGCCGAGACCTGCATCCTCTTCAAAGTCTGCGAGCTCGTCGTAAGTCATTCCCAGAACATCTGCCGCATAACGGTAATCATCTACCAGCCCGAGATTGGTAATATTGCTTTCGAGCAGTTTGCCCATCATGAATTCAAGAGACAGGTAATAAACCCGTTTGGCATCGCAGGTGTAATAATGCTGCTGAGTATTAATCCATCGTTCTATGAGAAGATCCCTTACTGAAAGAGAGAAGCTCACGAATTTGTCTCTCTGAGTTGCTGAAAAGCGGTCTTTGGCGATTGAATAGGTCAGATGATCGAGAATAGCCTTATGGAAAAACTGGAACGATTCGTGCATTTCCGTCCTCCTTGTATAATATATCATAACTCATTGTCCAATCGATTATGAACCGTTCGGGGTGCCGGGCACACCTCTATTCGCGTAAGTGGCCCAGATTATGCGTCTTGTATTCCTCAATCATCCGAGGATGCTCTATCATTTTTCATCTATGTCGTGGCGATAATAAGGAATAATCCGGCGCCTACATTGGCAATGATCGACTCTGGATTATCCCCCAACAACATAGTATTGATAGTAAATTGCCACCATACCGATAGCCGGAGCACTTGTTTTTGATGACGTTATTTCTTAATCAGCGTTTAATTGATGAGATAGAAACAGGAAGGCGTACTGCTGGAATGCATGAGAGTTATTGTAGACCATCCATGATATGGCGCGGGCGATTACGGATTAACATTCTCCCCGCCTCGAAGGCGAGGCTTTACGCCGCTTTTTATGTAATCCTTGAGGTGGTAGGGCTTGGGGACTATGAGCACACCATGCCGTTGTTGTTCTTAGGAGATGAAATTGCAGCGTATGCGCCATCTCTTGGCTCCTCCAAACTATCGTCCATTTTCAGGCTCAGGGAAAATTAATGTTTCTCCGATCCGGATCTTACCATTTTCCCCAATCCTTTTATTCTGCTGTTTTACTTGTGCGATTAGCTCTTTATTAATTGTCCCATAGATCTCTTGAATTAAATTGTAGAGAGTGTCTTCCTTTTTTACGACTATCTTAACAGGGAAAACCCTTTTTGCAGCAGTTGACGTATTTTCCTCACTCTTGGACGTTTCCTTTTCAACTGGCGGGGGAACTTCTATTTTATTTTGGGACGCCTTAAATGGCTCTGTAACAACGACAGTTTCGTCCTCGGTTATCTTTGGCTCGGAGCGCCACGAAGCAAACATTTCGCGAGCTCCCGATAACACCTGATCTTCATACTGGTATATGACAACAACGACGCTTATTACCACCACTAAGGATAGCGGGACAAGCAGCCTTTTGAAGAGATTACTTTTCTTTTGTCTTCCTTCAAAATCGGCAATCACTTCCTTTGCGGTGCGTACACTAATCTGTTTTTCCTGGTAATCGAATCCAGAGACAAGGGTATTTCCGCAGAGGATATTGAGTATTCTAGGGATACCCCGGGCATGCTTTATAATGTGCCTGAGAGCTGATTTTGTGAATATGGTGAGGTCCTGTTGGCCTGCCTTTGATAGTCGATGTCGAATGTATGCCAAGCTCTCTATACTTGAAAACGGTGTTATATGGACACGCATGACAATACGGTGATCGAGCTGCTTTAATTCATTCAGCTTAAGTTTCTCTGCTAATTCTGGCTGGCCTACAAGCACTATCTGAATGAGCTTGTCTTTAGGTCTCTCAAGATTGGAGAGCATACGGAGATTTTCCAGTGTTTCTATAGGCAAATTCTGGGCTTCATCTATTAGAAGTACAACCGAATGGCCCTGTTTGTATTCATAGATCAAGAACAGGTGCAGGTCATGCACCATTTCAGGTAAATCATCCGCATTTGGGATGATTCCAAGTTCCCTGTAAATAGACTTGAGGAGTCCTATGAACGAGACATCCGGATTGGATATGTATATTAATTTCAATGCTTGTTTATCGGCTTGCTGCACAAAGGACCGGATAATAGTCGTCTTGCCCAGACCTGCCTCACCGATTATTGCGATGAACCCCGTCCGCTGCTCGATTCCATCACTTATTAGTGACAAAGCCTCCCTGTGCATAGTACTCAAAAACAAGAATTCCGGGTTTGGAGTAATTTGGAAAGGCTCTTTTTCCAGATTATAGAAATTTAAGTGCATTTTATTCAGCCCCTGAGTAACATCTTAAGAGTTGACTAGTTTCCATACAAATGTCGTAGAACTTCACGGCTAAGTCATTTCTCTGGTCTTTCGGGGTGGGAATTGAATGAATTGACTGGAAGTACGATAATAGAAACAGGCAAGGCCAAGATCCGGGGCCGCTCCAAGCAGGGTTCCCAAGATAATATTCAGCCTCTTCTTTGGCTTTGCCAAGAGTACAGTAGAGATAGCTGGCTGAATAACGCTGACATTAGCTATCTCCCGCAGGTTCATATAGTCCCAAATACGCGCCTCATTGAATTTTGAACCCATTCAGTATCTGATAATCACGATTATAAGGCATGAGTGTTGAGAATTGAAATAAATATATATGTTTGTAGTGTGTTTGGAGTAATTATTAATAGACGTATCATTCTGATATATATGGACTAATACTGATGCTTCTTCGTAAGATAAGTTGCGGATATCATAACTCATTGTCCAACCGAATATGAATCTGATACACTCTCCGCATGACGAAGAAGAGCATCGGGAAGCCTGGCACCTCTCGCCAAAAGGCTTATCAGGTCATAATCAGCAGGCTCGATGGTTTGCGGACCAGCGAGTTGTCATATCGCGAAAAACAATTCGAGCTGGTCGACAAAGGTATAGGCGGGTTCATTCTCTTCGGCGGGATCCGGGCCGAACTAAAGAGTTTTATCTCTGAACTACAAGCCCGTTCCCGCATCCCGTTGTTGATTGCCTCTGATATTGAACGCGGCGTTGGGCAGCAGATCGAAGGGCTGACCTCATTCCCTTCCCAAATGGCATTTGCTGCAGGGTTTGATCTATCACAAAAGACGGACACGGAGCTCCTGGTTCAAGCAATCCGGGCAATAGCCGGCGAGGCTGCTGATATGGGCATCAACATGCCCCTCATCCCTGTCCTGGATGTAAACAAAAATCCTGACAATCCGATCATCTGCACACGAGCATTCTCGGATGATCCTGCTATGGTCTCACGATTCGGCTCCATTTATATTAAAACCCTCGAAGAGGCCTACCTAATCAGCTGCGCCAAGCACTTTCCGGGACACGGAGATACCTCGACAGACTCACATATCTCGCTGCCCGAAATTCGAAAGACGAGAGATGCTCTTTTCGATTCCGACATAGCACCTTTCAAAAACGCTATTGAAGCGGGCGTCGGCAGTATCATGATGGGCCATCTAAGTGTACCGGCTTTCGATGAGAG
Source organism: Nitrospiraceae bacterium (assembly GCA_003170655.1). Classification (GTDB taxonomy): domain Bacteria; phylum Nitrospirota; class Thermodesulfovibrionia; order Thermodesulfovibrionales; family Dissulfurispiraceae; genus Fen-1308. Next base: position 9,596 of record PMYY01000247.1, read on the forward strand.
ACCTGCGAGTCTTTCACACAGGATAACAACCACCTTACTGAAAGAAGGGCTTGGGTTCACGGGACTGGTCCTTACCGATGCACTGAACATGCACGCCCTCAGGGAGTTTGGCGATGCAGGCCTTGAATGCCTGAAAGCGGGGGCAGATATACTGCTGCATCCTGACGATCCCGATGCCACGGCGTCAGCGTTGCTTTCGGCCATGCAAGAAAAAAGGCGNNAAGATCCGGATATTCTCGATGCCGCCGTGAAAAGAATTCTTGAAGCAAAGGCGTATCTTGTCGGAAGAGCTATTGAAGAGATCGATCTCAAAAATAATTCACTCCTTTCGAAAACGATCTCTCAACGGGCCGTCACACTGATCAAAGATACTTCCGGGCTCTTGCCGCTGGCGGATTCCAAGGCTGTCTGCACTATTTTTGCCGGAGATGACAAGTATTTCAGCACATCCGCTTTTGCGAGTTTAAGGGCTCCTTCTATTGCAGCCGAAATTTTGAATGTGATGAGTGATGAGGTCATCCTGATTGCTATCTTTACGAGTGTGGCTGCATGGAGGGGTTCTTCCGGCATCAGTAATGAAGAAAGGAACAGGCTGACGAATCTTATTGCAAAGGCGAAGAAATCAATAGTGGTATCTTTGGGAAGTCCTTATGTGCTGCGCTATTTTAAAGATGCCGATGTCCTGATAGCGGCTTACGACCCGACGCTGCAGGCACAGGAGGCTGTCATTAATTGTCTGTGCGGAGCGAGTCCCTTTACAGGAAGACTGCCTGTGCACATATCTGAGGTGGCACCATAAAGTCAGATCGTTCACCTTATGTCCAGGCCTTTACCAATCAGAGGATAGCCTTCGTCCTGATGATGGGTTTTGCATCAGGTCTTCCCCGCGCACTTCCTGTGAGCACGCTGCAGGCCTGGATGGCGGTTGAGGGAGTTGACCTCAAGACTATAGGGATATTCTCCGTAGTTGCGCTGCCTTACACTCTGAAGTTCCTCTGGTCACCCCTCATGGACAGGTTCATACCGCCTATGTTCGGCAGGCGGCGGGGCTGGATCCTTATAACNNGATATTGTTATCGACGCCTACCGTACCGATATTCTGCATGTGCAGGAGCGCGGGGCTGGAGCTGCTGTAGCAGTCATGGGTTACCGCATCGCATTAATCGTTTCGAGCTCGCTGACATTGATACTTTCCGACCAGATAGGATGGCGCAATACTTATCTTTCCATGGCTGCCATCATGGCCATGGGCTTTATCATCACGTTGTTCGCTCCGGAGCCGCCTCAAACAGCAGCGCCTCCGCGCACCATTCAGGAAGCGGTCATCGGTCCTCTTAAAGACTACTTCTCCAGGCAATTCGCGTTTACGTTTCTGCTTCTGATAATTCTCTATAAGCTGGCAGATGCATATGCATCGTCTCTTATGTCTGCATTTCTTATCAGAGGTATAGGCTTCTCAGCTACCGATGTCGGGACAATCAATAAGGGGCTCGGGTTAGTCTCTACGATATTAGGGGCACTTCTGGGCGGTAGCCTTATGGTCAAGCTGGGCATTTTCCGTTCGCTGCTTTATTTCGGCATAGTGCAGGCCTGTACAATACTGACCTTTTCTGCGTTGGCAGTGATCGGAAAAAGTTACGGAATGCTCATTTTCGCCGTTGGCTTTGAGAATTTTGGCAGCGGCATGGGGACAGCAGCCTTTATGGCACTACTGATGACCATGTGTAACCACCGCTTCAGTGCGACCCAGTATGCCCTGCTGTCATCGCTTGCAGCACTCGGCGGGATTGTCATTGCTCCGACTTCAGGCTTTGTTGCCCAAACTGTCGGCTGGCCTGTCTTCTTCCTTATCAGTGCTGCCCTTTCGCTTCCAGGCCTCGCATTGCTTTGGAAACTGCGTCCATTTATCGAATCCCTTAAGGAAAATGATGAAGCGGCAGGTCTTATTAATCTTCGATAACAATATATACAAGTATAAACATATGTAGTATAANNCGAATCCCTTAAGGAAAATGATGTTGAGGCACGTATTTGAATTCAGGTTGTGATTATAGCTTCGGTCTAAACACGACTATGCCTGGCTTGTTTTTCACATATTCGATAAAATCCTGATCGACCACCTTCCGTTTTTCCTGTACCGAGGAGGCATGCCTCAGAAATAATGATTTTCTCTGCTTGATGAAAATGCCGACATGGGTCACATCAAGTCCCTTGCAGTCGGAATATATGCCGACGTAGTCTCCGGTCTCGATCCTGTTGATGATCTGATCAT
>PMYY01000087.1 GCA_003170655.1 Nitrospiraceae bacterium
ATAATTATGACCTGGTTTCTGTCGATATCCATATCAATCCTTCTGATATCGGCCACTCGCTCATCGCCCCTATAGCCCGGAGGCAACATGAGTGCAATTTTGAAGTCGTCGTGGCTCAATGCTTCATATATCTTGTCCCAGATGATGCCNNAATATGACCGCCGGCTGGTAATTGGCACTGTACAGTTTCCGCGATGACTGTATCTTGCAATCAACTATCCGGGCTATAGCGAATCTTTTGATAGTTTCGATCTTAATCTGAATCGGTTCTAATTCCGGCAGGAACTGCCGACAGCTGGATTTTGAAAACGGATCATCACTCCTGCGGCTCCAGCCATTAACGTCTTGCTCAGCCGGTGACCAGAATGAGGTATGTTCCGTAAGAATATAGTAGACCCCGTACATCTCCCGGACGTCATCGAGGCCGATATCGCCCCACACAAGCTTTCTGCCGCTGACATCAAAAATGCTGGCGTTCTTGCAAAACATTTTGCTGCGCGGCAGAATCTGTCCCTGACGCATGGTTATCCGACTGCGCCTATATTTCTGCAGCATTTCTTCATCAATTACATATCCGTCATCCACAAATGATACTGCGTTTTTCAGGCTTTCATCCTCCGGTACCATCACAAAAACATCCATAGCTTCCTCCTGATTATAAAAAGTATTGTTCTGTTATTGATTAAGCTACGATCCGCATCGATAGCCATATGCAGATCGAAATCATCCGCCTTGCGTTTTATTGGATAATATTGAGGCAGGCTGATCAGCCGCTTCAACGTTACTTCCTGTATTTCTCCCCATGCCGCCTTTGACTGTTTCAGCTTTCCTCTTTTCACTGATTCTCCGGCCATCTAGTCCATACTGAGTGGATATTCCTCGGCCCGGATGCCATATGATCTAGTGATGTGACGCATTCTTTTATCGTTAGTTAGCAGGACAACGGTATAATGCCTATTTTCCTCTTGAAGCTGAAGCGCCGCCCCGACTATACGATTGTCAGCCCAGCCTTCAAGTTCACTAACCGGCAAGTACCTTTTAAATATTCGAACGAAGGCACCTGCGGACTTGATCGCACCGAAGGCTATGTTCTGCCGGTACGCTAAATCGTCCAGAGTGCGAGCTGCCTTCGCGGCTGCATCGGCTTTTGTTGTAACAGTGCTCAGTTGCAGCCCATTAAGTTCTTTTTTTACAGCAATCGGCACTATTATCCGATGCGTACCAAGTTTGCAAAAGACGTCTGGATCATTGATTACCACAGATGTATCCAAGACATACACAATCTCCATCTCCAACTCTTCATCCAGACTGCTTTGGCTGCTCTGTTTGTCGTATCCCTTCATTGATTCTCCTCTTCAACCACTGTTTTTTTACTCCTAACATTGGAATAGCTCCAACCAAGGAAAAAGTAAACAGCCAGCCGCAATTACTTAGCGTCTTTGATACATTTTCTCGTTGGGCATGCATGGTCTCACAAGATCGATGATTTACGGGAAGAGACTATTGTTGATCCGTCGTAGATGTTGTCTCAAAACGCGCCTTGATCTGACTCGCTGAGCATCGATGAGTCCACCCTGAAATCTCTACGGTGGGCGATTATTTACTTTCGACGCTTTTTTCTAACCTCGCATCGAGAAATGTTTCGACGCTTACTCGGAGTCATCGATAGAAGTCATCCTTAATATATTGATGGGTATAATTGGAAAGGATCAGTGTTCGATTCTCGAAACACCCAGGGAATCCACACCGTAATAGAGTAAAAGCTTAATGCTGGGCGGACGGAAGGCTGACTGCAGAATAGAAATGTCGACGAAGATCCGAGTCCGAAGTCCTACTGAGAAAGAAAAGACAGAATTTGCCATTTTTTCCCCTTCCCATGATCCTAATCTGTCCGTGGATGTTCTTCGGCTTTCATCCTAACTATTTTTCAAATAGGCCACATAATCTCACTACTACTGTTTCCTGGTTGAATCTAATGCATTCCCGCTAGGCTTGGAAGGCGCTGCAAATGGTTGTGGATTGCTCAGGCCCTTGAAATAACGTTTGCGGGTAGACAGATTGACCCCTGTGTACGTCATGCAACCCAGCAACGTCCGCTTCCATGGGGTCATGCCAAGGAATCGTTTCATTATGGCGCCCGTAGAATAGGCTTGTCTGTTCAATCCGGCGTAGCCGCTAATGAGTTCTTCAACCGTCATGCCCTTGGGCTGGTATAGAATCGTATCAGGAGGATGACCCTGGAGCCACCAGTCATGCTCAAACAACCGGCCTTCGTCTGAGAGTCGCTTATATAATCGCGTTCCGGGATACGGAGTAAGAATCCTCAGCTGGACGACATCCATATAGCTTTTCATTATGAAGTCATAGGTTTGCTCGAACACATTTTTATTTTCGAAATCAAATCCGAAAACAAAGGAACCCAATATTCCGAATCCTTCGCCATGAAATCTACGCATTGCCTCATAAAAATCTATTTTCAGGTTTCTTATTTTCATCACCTCATCCTGCGTTGTCTTCTGTATCGATTCAAACCCGATCAAAAGCCCCAGACACCCGGCCCGATTCATCAGTTTGAGCAGTTCCGGGTCCTCTGCCAGCGATACTGTACCCTGCGCCAGCCATCGCTTCTTAAAAGGTATCATTTTAGTAAAGAGCTCTTTAGCTACCTTTCGGTTCAGTCCCAGTGCGTCATCGACAAAGAAGAGGTGCGGGGAATCAATAGACTCTATCTCGGCAATAACCTCCTGAACCGGCCTGACCCGATATTGCTTACCCAGTGTCGAGCCGATGCAGCAGAATTCGCAATCGTTCGGACACCCCCGGGATGTCTCGATGCCGATAGGGACCGGAATAGGATTATAGCCCGTATATTTCGCTTCAGGGGAAAGCTTTCGCTCTGGCATCGGCATACCCTTCAGATCTGTCAGTTTACCTGCTTGATATATTTTTTGCAGCTGACCCGCAGCGGCCTCAGATACAAGTCGCGGCCATACACCCTCCGCTTCCCCCACTACTACTGCGTCTGCATGCTTTAAAGCTTCTTCAGGCAATACAGTTGGGTGTATTCCTCCCATCACCACCTTCACCCCCTTCCGACGATAGATGTCGGCGATATGATAGGCTCTAAGCGCAAGTTCGGTCAGGACAGTGATGCCAACTAAATCCACATCTTGATTGATATCATCAGGAGCAAATACCTCCTCGACAAGTGTTATGTTGTGGCCAGGCGGTGTAAGCGCCGCCAGCAGTGGCAGATTTACCCTCTGGAACTTGAAGGGACTGGATAAAGCGTCTTTGCGTTCTTCATGCGGTGCGATAAGTTTTATTTTCATTGTTCCTCCTCTAATTATTGCCTGGCTATCAATGAGGTGCTACCCATCGCGTTACTACACAAAGTCAGCGTGCATTATTGCTTGTATCAGAAGCCTCGGTTGTCGGACTCACATCCAGACCACAAGATTTATCTATATCAGAAAAGAATATTCTCCAGACCTCCTTCTAACCAGAGTGTAAGCCGTAGTCAGCAAGATAGGCGGCGGACTCCTTCAGGGATTTATGAACGGCTGTCTTCCCAAAGAGGCCGATCGCTGCGTAGTGGAAGTTCATTCTTGCTAGATGCCCGAGAATATATCTCCATGAATAAAAACGACCCATCGCCATTAAGGTCTCCATCTGCAGGGTGATCGGGGACATGAGCTGGGGTCTGAAAACTACATGCTGGACATCATATTTACTCCAATCACGATGGAGAAGTTTTCCGCTCCCCATTATATCGTTAAAAAGCGGTGTTCCTGGTAGTGGTGTAAGAATCAGGAACTGTACCGTGTCTATCCCAAGGCCTGTTGCAAAATCAGCAGTCCTGCGAATGGTATCGAGATCGTCGGTGATCGCCCCAAGGACGAACATTCCGTGGATATGAATACCGTGTTCTCTGACCGTCCTTATGCAGGAAATGATATCTCCACGATTCTATTTTTTATTGTATACTTCAAGCGTTGCGGGATTGATAGATTCAAAGTCGATGTACAAAGTATGGCAGCCTGAGTCAGCCATCAGGCGGAGAAGTTCCGGTGATCTTGCAACATCTGTCCTCACCTGGGCAGACCATCGCATCCTAATTCCCTCTGCAATCATGCCACTTAGGATTTCCTTAGTCCTTTTTTATTAGCTGTAAAGTTATCGTCAACAATGAATTTTGTAGCCTTGGATGCTGATGCCACATATTTAAGTTCATTCAACGTCGTCTCAACAGATTTGAAACAGAAGTTCCTTCCGAACATCCCGATGACAGAGCAGAACGTGCAGGCAAAGGGACAGCCTCTCGATGTCGAAACAGGATAGGTATTTGACTGGGTCCAGTTATGAACAAGGGAGAAGTCAGGTTCGGGGAGAATGTCAAGGTCTTCAATAAATTCTCTGGAGGGGTTGTGGACATTAATCCCGTCTCTGTCACTGTACGAAAGCCCTTTGATAAGCCTTAATGCCGGGATTCCTCTTTCTAGGTGCTCAAGCAGTTCGACAAGGGAATGCTCACCTTCTCCCCGTATGACAAAGTCTGCATATTCTAAGGATTCATCGGGCATAAACGTGGGATGTGCGCCACCCATAATCACCGGCATCCCCAAGGCTTTAAATCGTTTCCCCATTGCGTATGCCTTTATAGCCGTGGACGTTATGGTCGAGATGCAAACGACGTCAGAACTCTCAATGAATGACCAATCGAGTTCGGCAATGTCCTCAATAAATGCCTTTACTTCGTATCCCTTTTCCCGGAGAATGGTAGAAAGCAACACGGCACCAAGTCTCGGTATGGGAAACTTGCTAAAGATATGCAGCCCGGGTGAGCCTGCTTCGATAAATGATATTCTCCTGATAACCATATTCCTATAACATTATATTTAATACAACCATTCCATTCAACGCAGTGGGTACTTGTCACTGATGATTTCCGAAAGTAGCTGACTTGTCAAGAACTCATATCCTCGGTGCGACAATCAGGAAGGACAGAGCGTCATCGGTTGAGTTGCTTGAGATATTCGCAAAGCTGCAAGCAATTGTTAATTCAAAAGATGGTCTTTGGTGGAAGATGATAGACCTTGCCAAGACCGACGATTACCTTATTATTTCCGATTTCTGCTGGAAGATTCTCAAAAAGCTTGACGTGCTTGAAGCGGACTTAAGACCGACAGCAGAGATTGCGGCACTACGGGAGGCAATCTTAGGGCTGAATCGTAATAATGCGGAAAATGCTGAAACAAAAGAAAGCGATAATGGCGCAGAAGCGAATCGTACCGCATGAAACATGTTCATTAATTCATATACTCCGCAGCTTGCTGCGGACACCTTGCGTCTTCGAGGTCCAGGGTGTCGCAGCTCGTAGAGCGGAGACCCTCTGGTCAAGTGCAGGGTATATACCCTGTACGCGAAGTGCGAGGAAGGCGCAAGCTAAGCGACGTGCCGACCGAGTTTTATTCTTTTACGAGGCATGTCCGGTTCGCGCGCCCGGCTGTATCTTGTCGGTAGTAGGCGCTGAGGACACGGTAGAGATCGGGGGCGTGCTTCTGGAGGGCAATGGGACGGTCGAAGAACTCCTCGGTCGCCACGGCGAAGAACTCAGCTTCGTTTGTCGCGCCGTATGTGTCGAGGAATGTTTTGTGCCCCTTCTCGGCGAGGCCTCGTAACCGCAGGAATTCGTGGGAGCACACGGCCACCCAATCGGCGAACTGATCACGGTCGGCGAGGAGCGGGGTGCCGTCAGCGGCTCCGTCAAGCATGTCGAGCTTGTGTGCGAACTCATGGTAAACCACGTTATGCCCCTGCTCCGGATGGCGCGCCCCACGCAGGACAGTGTCCCACACCAGGATCACTGGACCACGGGCGAAGGCCTGGCCCAGAATCGGGACGGAGGTCGCTACTGGACCATCTACGCGCTCGAATACACCGGCGCGGTGCTCTGGAGGCACTACGGTGGAAGGGTAGATGAGGATCGACTCCAC
>PMYY01000023.1:0-5750 GCA_003170655.1 Nitrospiraceae bacterium
AAGTCCGACAGGCTCCTAGTTTTAGAAATCTCCATTAGTACGACGTACAGTCAGACAGCGGTCTTGAACTCTATGTCGCGAACCATTACTATTTCCCTAGTAGTTATGCTGTATCCACTGCAAGCTATTTATGTCCGAAATAATTACAGGGGTATCCTGAATATGCTGATGGGTACAACTGAAAAGCATTGGAGGTCGACTCCAAACTGCATCAAGTCACTGACGCGTCTGTCAACTCTCTCTGGATGTTTTGGACCGGCTCTTTTATCTTTACCAACATAAATTTCGCTGGACGAATTTGGACAATAATTGAGGCTATAGCCAGTGCTGGAGTAGGTGGGATATCAACTTCCTTATCCGAGGATACAATGGTCTTTGATTCCATTCATTTAGTTTCTCTTGATAGGATTTGTCAATGTCCTTATCGAACTTCTGCTCCATCTTGGCTGCAAATTCATTGCTCAGGATGACGGCATTTACTTCGTCATTTAGCAAGAAGCTCCAGAAGTCCATATTGCTCGATCCCACTGTGGACCAGCCGCCGTCTATGACACCTGTCTTTGCGTGCAGTACCGCGTCGCGCTTTTCGAATATCCTTACACCAGCCTCGAGTAGGTCTGAATAATAATAATGGCCTGCATAAAGTGCTAATTCAGAATCGGTAACCTTAGGAAGAATTATCTTTACATCGCAATCTTATCGTGATATCGATTGACAGACAGAATTGCACGGGTTTGCTTTTCGACGTTAAGAAGGACCTTCTTACCATGGCTTCTCCTGCGAAGTGCGCTTGCGACGACTTCAACTCAGCAGGAGCGGCTCCAAGGAAAAGTTTTAACCCATGCGTTCATATCTACCGCTCAGGACGAACCCGCATTTTTACGCTTTGCCATAAAAGAGAAGAATTCTCTGCCCTCTCTGATGCGCCTGCTGAATTCATCCCTGTCCTGAATCATTTCCTTTACTATTCTCATTATCGGCCGCCATCTCATGTAGAACCGGCGATTAAAGCGCTCCACTGACTCGAACAATTCTTCGCGAGAGATCGAGGTATATGAAATCGCTGAATTCTGGATGCCATCGCTGACCAGTTGTTCTCCCTCACTTGCAAGCCAGCCCTTACGAAGTGCCTGTTCATACAGTTCAGTGCCGGGATACGGGGCTACAAGCGATACCTGTATACTGTATGGGTCCATTTCAAGTGCAAAGCGCAAGGTCTCTTCGATGGTCTCTGCTGTCTCACCTGGCAATCCGAGAATGAAGGCACCGTGGACCAATATGCCAAGCTCCTTTGTTGCCTTAACAAATGCTCTTATCTGCTCGAGTTTGGTCCCTTTCTTGATGTTGTTCAAAATCTGCTGGTTCCCGGATTCGAATCCCACGGTAAGCAGCCGCAATCCACTTTCTTTCAGTTCTCGCAGCGTATCTCTCCGGACATTTGCCCTCGCATTGCAGGACCAGGTGATTCCCAGTTTTTTGAACTTCCGGGCAATTTCCACTGCGCGGGCAGGGTTGTCGGTAAACGTAGCATCATCCAGGAAAAATTCCTTGGCTTGCGGGAATAGACGTTGTGCATTCACCATTTCGTCATAAACGTTTTGCGGGCTCCTGACCCGGTAATCATGCCCTGTAAGCGTCTGGGGCCAGAGACAAAAAGTGCAGCGTGCACGGCAACCGCGGCCTGTGTAAAAGGAAATATACGGATGTTTCAAATACCCGTTATAATACCGTTCTATTACGAGGTCGCGGGCATAAATATCGGTAACAAATGGGAGGGCATCTAAATCCTGTATCGGCGGACGGAGCGGGGTGTGCCTAACCTTGCCATTTTCGCGGTATGCGATACCATCTACACGGTGAAAGGGAATACCTTTTGCTATTTCCGCTACTGCATAATCGAATTCGCCTGTAGTGACAAAATCAATAGCCGCTGACTTCTGCAGCGTCTCTTCCGGAAGGGTCACAGTATGGGGTCCTACAAATCCTATAATACTGGCAGGGTAATGATCTTTCAGACGTTCCGCTATGCCTGCGTCATTCACAACTGTCGGCGTGCTTGTATTTATAACTATAAGATCATAGCCACGCGCTTGCTCAACAACCTCTTCGATGCCCATATCGGCAGGCGGTGCATCAATGAGACGGCTTTCGGCAATAAGCCCGGCAGGATAGGCGAGCCAGGTGGGATACCAGAAGGAACGGATCTCGCGCCGCGCTTGGTATCGTGCACCAGCTCCACCGTCAAACCCACCAAAAGATGGAGGGTTAAGTAATAGGGTTCGCATCTTTTCTCCTCCTACTGAGAGTGTATGCCTACAGAAATCAGATAGAAAGCTTTATCAAAGCAAAACAAAGTAACAAGGCCAGAGTAATTTATAGTAACCGACGAGTTTTTGCAAGTTTAGGAAGCTTCCTTTTTTGCACATTCATACGGAACTTTACACTTCCGGCAAAACGTCCGTGGTGTCTAGTACTTAGTGGATCACAAACTGACCGCTGGGAAATCCTACTTATAATCAATCCTGCACCCGACACTATGTAGCCTCTTTGTTTTAACCAGAATTGCTCAGGGACGTTTCTCTATCCCGCTTTCATGTGAACCTCAATCCCTTTATTGTGAAGTACAGTTCTTTAGATAGATGTCAATCTGCCCTTCGTACAATTTTTATAAAATAATCTATTGGTGCGGGAGCAAGCAAGAACAAGCTGGGATATGAGGATCGGTTCCTTGCACCCCCCAGCGTGTCATCTGAATATAGCATTCTCACACTGGATTGATCAGGAGCCGTACTATTTCGTGGAAACGATATAAGCATTGACAGCTTTGTAATCGAATTTGTCGACGGACAGAATATGCTTTACGAATGAAAAAATCTTGAGCCTGACATCAGGGGTAACATCCGGATAGAAAACCGGGTTGGCAACCACAACACCGCGAAAGGCATAGAAAGGAGCGAGTACTCCGAGGATTTCCTCATCCCCCGTTGCTCTTAAGTATTCATCGAAAAATAGTCTCAATCCTTCGAGATACACGCCCCTCACATCTCCGTGAACCCTGAGCGAGAAGAAGATATAGTTGATCGTTAGTGCTGTGACATCGTCTGCAGGCTCACCCCATGGACCACGGCTCCTGTCTAGAAGTACGAAATCGTTGTCGTCCTGAAACCAGATATTGCCAGGATGAAAGTCGCCGTGGATCATAGACAGGCGGTATTCTTTTCCCCTCAGCTTCGCCCGCCAGTCTATACACATTTTTTCGATGTCAGCCATTTCAGCGCTGCTCAAAGTCCCGTCGGGATATGTATCGAAGACGCCCATCAGGCATTCGCCATGGCCTATTGTATCCCTAACTTTCCTTAAGTATAGAGAACGTGATTCTTTCTTTTTCGAGTGAATACGCGCCAGATATGAAGCCATCGCTTTTATTTTAGAGATCCCTGCTGCGTCGAGCTTTTCTTTATTCCTGAATGCTTCCAGGTCCTTGAAGTAGTCTATTCCTTCGGCCACTTCCATTAGTAAATAGTATTCCTTACCCCCCATGATAGATTTCACCCCGCCGTCTTCGAGTTCGGCAAGGACATCAAGGGCGCGAACATGGCGAGGAAGGTTCTTGTACTCTTCAAGATCAAGGAGGAAGACCCCTGCCCGGTCAGAGGGGTAATCATGTCCAAGCCCTTCTGGAAAGAGTGTTTTGACGACATACGATTTGCACACTCCGGCAGTGCACATGCTGATTAGATATCCGGACCCCTGGACGCCCGAGCCGAGCTTGCTGATATCAAGATAAGTAACATCCGTAAATGTTGCCCGGACGTACGCTTTCAATGCCTGTTCGTTTATCATGCTGTAAACATAATACTAATTAAGAGACCATGGAAGAAATCCGTAAAACAGATCAAAAAACCAAAAAGGGGACATTCGTCCCCTTTTTGGTTCTACAGGTGTTCAGGCGTTATTGGTCTTTTTAATACCTGTCTCTTTCACCATGCCTTTCTTCTCGATCTCCCCGATCACCATGTTCTCTTCGCTCTTCATGCCGCTCGCGCTGATCACCTTGCCGGTCCCAGTAGCTGTCCCTTTCCCAGCTCTTCCAGTTTCTCTGCATGTCTTCATAGGCGATCCTGGGTCCGCTTGCGAAATGACGGTGGTAGTCCGGCGGCAGTTCTATGACGGCACGGGGGACCCTTTCGGACCGCACATACGCCCAGGAACCATTATAACGTGCTGATCTGTACCAGCGACCTTCATAGGGTACCGCATATGCATATGTTCCGGGGATCACGACCATAGGGGGTGAAGCCGGGACTTCATACGCCAGAGGCGGTGCGAATATCCCCACGTTAACGTTTACTCCGGCATCACTCTGGGTGGTAAATCCCGTTAACAACGAGAATGAGACTGCCACAATCCCCACGGCTAATTTTTCGCTTTTCATTGTATCATCCTTTTCTCAAACCAGATTTGGAAATTGCACAAGTATTTCTGTTCCTTGGCTATACAGTATCAAATAGTTGTGAAGGCAGGACGAAAGTATTATGAAGAATTATGAATCACTCGGATCTTTATCTGTTATGACGACGATAACAGCATTCTTATCTTTAAGTTGGATGTTTGTCTGCGGTTTTAAGATCGGCAACTCACCTGCTCTCAAGATTTCTTTCACGACCAGCTGCAGCCGTTTAATTGCAGAGTCATAGCCACGATCTTGGGCATCTGCCCGACAACCAACTCCAGCATGAACTTGTAGCCATTGAGGCCTCTGCCGGCGGTCTTAGTAGCGATCGCTTTAGTAAACAAATCCAAAGCTGATGAAATAACCTCTATGTCTCCCGACTGCACCGAGCGCGGGCCCCCACAAAGGATCTACCTTTCGCATGTCGCAGCATAACCGATCGTTACCACACAATCATTTTTGACTTCTCCACACTGTGCACAAATTCTTTCCATTTGATCCTCATCTGCCTGCCCTCAAGAAAGTAAGACAGGAGTTTAAGAGATAACTCCTCCTTTTTAATCTAAGTAATTGAAATTCCAGTCACTTCTGCTTGTTGTTGCGTAAGACCCCTCCGCATTATCTGAAAGGTCCTATTAATTAGCCATTAATAGTATATTATGCTTGACATGTAAGACCCTACGTGATATAATATTCATATGGCTCACTTCCATGTTAAGACGAAGAAGGGAAGACCCTACCTTTACGTTCGTGAGATCGCCAGGGTGGAAGGCAAACCCAAGGTGGTCTCCCAGATATATATCGGATCCCCGGAGCGGGTCGCTCGTCTTGCGGTGGGTTTGGGGGATGGAGCGGTCAAACTCAAGGTTGAAGAGTATGGCGCCTTGTGGCTGGCTGGGCAGATTGATCGAGATATGGATCTCGTGCGTATTGTCGACGAAGTGATCCCCCGAGGTGATCGTGAGGAAGGGNNAACAGGCTCTCTCAATGGTATGAACGGACTGCGGTGCAGCAGATTCGCCCCGTTGATATTGGAGAACTCACAAGCCAGAGGTATTGGGAGAAGTGGGACAGGGTAACTGAAGACGATCTTGTGAAGATATCCAAAAGGTTCTTTGAACGGATTTGGGTTCTTGAGTCCCCTGAGAGCGATTGTCTGCTTTTCGACACGACGAACTACTACACCTTTATGGCGAGCGATACGCCATCTGAGCTTGCCCGACGGGGAAAGAACAAAGAGGGACGGCATAACTTACGGCAGGTTGGCCTGGGGCTTCTGGTGGCGCGCGGCTCTCGG
>PMYY01000023.1:5763-6604 GCA_003170655.1 Nitrospiraceae bacterium
ATTCACTTCGTTACGACCTATTCGACCTACTTCTGCCAGGACTTGGCCTCGATGCCACTGGATGAGTTTGAGCCGGCAGAAACTAAGAAGAACCGGAGATTGACAGAACAAGGCAAGAAAGACGATCGAATACTCGTCTATCGCACGAAGGGCGAGTACTGGGGCAAAGAGCGTGCTGTTGTGGTGACGCATAATGCCTCTGCTGCACGAAAACAGTCTTACACGCTGGACAGCAAACTTGAGGACATCAGGCAGGAGCTTCTTTCCATGCGGTCGCGAGTTCGGGACAAGATGCCTCATTGGCGCGATCCCGAGGTGATCAAAGAAAGATACTTGAAGCTTTGCGAGCATCTCCATGTTTCAAGTGATCTTCACGATGTCGAGTTCTCACAGACGGGCGGCAAGTTATCCATGAGCTTTCGGAAGAATGTGCTCCGTGTCGAGCGGAAGCGGGCCATGTTCGGTAAAAATATCATCATCACCGACAACGTGGATTGGACGACTTCAGAGATAGTAGAAGCCAGTCTCGACCGCTGGCAGGTCGAAGACCAGTTCCGGCTCAGTAAGGATGACGACATTGTCAGCATGCGTCCTCTTCGGCACTGGACCGACAGTAAGATACAATGCCATCTTTTTGCATATATGGTGGCGATGACCTATCTGAGGCGCATTGAACTCAAGCTTAAGGCAGCCGGTGTAGATCGCACTGCGAACGATGTGATGGAAGACATGCGTCATCTGCACTCCGTGTTGATGTTGAGAGAAGGCGGAAGGAAGGCTGAGCGCCGTCTTGAGATACCGACGAAGACCCAAGCCGAAGTCCTATCGGCCTTCGGCGTCT
>PMYY01000181.1:0-2032 GCA_003170655.1 Nitrospiraceae bacterium
GGGTATTCGTATCTATCAAAAACAGGCGCTCCTCTCGGCTTTGAGAAACCGAGTATCCGCGCCCAGGAGATTTCATGAAAGCAATATGGAAAGGCCACATTCGTTTCTCCCTAGTGACGATACCCATACTTGTATACAATGCCGTCGATACGGAACAAACTATCAGATTCAATCTTCTGCATAAAGATGATTATGGGCCTATCGGATATGACAAGCGCTGCAAGAAATGCAATAAGATCTTGACCTCCGATGACATCGTAAAAGGTTATAGATATGAGCCCGAGCGGTATGTGGTAGTTGAGGATACCGATCTCGACAAGATACATCTCAAAAGCACCAGGATAATTGAGATAGAAGGTTTCATAGATTCAAAAGAGGTACATCCTACACTATACGATGTCCCATATTATGCTGGGCCTGATGGACCAGTCGCTGTGCAGGCATACGCCCTTCTAGCTGCAGCATTAAAAGAGACCGGAAAGATCGGAGTTGGCAAAGTAGTGCTGCATGACAGGGAAGATGTTGTAATGATAGCGCCTTACGAGAAGGCTATTGTTCTTTATAAACTAAGGTCACCGGCCGAGATCCGAAGCATTAAAAATGTCCCCCTTCTCGATGATGCTACTATAGATCAGGAGAAACTGAAGCTTGCTCACAGTCTTGTTAATTCTATGACGACGACGCTCGATAAACTCGACTTGACAGACAAATATCACGACGCTCTCAGGACGATGATTGAGGCCAAGATAGCGGGCAAGGAGATCGTCGAGGTGGAAGAGATAGAAAAGCCGGCGGTCGACATCATGACAGCCTTGAAGAAAAGTATCGAGCAGGCCAGATCGCAGAGAAAGCCCATGGAGAAAGCGACTGGGAAGACAAAGGCAGTTGCGGAGAAGGGGCCTAAAGCCAAGTCAAGGGCTGCAGGATAATCTTTATTGTCCCACAACGCTGGATAATAATTAATGGGAAAGATCTTACAATTCTCCACAAAGCAGCAATCGAAGTTCGGGCTCGAGCGGGTCAAGCACGGAACAGATAATGCGAATCAGACGAACCTCTCTTCGACCGGATCAGGTCAAATTCGAAACATATCATCGCACCTCGGCTCTTTCGCTGAGGCATTATTACTGGACGAACGCAATGATAGCAGGGCCGAAAAGTTATACAGAGAGGCCGTCGCGGAGGGCGATCACGTTTCAGATGCATACTGCAATCTAGGCATAATCGAGTCCAAGGCTGGTAGAACGGCTAAGGCCTTCGACTGTTTCACAAAGGCACTAGAATACGATTCAAGGCATTTTGAAGCGCATTATAATCTTGGGAATCTCTATTTCGAGGCGGAAAACTTGAGACTGGCAAAAATGCATTATGAACTGGCCGCCGAAATACGTTCCGATTTCCCGAGTCTGCATTTCAACATTGGCCTCGTCCTCGCCCTTATGGGAGAGCGAAAGGCCGCTATCACTGCCTTCGACAAATACCGGCTGCTGTCGCCTGAAGACGATCACGGGACAGTCGATAATCTGATATGCAAGCTCAATAAGTCGTAAGACTTAATGAGCTTGCCCTGACGACGCATGATAAGCCGATTATTCATGGCCCGCATATTACAATTTGGACACGCCACTGGTTGTGTTTCCTTTCACTGAATTAATCAAACAGAGCGAGGGGCTGTGATCAGCTTGCAATAAGATACTTTAGAGCTACAATGAATATATGTGGTCTTGCAACCAAGAGATGGATGTTTATCACAAATGAAGAAGGTCCATACCACCAAACCTTTAATTTTCCGTCTAAAATTATCCGCTAAGCACCTAATGAAACTGTGTGCTGTCCTTGCAGACTATAAGGAAGAGTTTTGTGAAGAATTAAGTACCTTGCGACGATCGTAGGCGCAATTAACATGCCAATATGAAGCCGGCGGCCGATATCATGCAGCGCAACGGTAACAGACATCAGGAGGTAAGTTATGTGTTTTGCACCAAGTAATGTAATGGATCTCGGTAAATGGAACTGGGATGGCGATGTCATC
>PMYY01000181.1:2134-6512 GCA_003170655.1 Nitrospiraceae bacterium
GGTTCATTCGATTACAGAGCCGCCGTCGTCACCAACTTTGTAGCTGATACCATCTCATACCAGGCCGGCAAGGGTCGAGACCCTTGGCAGTTTCCCGACGAAACCCTCACGATCAAGGCCGGTGACTGCGAGGATCGAGCATTCCTTCTGGCCTCGCTATTGCTCGCAACAGGCATCAGCCCGTTCAACATCCGCGTTGCTTTCGG
The DNA here is from genome assembly GCA_003170655.1 of Nitrospiraceae bacterium. Taxonomy (GTDB): domain Bacteria; phylum Nitrospirota; class Thermodesulfovibrionia; order Thermodesulfovibrionales; family Dissulfurispiraceae; genus Fen-1308. The sequence continues at coordinate 2,341 of PMYY01000181.1, forward strand.
TCAGATGGTTATTGATGGGACACCGCACGACCACATCTGGGTAATGTACAAAAGCGAACGCGGTCACTGGACTGTGATTGAGCCTTTGCGGCTGGGCAGAGCTCTTGACGACGAGCACATTCCCGAGATAAGAAAGCTTGGCCAGGGCGCTTCTAAAGTCGAATACGCACCTCACTTCCTCTTCAACGACAGGCATCTGTGGGCAGTCAAGGGCACTGCAGAACGGGGGGGTCTCGACTTCTTCCTCAGTCGGGAATGGACCCGTCTCAACCCAAAGTTCGTTGGACAGGTGCACCTGTCCATTATCCAAGAAGCCATCGGCGGGGTTCAAGGGATCCCTTCCTGGGTAATTACGGAACTCAAGGACAACTTCTCTAGGTTGTTCCTTGCGGGTCCTATCATTGATGCTATTGATCTTGATATTCCAGATTACAGCCCGCTTGATCACTTCGACAACGGCTACATACCGGAATCGTGGTCCCAAGTTACGCAGAACCTCTCGACTTTCAAACAGGACAGCCGCGCCAACTTGCAGGCGTTCGCACGCGCGGCTCATGCTATTGCTGACTTTTATGCCCACTCTTCTTATGTCCATTTCGCCAAGCTCGTGGATCCGGCATTTCCCCAAGGTTGCGCTGAGTTGTTCGACCCTGCCGGTCAAATGAAGTTCGACACGGCTCCGGCATACCAACCGCCCTCAACTTTTGACCTGACCGACCCAAAATTCAGTATCAACACAAGCCTGTGGACTCAGGGGAAGGAAGCGGCTGCCAAGCGATGGACCAACCAATTGATATCGGGCCGTTACGCCCAGCCCAACGACACTCAACCTGGTCTCACAAACCATCTCACGGAGGGGCTCACGACCATCCCGGCAAGTATGAGAAATGCAGCGGGGTTTGCTGATCGAGGCTCGCTGCCGCACCACGATCAGATTGCGGTAGACGACATCACGCCTGGTGATGAACACTGCCTGTACAACGAGAACAAAGACGCGGCCGAACGTATGGATTATGCGAATCAGCTCCGCTGGCGCAAGAACAGCGCTATTCTCCACGTGAGGAAAGCTTTCGTGGAGAACTTCACTGCATCTTGAGATGGAGAAAGCGACCCGAAGACTGACATGTGCCTTTGCGGCTGATGACTGTTGAGTCGACTCCGGAATGGATATCGCAGGATAAATAATTTAAAACTGTTTTCTGCGGTCCTGCTGCTTGGTACGAGGAGAGGTTCCCCTTTTTTCAGGCTTCCTGCTGGTTTGCTGCCTCAACCTCTCCCGTTCGCTGCCTCTGTCTGCAAACAATATCCCGGCCATCTCTTCCTTGCCCAGCTCCCTGAGTGCCTCCAAAACCTTTCTTCGCTCATCGGGCTGGTGCCATAGAAGCAATGCTTTTTGCAGACCTTTTTCGCGGTCACTTCTCGGGACATAGACCTCTTTTCCGCTCTCGGGATTGATGCCCGTGTAAAACATGCATGTCGATAGAGTCCCAGGCGAGGGAGTAAAATCCTGCACCTGCTCAACCTTAAGCCCTAGTTTTTTTAAAGAGAGCGCCAGTTCCAGCATGTCGGACATCGTACAACCGGGATGCCCCGAGATCAGATATGGCACTACCTGCTGCCGCTTGCCGAGGCGAATATTCTCATCGTGGAATTTCTCAAGAAAGTCCTCAAATGACTTTCTGCCCGGCTTGTGCATAAGCGCTGTGACATGCTCGGCAAGATGCTCCGGAGCTATCTTGAGCAGACCGCTGACGTGATGCGACACCAGCTCACTGAAATATTCCGGCTGGCACTCCATCAGATCATAGCGGACCCCTGACGACACAGCCACATGTTTAACCCCGCTGCAGCTGCGGGCCTTGCGCAACAATGAGACAGCACGATTATCATTTGTTTTGAGATTCTTGCAGACCTGCGGAAATATGCAACTCTGTTTCCGGCATAATCTAGCGGTATCAGGATTACCGCAGGAGAGGCCGTACATATTGGCAGTAGGACCGCCGATGTCGCTGATGCTGCCGCGGAACCATAACTTTTGGGTAAGCGCCTCGATCTCATTCAGAACCGATTTCTCACTGCGGGACTGTATCGTCTTGCCCTGATGCATACCAATGGCGCAGAAGGAACAGCCGCCGAAACAGCCCCGATGGCAGGTTATGGATGTTTTGATCTGCTCCCAGGCCGGGATCGCAGCTGTGTATGACGGGTGCGGCGCCTTCTCGAACGGCAGGGCGTAGACTGCGTCCATCTCCGACTCGGTAAGCGGCAACGCAGGGGGCATGCAGACCAGCATGCGATCGCCGTGGCGCTGCACAATAGTTCGGGCGCATTGAGGATTCTGTTCAAGACTTGCGAGGCGAAAGGCCTCGGCAAACTTCATCTTGTCTGAGACGACATCTTCGAATGAAGGAATTTCGAGTATACGGTTCTCCTCATTCCCGGAAATGGTAACGGATGGAATCTCCCGGCTGATATAGGCTGTTCCGCGTACATTTCGGATATCTGTCAGAGACTCGCCTTTTTGCATCCGTCTCGCCACTTCCAAAAGAGGCCGCTCCCCCATGCCGTAAATCAGTAGGTCAGCTTTGGCATCGAAGAGTATCGAACGCCGGACCTTATCCTCCCAGAAATCATAATGCGCAAAACGGCGCAAAGAGGCCTCGATGCCGCCGATAATAACGGGCACATCGCGATAAGATTCCTTCAGTCGATTGGTGTAGATGAGAGTAGTGCGGTTGGGGCGTGCTCCATGTATGTTGCCCGGCGTATATGCATCGTCGCGACGCACCTTGCGGGCCGCAGTGTAATGAGAAACCATCGAGTCCATTGCACCGGCCGAGACGGCGAAGAAAAGCTTGGGCTTTCCGAGTACCATGAACGGCTTTGGGGAACGCCAATCAGGCTGGCTGATAATCCCGACACTAAACCCATGCTTCTCGAGCCATCGGGCCAACAGCGGCACACCGAATGAAGGGTGGTCTATATAGGCATCGCCGCTGACGAAGATGACATCAAGCTCGTTCCAGCCGCGGCTTTGGGCCTGCTCTATGTTCATGGGAAGAAAAGACACAGTACGATTCCTTATATGCTCGAAACTATGGTATACATATTTTAGATTAACACGTTAGCTCTGCAATCATTGCAGAAACATGGCATTTGCCTGTTAATATAATAGTTCAAAATGAAAGCACTACAGAAACAAATAGAGATTAGGAATCTTCGGATAAATCCGCCGTTACTCCTTGCACCGATGGCCGGCCTTACTCATAGCGCGCTCCGGCAGATCATTTCCGGTTTCGGAGGGGTCGGTCTTCTATCGACAGAGATGCTCTCGGCAAAAAGACTGCCGAGTGAGAATCCCGCAATTTCCCCTTTCCTCATAAGGACTGCCGGTGAAAGACCGCTTTCGTATCAATTGCTCATAGCCTCAGTCAAGGATATGGCGCCGGCCATAAATGCCCTTCATAAACTTGATGCTGATGCGATTGACCTGAACATGGGCTGCCCGGCTGCCACTGTGGGTAGGTTGGGCGCGGGCTGCATGCTTATGGAACAGCCTGAGAATGTGCGCATGCTGGTAGCCGAAGCGAGGAAACTCACAGCACAGCCACTTACCGCAAAAATCAGGCTCGGCATCGAACTCAATGAAGCGAAATTAAAGTCCTTTTGCGTCATGCTGGAAGACGAAGGCATTGATATGCTCACCGTCCACGCCCGCCTCAAAGATGAGCCATTTGCGAGAAGACCGAGATGGGAGTGGATTGCTAAACTGAAGGAGTGGCTCACGATACCGGTTATCGCCAATGGAGGCATTTTCTCTGTGCAGGATGCGGAAGATTGCCTGCGCGTCTCAAATGCCGACGGTCTAATGCTCGGCCAGGGGGCAGTGATTAAGCCCTGGCTGTTTGCCGAAATTGCCCGAGATATATACGGCTGCAATATTGCAAAACCGTCAGTCTCACTACCTGCTATTCATGGTGACTTCATCGATCTGCTCAATAAGCTTTTCATGCCCGAAAGACGGCTCGGCAGACTTAAAGAGTTCACCCACTATTTTGCGAAGAACTATAAATTCGGCCACCGTCTGGCAACCAGGGTTCAAGGAAGTCTCAGCATGGACGAGGCTAGAGAGAGGGCAGCTATTTTTTTTGAAGCCAACAGGAATGCGGCTG
>PMYY01000181.1:6611-14708 GCA_003170655.1 Nitrospiraceae bacterium
GCACCGATCAGCGAAGATATTCGTCAGAGGATACTTGCATTGCCGAGGGGCGTGAAATTCCCGGCTTTCATGGAAAGGGCAATCACTCTCTTTGTCGAGGAACTCGAGAAGGACCCTGAGTTGACGCCCGAGGACTTCATGCTTGCCAGGACTGAACGCAAGGCGACCCCCGGCAAGAAAAAACGATAGTCAGCGCATCATTACATCCTTACATGAATCCAAATAGGTATGTTATTCTTATAGACAACGATAGGATTTGGATCCTGTTACTCCCGCATTGTTGCTGAAAACTCTTTTGTAAAATTGGCGTCTCTGCGGCTTTCCTGCAAGGATGGTGGAGAAAGAAGATTGAAAAAAGTAGTCGTATTTGTCCTTGGGCCTGACAGGCCGGGTATTATAGCTACGATTTCGAGGATCCTTTTCGAACAGGGCTGCAATCTCGAGGATGTGAGTCAGACAATCCTCCAGCGTGAGTTCATGGGAATCTTTATTGTTTCGATGAAAATCGAAGGAAATGAGGATGAGGTGTTATCAGCTATACAGGCCGAACTAGAACCATCCGGTCTTTTCGTGCACCTGAAGCCCATGGAGGGATCAGCCATTGGAGAGCAAACCATTAGCGAGTCATTCATCATCACGACTGTAGGCCCTGACAGGCTTGGGCTCGTGGCGGGGATCACAGATGTTCTGGCCCATTATGAAGTAAATATAACCAACTTGAAGGCCGTAGCCAGAGGAAATAGGGATGGCCAGAATTACGTGATGATTTACGAGATCGATATCCAGCCGGCAACCGATTATCATGCTTTCAGAACAGCCCTGCTTGGTCGGGCGCAGGAACTCGGATTGGACATCAACCTCCAGCACAGGGAAATCTTTGAACAGATTCATAGGGTATAAATCATGCTGACGGAACGCGAGATAATCTCGACCCTCGAAATGCTCAGGAATGAAAATCTCGACGTCCGCACAGTTACGCTGGGCATCAGTCTCTTCGATTGCGCAAGCCACGACATTGAGCGTTTCATATCGAATGTCCGCGCTAAGATCACGCGGCTCGCGGGAACGCTCGTCGACATTTGCAACGAAGTAGGACTTAAATACGGTATTCCTGTCGTCAACAAGAGGATATCCATAAGCCCCATTGCAGTTGTAGCCTGCGGTTTTGCAGCGGAGGAGATGTACAAGATAGCCATCGCCCTTGATGACATGGCACACTCTCTCAGGATAGATTTTATCGGCGGCTTCAGCGCCCTCGTCGAAAAAGGGTTTACTAAGGGAGATTATGCGCTCATAGAGGCGATCCCCGAAGCGCTCGCAAAGACGGACCGCGTCTGCTCATCGATAAATGTAGCATCAACCCATGCTGGCATAAACATGGATGCGGTTGCACTCATGGGAAGGACTATCAGGCGGACTGCGGAGATTACGGCAGACCGCGACGGGATAGGCTGTGCCAAGCTTGTAGTGTTTGCGAACATACCTCAGGATGTTCCGTTCATGGCGGGAGCCTATCTGGGGGTGGGAGAGCCTGATGCAGTAATAAATGTGGGAGTCAGCGGCCCCGGTGTCGTTAAAAGAGCGATCGACCGCGCCCGCGCGGCCGACCCGTCACTCGATCTTGGGAAGCTGTCCGAGACTATCAAGCGCACTGCCTTCAAGGTGACCCGCGTGGGGGAGCTTATCGGCAGGCAGGTTGCAGTAAAACTAGATGTTCCGTTCGGCGTAGTAGACCTCTCGCTCGCCCCGACCCCAAATGTCGGAGACAGCGTAGGTGAGATATTTCAGAGCCTTGGCCTCAAAAGCATTGGCAATCCGGGATCTACTGCCATTTTGGCAATGCTCAACGACGCGGTTAAAAAGGGTGGCATCTTTGCAAGCTCATATGTCGGCGGCCTGAGCGGTGCCTTCATCCCTGTGAGCGAAGACCTGAACATAGCCGAAGCGGCAAGAAACGGAAAACTCACAATCGAGAAGCTCGAGGCAATGACAAGCGTCTGTTCGGTGGGGCTAGATATGGTTGCGATACCCGGCGACACCTCTGCCGAGACCATCTCAGGGATAATAGCGGACGAAATGGCTATCGGGGTCATCAACAGTAAGGCGACCGCGGCCAGGCTCATACCTGTGCCAGGTAAGAAGGCGGGAGAACGCGCATCCTTCGGCGGCCTTCTGGGCGAGGCGACCATAATAGATATCCATGATGATGGCGGTTCAGCAGGTTTCATCAAGCTCGGCGGCAGGATTCCTGCGCCGGTCCAGAGTTTTAAAAATTAGGCCGATTCGGCATGTAGTCGGGACAGAACATGCAGCCAACAAACAGCGAGAAGATCAAGCAGGAATTCAAGGCCCTCCGCACCCGGCAGCTTGTAGCGATAGGAGTGACTCTGGCTCTCCTGTTGTTGATCGCTTTGCTATACAATCACACCCACATACTCGAAGGTTTCGCAAAGAACGATATCCTCTCGGCGCAAATCCTGATCCTGTGCGTATTTATCGGCTTCAGCTCCTACAACTGGAAATGCCCGTCATGCAACAGCTATATCGGCCCCGACATCAACAGGCGCATATGCAAACATTGCGGCACGAGGCTTAGATGAACTTTCAAATTCTTCTCGCACGTTTTTCACGTCTCTCCTTCGAGAAATGCCTTGAGTCTTTTCGATATTTTCAGGCGTAAAAAAATTCATACATTGTCCGATTTTTCGGCCGATATGGCCGATATGGCTGAAGCTGATTTTCTCGCCATGCTGCCCGGGATTTCGGAGCATATAGTGGACGTTGTCCAGCGCGCATCCATCCAGTTTTACAGGGACATCCACAGCCATGAAGCCGGACCTTTCCCAAAGGTGAAAGATGAGTTTTTCTACCTGCTTTATTTCGTATCGCAGGAAAGGATGCAGACCCTGTTTTCCGCAGATGTTTGCGAGCAGATGAAATCCGAGCTACATGAGATTATCAACAGGAGAATGGCGGAAATCGACCGCTCGTTCGCAAGAGATAAATTTTGGAAAGTATACCTAACCAGGGAAGCGGCTTATTCGGCTCTTTATACGCAGCCTGAGCGCCGCCAAAACTCCATATTTCCAGAGAACCTGCCCTTTATCTTCAGCGGTTTCCTTCAGGAGCATCTCGCTTGCCCGGAAACTATTGTCAGGCATCACGGCATTCAAATGGCGGGTGAAGCGATATATCTATTGGAGGGAAAGCGCTGAATACGGCGGTTGCTCCATGGACACATTAAACAGGGAGACATGGTGCGTCTATGTTCTCAGCTGCTGCAACAATTATTTATATATAGGGATAACAAACAACCTCGATAAAAGACTCCGAGAGCATGAACGCGGCACCGGAAGCAAATTTGTCAGGTCCCGCCGGCCGTTCGAACTAATCAAGACCATATCATGCAAAACTGCCCGGGAAGCGCGGCGTCTCGAATACAGTCTGAAAAAATTGAAGAGAGGCAAAAAGATTGAAGCACTAGGACTCGAAGTCGGTCCGATATCTGAGAAAACCGCTCCCTCAACCGGCTAAGGGAGCGAGCCCTTCGACGTATTATTCGCGCTCTGCAATCGGGATGTAACTTTTTTTGCCTTTCAGCGATGTGACATATGAAGGCCTGATGATCCGCGCCTGAACGATCTCTTCGATTCTGTGGGCTGACCAGCCCGCCACCCTGGCCATCGCGAATATCGGCGTAAAGAGTTCCTTGGGGATGCCCATGCAGCGGTAGACGAATCCGGAATAGAAGTCCACATTAGTACATACGATCTTCCCCTTCTTTTCCCTTACAAGCTTGGGAGCTATCCTCGCAATCCTCTTGTAGAGAGAGAATTCTTCCTCCCGCTTGGCGGACTTAGCGAGCTCCCCAGCTTTGTTCTCCAAATAAACAGCTCGCGGGTCGGATATGGTATAAACAGCATGTCCCATCCCATAAATCTTACCGGATTTGTCCGCTGTCTCTTTATCCAGTATCATCTCGAGGTACCGCGTCACCTCGTCGTCGTTTTCCCAATTCTTGACCTTGCGTTTGATATCGCTCATCATCGCAACGACCGCCTCGTTGGCACCGCCGTGCAGGTGCCCCGATAGTGAGCCTATGCCGGCGCAAAGGGCCATGTAGGTATTGGCGCCCGAGGAAGAGACGCAACGAGTTGAAAATGTGGAGTTATTGCCGCCGCCATGCTCGGCATGGAAGACCAGCATCGTATCGAACAATTCGGCTGTGGCGCGGTCCGGGAGTTCGCCGAAAAACATGTACAGGAAGTTTTCGGCCGCGCTAAGGTTCGGCAAAGGATCCTTCAGCTTTTTCCGTTCTTTTTTCTCCATTTTCGCTGTTAGGTAGTTATACGCTATCATGGTCGGAAACTGGGCGATAAGTTCTATGCATTGCCTCATGACATCACTCATGTCTGTCGAATTTGGGTGCTTATCGAACAGATGCATGGCCGACACGATCGTATGCAGGGAGCCCATCTGGTCATCATGCCTGGGCCTGTTCAGTATCATCTCCATCGCCTCGTCGGGAAGTCCCCTTTTCTTTGCAATAAACTGTGAAAAAGCCTTAAGGTCGGCCTTTGCAGGAAGCACACCGGTCAAAAGCAGGTATACTATTTCCTCGTAACCAAACCTGCCCTCTTTTTCCTTCTCCCGAACAAGATCATCGACATCATAGCCGCAATAGAAGAGCTTCCCCGGGACCGGGTTGACCCGTTCTGTGCCGTCGCCATGGGCGACCTTTTCATACCCTATGACCTGCCCCTTGCTTGTGATGCCGACGAAGACACCTGTGCCATCTTCATTTCTGAGGCCTAGCTTAATATTCTTTTCTTTGATGATTCTCGGATCGACTTTATCATGAATTAAAGCGAGTTCCTGAACTTTTTTGAGCACACCATCCATATCCTTGACCCCTTCACGTAATTCTTTCATCTGTTTATTAAAATATTTTTCCGTAGGACAATGCAAATCTATTTGCAGGGCGGATACCGATGAGATAAACTCTAAGCATCGCAAATTCAGTTAAAAGTGATCAACCCCGGAGGTGAATGATGACAAACATACTGATAGAACACGGTCTTCCTCTTATACAGGATGCCGACCTAAACGGCAAGATAGTACTCGTCCGCTTCGACCACAACGTTGTGAAAAAGGGAGAGATAAGGGACCCTTTCAGGATCGACAGAACCATAGGGACGCTGTATCACATCGTTGAACGCGGTGGCAGACCGATCATGATGACGCATGTAGGAAGACCCAAGGACAAAAAGAGCGGGACTATCGCTTGCCGACAGGAAGAGTCGGTGGATCCGATAGTGCAATATCTCGAACAGAAGCTCCATACGAAAATACATGTCCCTCGCTTTTCTGCCGACGCCGCGAAGGGGATCACAGGGATCGATACCTCTATCAACCTCGCCATCAGGGAACTTAGGGAGAGGAGGATCGGCGCTATCTACCTTCCGAATACGCGGTGGTTCCAGGGCGAAGAGTCGAAGGAAGAAGCCTGCGATAGCTTTGCACTTCAGCTGGCCGGACTTGGAGACATCTATGTCAACGACGCCTTCGGATCATGGCAGGCCCACGCCTCTACATTCAACATCACCCGGCACCTCCCATCCTACGCCGGGTTCCTGATGCAGCAGGAGATCACGAATCTGGACAGGGTGCTTAGCCCAAAGAGGCCTTTCCTTGCCGTTGTAGCCGGATCTAAATACGACACAAAGATAAGGCCACTTTATGCAATCTACGAAACAGTGGACCATCTTATCCTGGGCGGCGTTATCTATAACACTTACCTTTGCGCTAAATACAATGTGCGCATCCAGGGTGTTCTCGATGAGGACATCGCGCTGGCGAAAGAGCTGGTCGAAAAGGACCGGCTCCGGAAAAAAATCGTCGAGCTCCCTCGTATAGTTGAATCCGATACGCTGGACGGAAGGATCGAGGGCAGTTACCGGGCCATCTCTATCAAGGATTTCAGGCCCGGGGCCTCTTATGATTATATTCTCGACATTGATCCATCGTCCTTCGATGATGAAGAGGTTTCGGCAGCCATCCATGAAGCCAGAACAATTTTTGTGAATGCCGTTATGGGATTCACACCTCATTTCACCGCAGGCTCACAGGCCCTCGACAACACGATCGACAGGAACTCAGCCGCTATGAAGATGTACGGCGGTGGCGATACGCTCCAGGAGTTCAAAGATCTATGCCCGGGGCTCTACCTGTCCGTGATGGACAATGCCAATTATTACTTTTTCACAGGTGGAGGGACCGTACTGACCGCCATAGAACAGGGCAGCCCTTACGGCCTGAAGCCTATTCAGGCATTGATTGAGTCGGGCAAGCGATAGTGAAGTACTTCTTAACCGTTGAGCCTAGATATTCAGAATTACAACCGTAATGTTGTCGACCCCACCCCGGTCCAGTGCAAGTGCGATAAGCTTGCTCCCTGCCTTTTCCACAGGGTTTCCGGACAATATGGAATAGATCTCCTCGTCCGACATATAACCGTGAAGCCCGTCAGAGCATAAAAGTAAGGTATCTCCTCTTTGAAGATCCAGGCAGCTGGCGTCGGGGTCTAACTGACTCGCAGAGCCCAATGCCTTCAGAATAATGTTTCTATGTGGATGGATCCTGCCCTCTTCCGGGGTAATTATGCCTTCAGCCACGAGTTCATTGACAAGTGTGTGATCTTGGGAGATAAGGCGCAGTTCTCTGTCCCGAAGCAGGTAAGCCCTGCTGTCTCCTGCATGACATAGAAAACCCTCAGTTTTACATATAACAAAAGCTGTGCATGTAGTTGCCATGCCGCGCAGAAGTGGGTCCCTCCCAGCTTCCTGGTAGATATGGAGGTTCGCAGCCTTCAGACATTCCTGCAATGCTTTTAATTTATCTTCATTCTGTTGCTGGTAATAACAATCCCTTATCAGTTCGACGGCCATTGAACTGGCCCGTTTCCCACCAGGCCCACCACCGACGCCGTCGGCGACAATGATAAGGACGCCCTTCCTCTCAAGGAGATCTTCATCGTCAGGTATGCACAGGACATATGAATCCTCATTCTCACGGCGCACAAAACCCTTCTCGCTCCCGGTAAAAGACCTCATAGGAATCAATTACCCTCCTGCCTGCTCTTCACTTGGAACGTATTGCTCTTCCCGGCCGAACCGTCTTTATATATGAGCGCCGTGCTCACTGTATAAGTACCGGGGGCCGCGTTTTCCGGCACCAGTACGAATGCATCTACGGTCCAGATTCCGGACTTGAAATCATACTTGGTGCTGTCACGAAAAACCGTCCTTTCGTTGTAGGAGACGGTCCTGACGATTTCACCCTTCAATACAGCGGATTGATCGGCAAGGCAGAGCACATACCGAATACGGTGGTTGATTTCTTCGCCCGGCTTCACACTGTTCGGAATCGTTTCAGTTTCAAGAAGTGTCGGCAGTTCCCGCCTGTCTTCGGGACATTCATGAAAAAGCACGGTCTCCTCCGGATTCACAACCATTGTCTCACCAGGCGTCCGGAAAGACTTAACAAGATTCTGATGAAAGCCCTGCATGGTCGCACATCCTGCCAAAGTTAGGGCCGCCATAAGAGTTGCGAAATAGAATAGAATATTCCGGCACTTCATTTCCTGATTCTCCACCCGTTATCTTCTGCACTATCAGGCGCGGCTTCTTTTCCTGCCTCATATGGACGATTATTCGCTTTTGTGCTGTCGATACGACTCTGCAGCTCTGCCGCTGCTGTTTCCTTCTTCTCTGTCTTAATAGTTCTGCCGACATTCCCATGCGAAGGCGCCTTTGTTAGCTTTTGCTGTTTTTTATGCTGTTTTTCTGCCGCTGACTGCATAGGCATCGGCTCAACAAGGAAGTCGGTCTCCGGCGAGCCCAGGGCCGGGTTTATAGCCTGGATCGGCACATTGGGCATCACGGCTGCCGGGTCCGTAGATTTCCCTTTTCCTTGTGCCAAAACCGCAAATGCACCAATAGCAGCTATCGCAATGACGACCGCAGCGATCATAATGCCATGCTTAGCTGTACATAGCCCCGGCGACAATCGCCCACATTTAAGACGGTCGATAAAGTT
>PMYY01000177.1 GCA_003170655.1 Nitrospiraceae bacterium
GACCGTGCAAGGCCTCTCAGGACGCGTACGCCGCATAATCGGCACTGCGACGGCGCCGGATGTCCTCTTTATCATGTCCGGCATCAATAATCTCGCTATGGATGATTTTAAGATCCTGGAGGAATACGAAAGGCTCCTGAAGAGCCTCAGGACCGCCTTTCCCTCCACGCTAATTGTTGTGCAGAGCATATTGCCTGTGACAATGTGGACAGACAATAATAAGATAGAAGCGATCAACCGGGAACTGAAGGGAATAACGAAGACGCTGAAGATCTCATTTCTTGATGTCTATTCACATTTTGTAGACGCAGCCGGAAATCCGAAGACTGAATATCTGCTTGAGGACGGGGTCCATCTGAGTGACAATGGGTATGAAGTCTGGTCAAAAAAAGTGGAGGATTTTCTCGGTCACTTACTGAGGAAAAGTTCGAGCAGCCGGTCCAGTTCGTCCAAAGAGTAGTACTCGATTTCGATCTTGCCTTTTACCCCTTTGTGCTGAAGGCGCACCTTTGTGCCCAATGCCTGAATAAGCTTGTCTTCGAGGTCTGCAACCTCAGGCAGCTTCTTATTTTCCTTTTTGGCCGGCTTCGCGGCCTTTGCCGATGGCTGTTTATTGAGATCGGCGCAGAGTGCTTCTGCGGCCCTGACGCTCAACCCTTCCTGAACGATCTTAGATGCTATTTCGATCTGCTTTTGCTTGTCATCAAGAGAGAGCAGGGCTTTGGCATGTCCAAGGGAAAGGCTGCCGTCATTGATGAGAGCCTTAATCTCCCCTGGCAGCTTCAGGATGCGAAGATAGTTGGCGACTGTTGCCCTGTCTTTGCCCACCCGCTCCGCGAGTGCCTCCTGGGTGAGTTTGAAGTCCTGCATAAGGCTGTAGAAAGCGTCGGCAGTCTCGATGGCATTGAGCTCTTCACGCTGAATATTTTCGATAAGGGCGATTTCAATGGCGTCCTGGGACGATACCTCTTTGATAAGAGCCGGGATCCTCTTGAGCCCTGCAAGCGATGAGGCCCTCCAGCGCCGTTCTCCTGCGATGAGTCTGAAATTCCCGTCACCTATGCGAGATACGATAACCGGCTGCAGCACGCCCTTTTCCTTGATGGAGGAGGCTAGTTCTTTTAGTGCTTCATCCCTGAAGACCTTTCGTGGCTGATGCTCGTTAGGCAGTATCTTGCCGATCTCTATCCCGATGACCTCGTCTCCTCTGTCGGGGAGCAATGCGTCAAGACCTTTACCGAGTGCTGCTTTCATGCAATATCTCCTTTGCCAGGGCCACGTAACTCTGTGAGCCCTTTGACCGGGCGTCGTAGAGGATTGCCGGTTTTCCGTGGCTCGGTGCCTCTCCAAGTGTAACGTTCCGNNTAGACCTTTTCACCGAAATATTTCCTGACCTCTTCGGCCACCTGATGAGACAGAGTGTTGCGGGAGTCGAACATCGTCAGAAGGATACCTTCTATCGCAAGGTCCGGATTGAAAGAGGAGCGGACGAGCTTGAGTGTCCTTGTCAGCAAGCTGAGGCCTTCGAGGGAATAATATTCGCATTGTACTGGTACTATGATGGAGTCTGCTGCGACTAACCCGTTAAGTGTTAGCAGCCCGAGCGATGGAGGACAATCTATGAAAATATAACGATACCGCTCTTTGATCCCAGACAATGCCTTGAGCAGGGTTTTTTCGCGGTCGTTCTTACTGACGAGTTCTACTTCGACGGCAAGAAGATCTATATTCGATGGAACGATATGCAGGTGAGGTATCAGCGTCTCGCAGACGGCCTCTTCCAGCGTAAGTCGTCCGGTGTATACGTCGTAAAGACTTTTGCCGATCTCGCTCCTGTTGATCCCAAGGCCGCTCGAAAGATTACCCTGAGGATCTGTATCGACGACAAGGATATCCTGGTCAGCAAGTGCCAGTGACGCTGACAAATTAACGGCTGTTGTCGTCTTTCCGACGCCGCCTTTCTGGTTTGCGATAACAACGGTCTTTCCCATAAGCGCACTATTGTATCATTTCCGAGAGGCTGATTACTAATGAGGACTCGTCTGAAAAATGTCAGTCTATGATCATTTATGAAAGAGTAATGCATTTGGCCTCTTGAACACGCCTGCGTCGCGCCTGGTGATTAAAGCATTGACTTTGTTAAACTAAAGGTATAGGCAGAGGGAAAGTTTTTAGATATAAGATAATGCTTATATCTTTAGCCCTTCATGGGTAGCATGAAACGACTATTTATGCCGATGGTTCTTGTTTGTCCGATGAAGAACAATCGGCATAAAGCGGATTACGCATCCCTCTTACCTTCAGTTAGAATTCTTGTGTATAATAAAAATTCGACCTTGTAACAAGGCAGTAGCAGTAAGTTACGTCGCTACTAACAGACGACAGCATGGGAAAAAATAGTTTAAGGAGGGAAAATGGCAGAGAATATGGAGATTCGCTGGCATGGAAGAGGTGGCCAAGGTACTGTTACGGCAGCCAAGGTATTTGCAGATGCATGCCTGAGCGGTGGGCGGCATGTACAGGCATTCCCGGAATATGGACCTGAAAGGGCAGGAGCGCCACTTCGCGCATTCAACAGAATAAGTGACAGAGAACTCAGGTTGCACTGCCCGGTGATGAATCCTAACATCGTCGTAGTGGTTGACGCAACGCTGCTTGACAGCATCGATATTGCCGCCGGAGTACCGGACGACGCGGCATTCATTATTAATAGCTCAAAGGACCCAAAGGAACTCCGTGCAAAGCTCCATGCAAAGCCCTCGCAGAGGGTCTTTACCGTCGATGCAACGAAGATTGCAGTTGATACAATTGGTCGCCCCATGCCGAACGCCACGCTGGTCGGGGCGCTTACGAAGGTATCCGGACTCATAACCATTGAAGCCGCTATGTCGGACGTGGAGAAGAGCTTCGGCAAGAAGTTTTCTCGGAAGATCATCGAGGGGAACATCGAGGCGACCAAGCGGGGCTACGAGGAGGTGTTGGAAGGATGAAGACCTGGAAAGAAGTTCCTCCCGGCGCTGTGATTACAGAGCCGGGCAGTTCGCGTAAGTTCAAGACTGGCTCATGGCGCGCCTTCAGGCCTAAATGGATCCCTGAAAACTGTATACAATGCCTGTTTTGCTGGATTTATTGTCCCGATATGTCCGTGAAGGTAAAGGACGGCAAGCGGACCGAGTTTGACTACGACTATTGCAAGGGATGCGGAATTTGCGCCCTCGAATGTCCCGGCAAGAAGGGCAACAAGGCAATCGTCATGGAAGAGGAGGGCAAGTAATGCATAGAAAGGTTGCGGCAAACGGCAACGAAGCGATTGCAAATGCAATGCGCATAGCGAACCCGGACGTGTGCGGCGCATATCCCATCACCCCGGCGACTGAGATTATGCAGCGTTTCACGACCTTTGTATCAAACGGTAAGGTCAAGACCGAGATGGTGCTTGCCGAAAGCGAACACAGCGCTATGAGCGCCTGTATCGGAGCTGCGGCAGCTGGTGGGCGTGTTGCGACGGCAACGTCATCGCAGGGGATGGCACTGATGTGGGAGATGCTTTTTATCGCATCCGGACTCAGACTGCCGATCGTCATGGGCATGGCCAACAGGGCATTGTCCGCACCGATAAATATTCATGGTGACCATTCAGACGGTATGGGGGCGCGAGATTGCGGCTGGATCCATCTTTATTGCGAGAATGCCCAGGAGGCCTTTGACAATATGTTGATGGCATTCAAGCTCGCCGAACACATGGACGTGAGGCTTCCGGTTATGGTCGGGATGGACGGATTCATAACGAGTCACGCTATCCAGACGATGGAATGGATCGATGATGAGACTGCCGCGAACTTTATCGGCGAGTATAAGTCCACCAACCCGCTTCTGGACATAAAGAACCCTGTAAGCTATGGGCCGCTGATACTTGCAGATCTGTATATGGAGTACCGCAAGGCCCAGGAGCATGTAATGAGCGGCGTCCCGAAGGTCGTGCTCGATATAGCGAAGGAATTTGAACAGATTTCGGGCAGAAAGTACGGGCTTTTTGAGGAGTACAGGCTTGATGATGCCGAGGTGGCCATCGTAGTCATGAGTTCCGCTGCCGGCACAACGAAGGAGATTATCGACCAGTTCCGTGAAAAAGGCATTAAGGTAGGGCTTCTTAAGCCGCGCCTTTTCAGGCCTTTCCCATATGCTGAAGTCGGAGAGGCTCTCAAACATCTTAAGGCGGTCGCCGTCCTGGACCGTGCCGATTGCTTCGGCGGCTCTCATGGTCCTCTTTATGTAGACATTGCCAGCGCACTGTATAATTATGCCCAAAGGCCTGTCCTCATTAACAAGATATTCGGATTGGGAGGACGCGACTACATGCCGGACCATGCTGAATATGTGATTAACGAGCTGCTCCAGATAACGAAGGACGGCAAGGTAAAATCAGTCAAAGAATACATCGGAGTGAGGGAGTAATATGCCGACATCACTGAGTTTAAAAGAACTGTCAAAAAAGGAAGAGTTATTTTCGCCTGGACATCGTCTCTGCTCCGGCTGCGGGGCCCCGATAGTTGTAAAGATGGTCATGCTTGCGGCGCAATATCCCATTATCGCAGCAAATGCAACCGGCTGTCTTGAGGTATCATCCTGCATATCCGAATATACAGCATGGAAGATACCCTGGATGCACAGCGCGTTTGAGAACGCGGCTGCAACCATGTCCGGGATCGAGACTATGTACCGCTCTCTCAAGAAGCAGGGCAAGATCAGCGACGAGATCAAATTTATCGCTTTCGGTGGCGATGGCGGCACCTACGACATCGGCTTCCAGAGCCTTTCCGGCGCGATGGAGCGCGGTCACGACATGACCTATATCTGTTATGACAACGGCGCTTATATGAATACCGGCATACAGCGTTCGTCGGCTACGCCGTTCGGGGCGGATACCACCACCTGTCCCGCCGGCTCTAAATGCCCCGGCAAGCTTCAGCAGAGGAAAGACCTCACAAAGATCATCGCGGCGCACGGGGTACCTTATGTGGCGCAGGCTTCTCCTAGTCATTGGCCGGACCTAATGAAAAAGGTACGTAAGGCCCTTGAAATTAAAGGCCCCAAGTTCCTCAACATCATCGCGCCGTGCAACAGAGGCTGGAGGTCCCAGACTAACGATGCGATAAGGCTTTCAAGGCTTGCGGTAGATACAAACTATTGGCCTCTCTTTGAGATCGAAAACGGAGTTACCAGGATCACACATACTCCAAAAGATAAAAAAGAGCTCATGAGGTTTCTCAAGCCGCAGGGACGCTTCAAACATATGTTTACATCCGAAAACGAATGGATGCTCACTGCGGCCCAGGAACATGTAGATGCTTACTGGGAAAGGCTGCAGCGGGAACAGGAATGCTTTGCCCCTCAGAACGGTACGAGGCTGCCTAACCCAGAACATCTGAACTGGCAGTAACGATACCGACCCTGTCTGAAGCGTTCAAGGCAATACTGAGAAGTAGACGTTCTCAGTATTGCCTTGAACGCAGATCTTTCGTATTTTGTGCAACTGCGCTGGAAAGTCAAGGCGCATTAGCGCATAGCATACGCGAGGAGAAAAGAGATGGTTCCAGTATTGATCACATCGAACAGGTCAAAAGCAGGGAAAGTCTTTTTTATCATTGGTCTTGCCCAGAATCTGATGCAGCAGGGTTACAACGTAGGTTATATCAAGCCGCTCGGCACTATACCTATCAAAAAGGGACCTGATGTTTACGACGAAGACGCAGTCTTCATCAAGGCAGCGCTAGGCCTGAGTGATTCCCGTGAACTACCCGCGACTGAAATGCCTCAGTCGGGACTTCCTTGCATCAACGACGGGACTTACCGCTACAGCTAGTGCGGCAGAGGTACCATCTCCGCAGGCGTTTACAGACATCACTGCCTGCCGGATCGGAGCAGTACCCGCTCCTACCGTGTTAGTACCAAAAGCCTGCAACTCTATATCACGTTGGACGCAGTATGATCCCTATCCATCGCTGCTTTACAGTTGGGACAAACATGCATCCTCTCCGATAGTGTTTTGGGCACCCTAAACCCACAGACTGAACAATCCTGGCTGCTATACGCTGGATTGACTCTGGATGATGGGGCATACCATGATCCGGGAAAAGGGTTAAGTCGACCGCGCAAAAGAGGTTGTCAGCGTCGGGTTCGATATAAACAAATTTCTCAAATACGTTTCCTTGTGAATAATCCGTAGTGAAGTGAGGAATCAGAATGTGCCCTATTTGATACGCTTTGCAATCGCCCTGAACTCGTCGGTGCCTGCGACTTTAAGGAGCTGGAATAGCACCGTTTCAGTGCAGGTGATTACCGCACCCGCGTCACGCATGAACTCGATGCCAGTCTCCCAGTTCTCTTTCGAGCGCGAACATACCGCGTTCTTTACGAGATGGACATGAAAGCCCTGCTGAAGCAGATCCAGGCAAGTCTGGAGCACGCAGACATGAGTTTCCATCCCGGTCAGGACAATGGTCTTGCGCATGAGATCGCGGATCGTCCCGCTGAAATTCGGTTCTCCGCAGCAGCTGAAACTCGACTTCTCAATGGATTGATAAGCCGGCAGGGCATTTCTGATCGCGTCGATGGTAGGGCCAAGACCTTTGGGATATTGTTCGGTTAAGATGACGGGAATTTTATAAAGTTTGGCCAGTTCGATGAGGTGAAGGCAGTTGCTGATGACCTGGTCTTTGACCTGCATAGCATTTACCAGCCGCTCCTGGACGTCTACGATTATCAGCACAGAGTCGTCTTTTGAAAGAAAGAATTTGTCCATTAGGCCTCCGGATTGACTATGGCAGATTATCCAGTCAGGTAAGGATCTCTTTTACACGTCCAACATCGCCGCTTTCGAGACGAACTTTAATGCCGTGCGGATGTGAAGGTGAATTGGTCAATATATCCCTTACGATACCTTCAGTGAGTTTCCCGGTTTTCTGNNATTACTGACCGCAGCATTTCTTGTATTTCTTGCCGCTGCCGCATACGCAAGGATCGTTTCGTCCAACCTTGGGAGCTGACCGGATAAACTGCTTGGGCGGAGCGATCTTGCCGCTAACGAAATACCAGTTTCCATCTTCTTTCTTGAATGAAGACAATTCATGATGCTCTTTTTCAAGACCGTTCTCGGAATATGACGCAGCGAATTCGACCTGGCCTTCGACATCTTCTGCGCCTCCTCCGGAAGTCTCCAGGATCTCGAACTTATGCCATTCAGCGCTTTCAGCCCATGCGCGTGTGCTCTTCTCATCGTAATCGGACCTGGAATCGGGATGCAGGGATGTGAGAATGTAGTCCAGCTCTTTCTTGACATATGCGCTGTACCGTGAACGCATGAGCTGTTCCGCTGTAACTGCTGCGCGCTCGCCCTTGATGATGGGACGGCAGCATTCTTCATAGTTAATATTTGAACCGCACGGACAATTGTTCATTCATGGCTCCTGGCTTAAAAGTTAGGCAATTATACCACAGGTGGGCGTCAGGGATCATTTTCGCGCAGTCAAACCAAAAGGTAATAAGAATCAATAATCCGGATAGGAGGAATGCTCCAAGATTTCAAGCTTTTTATATGTCAGACCTTACGATAAATAAAAAAGTGGTGCTTGCTTCCTCTTCTTTACTCAGCGGTTTGCAACTTCTTGAGACATTCGACATGAGACTTTTTGCGTCTGACATCTTACGTCCTGCGAACCTTACAACCATACGCTGAGTTTCCGGAGGAGCAAGACCACCACTTTGGTGAACTCTCTTCTTGATTAAGTTATATCGTAATTTCGGACTGTTGTCAAGTTAAATTTTCAGTTATGTGGCGAACACATAAATTTTCAACAGGCCGCAGTGTTGTCACGTCGCCAAGAGAGTTGCCCTAACAAAAGACACAATTGTATAGCTCCATCTTTATTCTATGTGTTCCTTTGCAGTTTTGAGGGCCAGATCTTTATTTTTTGTAAATAACCGCCACTCCATTCCCGAAGAGTGGATACCGGCTTTTTTATCCTGCCCTCTGCTATAAAACCAGTGGCCAAAACGTTCAACAGTAGAAAAGGGATGTTTACCCTCACAGAGAATTCCGCACGGTTTATTTTCCTTAAAATAAATCGTTTCGTCGGGATCTTCATCATAAGACATGTCGGGAGGCAACACTATTTGAGATACATCCAGGCCCTCTGCTTCCTTTTCATCTAGCCATTCGGATAATTTCATAGCAACTCCGTTCCAGGTGGAT
The DNA here is from genome assembly GCA_003170655.1 of Nitrospiraceae bacterium. Lineage (GTDB taxonomy): Bacteria > Nitrospirota > Thermodesulfovibrionia > Thermodesulfovibrionales > Dissulfurispiraceae > Fen-1308. The sequence goes on from PMYY01000177.1 coordinate 8,252, forward strand.
TGACACAGCTCATGAGACACAGTATATACAATAGGTCGAATTTCAGGAAGTAAAATGAGGGAGTCCTTTAATTGATCTTCGTCATGCTCACAATAGTTCTGACTACATTAACGCTTTTTTTATGGTATACTCTTTATCATTACGCATTTACCTAATATAGGAGAGTGAACATGAACAAAGCAGAACTCGTAGAAAAGCTTTCAAAGGACGCCGGGATTTCAAAAGCTCAGGCAGAAGCGGCCATCAAATCTTTTACCGAAGCAGTCGCCAAAACGGCAAAGAAGGACGGCAAGCTTACACTTGTAGGATTCGGTACTTTCTCGTTGGCAAAGAGGAAGGCACGAAAGGGCAGAAACCCCAAGACCGGCCAGGAAATCAAGATCAAGGCCAGCAAGACCGTCAAATTCACTGCCGGCAAGAATTTGAAAGCGTCCCTGTAAAATCGCCGATTACAGCCAAGGAGAAAATAGATGAAGCAAGGTACTGTGAAGTGGTTCAATGACAGCAAGGGATTTGGTTTTATAACTGGTGAAGACGGAATCGATTATTTTGTCCATCACACGTCCATCCAAGGCAATGGCTTTAAGAGCCTTGCAGAAGGGGACAAGGTAACCTTCGATACTGAGAAGGGAGAAAAAGGGCCCAAAGCGATCAATGTTGTAAAAATATAATTACTCGTGAAAGGCTCCTTCCTCCCGGAGGGAGTCTTTTTATTTGGGAGGCAACTTGAGTCGCGGAATGAAGATTGCGGCGGCAAAGGCGGAAAAGAGGCAGCAAAGAATTGATGCAGGCCTGTTGTCTGAACTCTTTCCCAAGGTTGTAGAAATATCTATTGGTATGAAATACAGTCAGACAGGTGTTTTAGAGCCTTTGTCGCGGACCGTTAACTTCTTCCCAAGTAGTTATGCTGTGTTCAAAGTGAGCTGTTTATGTTCGGAATGTATTGATGGCGGCTTTGATTTCGCCAAAATAATAAGCACAATGGTCGGAACCCGCAAAATGGTGTCCAAAGGGAAAATAAGTTGTAATGGTTGCTCCACACCGGAGTGTTCAGATGTGACATACACTGTAACGATAAAAATGTAAGAATTAGCGGTCCAAGTTACTTAATCAGCGCGTCCCAGAGCACTTCTACAGGATGCACCGGAGTCCGTCCAGTACCGTCTTTTATGTGATGCCTACAGCTTGTGCCGGGGGCGGTGATGATGGTTGTATCTTCGGCAGCGCGCACGGCCGGGAACAAAACCATCTCGCCTATCTTCATCGAAATGTCGTAATGCTCGGCCTCATACCCGAAGGAACCAGCCATGCCGCAACAGCCCGAATTTATCTCTTCGACCGTATAGTTGACCGGCAGGGATAAAACTCGTTTCATTGCAGAAGTAGAGATCAGCGCTTTTTGCTGGCAATGGCCGTGGAACTTGACCAGGCGCGTTTCTTTAGTAAATTGTTCGTGAGTAATATGGCCCCTGTCGATCTCTCTCGATATGAATTCGTCTATCATGAAAACGTTTTTGGATAATTTTTCGGCATCGGCATGGAGCGAGTGGTCCACCAGTTCGGGGTATTCGTCGCGGAAGGTCAATATGGCCGACGGTTCTATGCCCACCAGTGGTTCTTCATGGGTAATGGTGTCTTTCAGCAGACGGATATTGTCGTTGGATATCTGTTTGGCCTTTTTCAGCAGGCCTTTCGACAGGTATGCCCTGCCGCTGATGGCATGTTGTGGGATGATAACTTCATACCCAAGTTTTGTAAGCAGCATTATCGTTTTGATGCCGACCCCGGTATCGTTGAAGTTCGTGAATTCGTCGTTGAAAAGATAAACACGCTTGCCGGTGCTCTTCGGCGCCGGCTGCTTCTTGAACCATGCCGATAGCGTCATGCCGTACAGCTTAGGAATCGCTCTCTTTTCCGAGAAGCCGATCCATTTCATGAACCAGGTCATCCTTCCGAATATGAAATTGGTCAGAGAAGGCATAAGGGAACCCATTGCGTTCAGGTAATGTATGTTAGCGATCAGGAGAGCCCTCAGCGGGACAGGGTTTGATTCGTAATAGTGCTGCAAGAATTCGGCCTTAAGTTTTGTGATATCAACGTTTGAGGGACATTCTGTCTTGCACGCTTTGCATGAAAGGCAGAGGTCCAGGACATTGTAGAGTTCCTTATGGTCGAACGGATTGGATTTCGTCGTATGGGTCAATATCTCGCGCAGCATGTTGGCGCGGCCGCGCGTAAGGTGCTGCTCATCGCGCGTGACCATGAAGCTTGGGCACATTGAGCCACCGATGATGTGCGTTTTTCGGCAATCGCCCGACCCATTGCACTGTTCGATCGCCCTCATCATGCCCTTTGTCTTGTCGTAATTGAAATAGGTATCGAATTTTCGCGTCTTCTTTCCCGGTTCGTAACGCAGGCTCGACGTCATTGGAGGGGCGTCGGTTATCTTGCCGGGATTGAATAGGTTATCGGGGTCCCATGCTTTTTTCAGCTGCTTCAGCAATCCATAGTTGTGTTCACCAATCATAAAGGGAATGAATTCCGCGCGCAGGCGCCCCACACCGTGTTCGCCGCTCAGTGAGCCGCGGTATTTCTTGACAAGTTTAGCCACTTCCATAGCGACCGTATGGAACAATTCCACATCTTCCGATTGCTTGAGGTTGAGCATGGGGCGCAGATGCAGCTCGCCTGTCCCGATATGGGCGTAATATACACCTTCAATGTTATAGCTCTTGATCATTTGCCGGAAATCATTTATATAGTCGGGCAGGAATTGCGGGCTGACTGCCGTATCTTCGATAACAGATACCGGCTTGGAGTCTCCCGGTATATTGGAGAGCACTCCTAGTCCGGCCTTGCGAAGGCTCCATACCTTCTTTATGTCATTGCCCCAGATTATCGGGAAATGGTAACCGTATCCGTGCTGCTTCATGTCCGCAATAAGGTCGGCAGCCACCTTTTCTATCTCCTCTTTGGTGTCGCGCGCGAATTCCGCAATCAACATCGCGGCCGGATCGCCTTCGATAAAGAAACGGTTGTTTCTCTGTTTCCTGTTGTTCTTCGTGCAGTCGAGAATCGTCTTGTCCATCAACTCTACAGCGCCTGGCCGATATTTCAATGCGATCAGGTTGGCCTTGAAGGCATCGTTAAGGTCATTCAGATGTATGACGACGACGGCCTTCTCTTTCGGAGGAAGAAAGTCGCAATGCAGTTTTATCTCGGTAAAAAATGCGAGAGTGCCTTCGGAACCGGCCAGCAATTTGCAGAAGTTAAACGGTTCTCCGTTGCCTGCAAACGGATCCGTCTCCAGGAGCAGATCGATACAGTACCCGGTATTGCGTCGCCTGTTCGACTTTTCCGGATAGTTTGCGCGTATCTGGGTCTGATTTGACGATTCGGAAAGCATGTCGCTTACATTGCGGTACAGGGAGCCTTCGAATGTCTGGAGCTTGCATTTATCGTTGAACTCTTTTGTGGATAAGGGCTTGAATACAATCTCGGAACCGTCGCTCGTGATGGCATTCACTTCTAGCGTATGATCGCGGGTGCTACCGTAGACCAGGGAATTGGCCCCGCACGCGTTGTTTCCGACCATGCCGCCGATCATGCAGCGGTTGGAGGTGGAAGCCTCCGGCCCGAAGAACAGGTCATACTGCTTGAGGTGTTTATTCAGTTCATCCAGCACCACTCCCGGCTGGACCCGCACCCAATGCTCTTCTTTATTCACTTCGATAATTTGAGTCATATATTTCGAGACATCCACTACGATGCCGCTTCCTACGCATTGTCCGGCCAGAGATGTGCCCGCAGTACGTGGAATCAACGACACCTTTTCGCTACTTGCGAACCGGATAAGTTTCTTGAGGTCGTGGCCATGTTTCGGCCGAGCCACAGCCATGGGGATTTCCCGGTAGACGGACGCATCTGTGGAATAGAGGATTCGGGTTGCTTCATCGTAAAATAATTCGCCTTCGAGCGATTTCCCCAATTCAGTGAGTTTCTTTTCCATAATGTATTGTCTCCGGTAAAAATCTATCAAATCTATTGCGAGAGTATTTTGAATACAATCAGCTGTAAACCCTGAAGATTTACAGGTGGGCAAGTCAAGTCGTAATCCTTATCTATGCTGTCGCTACTTTTTTATCAACGGAACGGTCAGGCTGCCTTGCGGCATAAGAACAATATTGGGGGACAGCCCGACAACTTCGGACGCCAGCCTCAGGGCTTCTTCCATATCTTTTGCCGGTGTAAATAACAAGGTCTCGGCCAATTCTGGATTAAGTGAAGAAACCAGGATAAAGCGGGCTTTTTTCATCAGCCGGGTAACTGCATAGGCCTTGTGAGCGCCTATCTGAAAACTGTCCTGCAGCTTTGCAGCGACAAGCTCAGGGGTACCGCACTCCTTCATCGTCTGCTCATAGAGGGCAGATCCTGAACCTTCGCAGCATTCCCCCAAGATTATGACGACACCCCCTTCACGCACGGCGCACCAGGCGTTGTCCATGGTCTTCTGGAGCTGATAGATGTTTATGTCCTTCGGAAAGCCGCCGCAGCTTGCGATAACGAGATCTGCTTCTTTATCCAGCGCGGTACTGTATATGCTTTCGACGAACTTGCAGGCTTCCAGATGCGCGGTAATATAATCTCCCGCAAAAACCTTCAGGAATTCGTAATCTTCATTCAGCACCACATTTAGCAGGAAAGAAGGACGGCACATCTCCGCGCCCTCGATCTGGTCTTCATATATCGGGTTACCATGGAGCTTGCCGATAACAGCGTTGGGGTTCATCATGAAGCTGTGGTTATGCCGGATTGTCTCGTAAGCAGAGACACCAGGGAACAACGCCTTCCGTCCGCCCCCAAAGCCGGCGAAGAAGTGGTGGACCACACTGCCGGTGCAGATGATGTGGTCAGACTTCGCCACTACCTTATGGAATGAAACCTTAGTGCCGCGGGAGGTTGTGCCAAAATAAACAAATTGTCCTTCATCTTTGTAGTCATACATGTGCAGCTTCACGCGATGCGCAACACTTTCTCCGACCGCCGCAATCATTTCTTTTTCGGTCAAGGGGCGGTGGGTCCCCAGGGCAAAAATGATCTGCATGTATGTGTCGTCAATACCTGCGGCATTCAATTCGTCCAGCAGCACAGGCATGAATACATTGCTATTGGCAACCCGCGTATTGTCGTTTACGATAAATGTGACCGTCTCACCGGGCTTTATTATCTCGCGGAGCGGTGCAGTGCCTATGGGATTACGGATCGCTTCTCTTATAGCAGCAGCGGGGTCGGCAAGCCGGGGATATGCCTTGATTTTAAGCTCTGCGGCGACCAGAGATGGTTCAAGGCTGAAACGCATAGAGCCTTTGCCGTAATGCATGGAATACTGTTTTGTCGTCATAAGTTTAGGTCCTTTCCCGAAAAGCTCAGACTGACCTAGTCTGAAGGGCCAAAAGTCAAGTTGAATAATATAAACTATAACTGTCAATGAGGGCAAGCTTGACCTAAAGGTGCAAGGCTGATGCATTGATAACAAGGTGTATTGAGGCTCAAAAAAATAGCACTCTTCGCAGAGCAATTGAAGGAGAGTCAATTGAAATCATGCAGGGAGTGCAGGCACGAAATTTCAGAACGGGCACCGGTATGTCCGCATTGCGGCGCACCATATCCTGCGAGAGATAAATGGTGTGGCTGGGGATTGGAGTACAAATCGCAACAGAACATTCGGGATTACCGCTGCTGCATATCTCTATTAAATATCGATCAAACAGGCGGCCGGTTGTGGCCAAAGGCCTTATCGCCATCGGCCAGTTCGCTTGCAGCCTCTGCCCGCTATATCAGTTCGGCGAGGGATTTGTCAGCGTCAGCCAGTTCACCATTGTCGGTTATGCATTCGCCAAGTTCGCGATCGCCTATTCCCTGATCGCTCAAATGGGAAGTTAAATCCACGAAGGCCACGGCAAATAGTGAAGAGTGTGGACGAATTGTTGAAACTGATCGTCGGGTGATCAGGGCTTCCCATATCTCGAAAGCACTCGAGGATAGTCAATTCGACTTGAACACAGGCCCGTTATACGTTATAAATTATGTAGATAGAGAAGGATGAAGCTTCCAATATCAAGGGAGGGAGTGGCTCAAAAAATGCTTGAGTCCGCTTTCGGGTTGGATTATTAACTCACAATTAGGATCGGAGGTCTGAAATGTGGTACGTAGCTGTCTTCGATGCAAAGGAAGATGTGGCCAGGAAGGAAATCTATCACGAAAGGTCCGAGTGGCTGAAAAAGAGAGAAAAGGTATTTCAGAAGAAGTGCAAGACCATCAGGAGGTATGAAGTCGTAGGAAGTTCCCCGGTGAAGGTTTTTTTCATTATAGAAACGGATGACCCCAGGACACTGAATGTACTTTCCACCCATTTTGGCGATGCCTGGTATTCTACAACTTATCCTGTAATAGAGCGCGGGATAGCCGAGGCATTGAAAGAAGACCTGTCGGGGATCATCGTAACCAAGCAGTGACTGCGAGACCGCGCCGGGTCAAGGCTGAAGCGTCATAAACGCTCCACCGCCCGGCGTTGTTCTTTCAGTCACCGCCCTCTTTTATCAAATTTTCTTTCACGGTCGTCATGATAGATTCTTTGCGGTTTAACTTTTCTTAAGCCGGTAATCTTCGCCGCCCCTGATTCTTCCAAAAAGTTTCAATCGAGTAGTGTGATAGCAATCACCACTTTGATCGAGCATTTATGAGATGATTATAATAACGTGACACATATTATGATCAGGAGGCCGCATGAGCAGAGCTAACATGTTCAAATGCATCAAGGGTATCCTCTCTTTTTTTGCAATAATGCTTCTCCCGGCGGCAATTGTGGCCGAAGCCTTCGCAGCCCCGACCATAGCGGGATGTCCTGTTTTTCCCGCGGACAATGTATGGAATACGCCGATCCAGACCTTGATTGCAGATCCTAATTCGCAAAGCTATATCACAACTGTCGGGGCCGGCAAGGGCCTCCATGCGGATTTTGGATCTGGATTATGGGATGGCGGTCCCATAGGTATCCCGTATGCTACCGTAAACGGTTTGCAGCCAAAAGTTGGTATTGTCTTCGATTACGCCGACGAAAGCGATCCGGGGCCTTACCCGGTCCCGCTTGATGCTCAGATCGAAGGCGGCCCCCTTTCGGCCGGAGACAGGCACGTTCTGGTCGTCGATACGGGCCATTGCATTCTATATGAGCTTTATTCAGCCTATCCCCAGCCCGATGGCACATGGCAGGCGGGGTCGGGAGCTATTTTCACCCTAAGCTCTAATGCCCTGCGCCCCGCAAACTGGACATCCGCCGACGCGGCCGGACTTCCGATACTTCCCGGATTGGTGAGGTATGACGAGGTGGCAAGCGGCGAGATAACACATGCCCTTCGTTTTACAGCGCCTCAGACTCGAAATGCCTTCATCTGGCCTGCACGTCACCAAGCTTCGAGTCTGACAGGATTGCAATATCCGCCGATGGGTCAGAGGTTCCGGTTGAAGGCAAGTTTCGACATTTCGGGGTTTTCAAGGGACACTCAAGTTATCCTCACGGCCCTAAAGAAGTACGGAATGATCTTGGCCGACAACGGGTCCTCGTGGTATATCTCGGGCGCACCCGATCCGCGGTGGAATAATGATGTGCTACACGAACTCGGGCTTGTAACAGGCACTGCATTCGAAGCAGTAGATGAATCTCCACTGATGATCAGCCAGGATTCTGGGCAGGCAAAACAGATAAATGCCGTAAAGCCTTCACCACCGACAAATCTCAGCGCGCAATGATAATATAATTTGTTCAATTCCTTGGGAATATTCGTGACATGGGAGAATTTGCGGTTCGGGAGGCTGCCGGTCCATTGCCACTGATACCAATCCTTGGATATCGGAGTCTTTGTGAAATACCTTTCGCTGTTGAGCCGATTGACATTATCCGTCTAGCCTATTCAAATAATACAGCATCCCCCGGGGGGCGGAACAATTGTGGAAAGTACATATGTCTATTTTCCCGGTGTAATAACCCGTTGCAGTGCCAGTGGTGGGATGCAACCGACATGTCGAAACCGAAATATGGAAAGGTTTAAAAAGTTGGTATATTTATATCAATAAACTTACTTAACTGGAGGGAAAATGGCTACAAAGAAAAAAGTATCGATTTCAAAAGCAGTAAAGGCAGCTAATCCGAAGAAAGCCGTAAAAAAGGCATCACCGAAAAAACAGAAAGATCTTAAGGCAGGAAGCCATTACGAATGCGGTGCGTGCGGGCTTGCCGTAACTGTCGATGAAGTCTGCGGCTGTACTGATTTTTGCGACATAATCTGCTGCGGTGAGCAGATGAAGCCGTCAAAGTAGTTTCGCATAACCGCAGATTGTCTCAAGGGAATTGCCCACTGTTTCAATACAACGGAGACAGTGGGCAATTTATTGAACAAGTTTCATTGAAACATTGTGTCTTACAGGAGTTTAAGAGATAACCCACAATAATCTTTGTAGACGCAATAATGGCAGGGGTTTAACGGGACAATGGGCGTAAGACCCCACCGGCGTCTATAGAGACGCCGAAGGCCGATAGGACT